>NZ_JBBEYB010000001.1:0-520288 GCF_037482285.1 Aquabacterium sp. G14
TTCCTTGATGGGCTTTGCTCTCACGACGTCGACGATGAGACTTGCGACCAGACCACGCAGATCGAAGCGGCGGTTGAACCTGTAGGCGAAGCCAGCAAGGTAGTGCTCGGCGTACTTGCGGTAGTTCAGGGCATGGAAGGCTCCGGCCAACGTGGTCTTGAGATTGCCCAGCACGGTGTTGACCCACTTGAAGCTGGGCAGGTCGCGCGGCTTGAGGGAGCCGACCACCATCGGGAGGTGAAGGCAACCGGCATCGGCCACCGCACTGAAGCAGGCCAAACCATCGCTGTGCACGCTGGTGCCCGGTGCCAGATTGGACTTGGCCCACTTGCTGATCGCTTCAGAGGTGAACCCTCTGACCACATTGAGCTTGATGAACATCGGATGCCCGTGATCATTGACCGAGACAGCCGCGACAAAGGGGACCTTGTTCTCGGAGCCCCGACCGACTTTGCCGCCTGTGCGCTCGCCTCCGAGGTAAGCGTCATCGAGTTGCACCGTGCCGCTGAGTTGGTGGGTGGCGTCTTGCGAGGCCATGGCCCGGTTGATCTTCTGATGCAACAGCCAGGCAGTGGGATAGCTCACGCCAAGCTGACGCTTGAGCGCCAGGGCAGACAGGCCGGTTTTGGCCTGACTGATGAGGTAGATGGCCAAGAACCAGGTCGTCAGGGGCAGTTTGGTGTGTGCCATGAGACTGCCTGCGGTCAGGGAGGTCTGATGCCGACAGCCATTGCACTGGAAGAGCTTACGGACACCGTGGCCGACCACATAGTGATCACTGCTGGAGCAGCGCGGACAGCGAAATCCCTCAGGCCAGCGCGCGGCCTTGATCGCTTCGGCGCACTGTGCCTCGGTGCCAAAGCTACGAAGGAATTCCGGAATCGACATGCCGTGCTGGAACTGAATCTGGTTGAAGGCCATGGTGCTCACCCCACTGTAAGAAGACCACAGATTAGTGAGTCACAAGCTCATGGGGTGAGCCTCGCTGAGGCAGGTTTCTAATCAGGTCTGAAGTTGAACATGGCGCGTCTGAATCATTCTGATCTGTTGGCTCTGGGGTTCATGACCTTCGCGCTGTTTCTGGGCGCGGGCAACATCATCTTTCCGCCCCTGGCAGGGTTGCAGGCCGGCGCGCATCTGCTGCCCGCCGCCATTGGCTTTCTGATCACGGCCGTGGGCCTGCCCTTGCTGACCGTGGTGGCACTGGCCCGGGTGGGCGGCGGCATGCCCGCCCTGACCGCACCGCTGGGCCAGCGCGCTGGCACCGCGCTGGCGGTGGCCGTCTACCTGGTGATCGGCCCGCTCTTTGCCACCCCGCGTGCGGCGGTGGCCTCGTTCGAAATCGGCATCAGCCCCTTCAGTGGCGAGGGCACCCTGGCCCTGTCGGTCTACAGCGGCGTGTTTTTCCTGGTGGTGTGGGCGCTGGTGCTGTTTCCAGGCCGCCTCATCGACATGGTGGGCAAGCTCATCACCCCGGTGCTGATCGTGGCCCTGATCCTGCTCGGCGCCGCCGGCCTGCACCTGCCCGCCGGCCCGGTGGCTCTGCCCCAGGGCGACTACGTGGCCCAGCCCCTGCTCAAGGGCTTTCTGGAAGGCTATCTGACCATGGACGCGCTGGGCGCGCTGGTTTTTGGCATCGTCATTGCCACGGCGGTGCGCGACCGCGGCGTGTTCGAGCGCCGCCTCGTCACCCGCTACTCGGTGATCGCCGTGCTGATTGCCGCCACAGCGCTGGCGCTGGTCTACCTCTCGCTGTTCTACCTGGGCGCTGGCAGCGCCGTTCTGGCACAAGGTGCCAGCAATGGCGGCGAGTTGCTGACGCGCTATGTGCAGCATACCTTCGGCACCTCCGGCCTGCTGCTGCTGGCCGTGGTCATCGTGCTGGCCTGCCTCACCACCGCCGTGGGCCTGATGACGGCGTGTGGCGAGTACTTCGGTGAGCTGCTGGGCCAGCCTTACCGGCGGGTCGCCACGCTCTTCGTGCTGATGAGCCTGCTGATCTCCAACGTCGGGCTCACCCAACTGATCCAGTTTTCCATCCCGGTGCTGATGGGCCTGTATCCGCTGGCCATCATGCTGGTGGTGCTCAGCCTGGCAGATGGCCTGTGGCGCGTGCCCGAGCGGGTATTCCGCCCCGTCATGACCGTGACCTGCGTGTTTGGCGCAGCCGATGGCCTCAATGCGGCCGGCATCGGGTTAGGGGTGACCACCCGCTTATTCCAGAGCCTGCCCCTGGCCGACGTGACCATGGGCTGGGTGCTGCCTGCGGCGTTCACGCTGGTGGTGGCTGCGGTACTGGACCGCTGGCGTGATGGACCAGACGTCGGCTGAGGTGTCGTCCGGCTGAGACGCAAGGCATGGACACGTCAGATCAGCCACCCCACCGCCATGGAAGCCATGTTCGCCAAGCAGGCACATGCCACAGCGACGGTCCATGGAGCCGGGAGCATGAATCGGAGCAAGAGACTCTCCGTGGCCCACACCACGAGCTCAATGATCAGAATGCCCTGTAGGTACTCGGCAGGCGCCAGCAATCCCGATGCCCACCATGCCACCGGGTGAGTCAAGGATGTGGCCACCATTCCAGCCAACACCACACGCCTCACATCGTACGGGTACAGCATCACCACGAGGAGTGGCAACTCCACCACCAACGACAGGAACCATGCCTCATGTTGATGCATTCAACCGTCCGATGTCTGCATCACGTCTGTGGTGGGCCAGATGGCTGGCCTATCAGCACCATCCACAGAATCGGCCACTCAAGCCAGGCGTGAAATCCTGCGGCAATGCCGTACAGCTGACGCGCCCGACCATAGTCGATCCAGAAGTACACCATCAAGACACTGGCAGCGATCACGGTCAACCACACCAGCTTTGTTCCCATCACGGCGACCGAAGCGGTGCGTGCTGTCGCGGGTAGCCAGCGCATGACCGCCAGGTAATGAAGGCACTGTGCCATCGCCAAAGCGCTCATCAGGGCCCCCTGCTGTCCTTCACCCCAGGCTAACCAAGAATGGGGAATCTGTTGTGCCAGCAACTTCGCTTCGTTTTCAGATGTGCGCAGGAAGACCTCATGCCCCGAGTACCCTGCCATGGCCACCACCACAGGCAGGCTGAAGTAAATGGCAAACGCGCGAAGCATGGGACGATGCTGCCGATTTTCTCGCGCCAGATCCCAAGCCAAACCCAGAGGGGTGAAGTTGTGGACCATCGACAAGATCAGCAAAGCGATCAGCCACTGACCTTGTTCCAATAGCCAGAAAAGCCCAATCGCCATGGCAAGGGCGCAGAGCCGAGCCGGCCAGGCAAGGCGCATGGGAGCCACCGCCATGACGATCGCCAACACCAGCAAGGTCGCCAAGTCTGCAATTTGCCCTACATCCTGAGGGTACGCCCCCAGCCACACGCCAGTGCGCACGACCGCCTGACAAGCCAGCGTCAAACCAATGGGTATCCACCAGCGCCATGGCCATCTGCCCCGGTATCGATGCGAGATGTATGCCAACTCTGCGATCACGTGAGGCAAGCCAAACAACGCGAGTGAGACCAGATACAGCGGAACTGGCATCAACAGGGCCAGCGCCAGCAACAACACAACCTCCCCATGTCGACGCTCAAGGGGAAGGCATGACGGCAAATGCGAGGCACGACGCATGCATGTGCTCCAAAAGATCAGGCACACCTCACTGGAACAGCTTTTTGAACCAGCCGACGGTTTCAAACTCCGGAGGGGGCAAAGCAGGTGCTTCGCATTGGATGACGTCACGCGTCATCTCGCGGTGTCCCTGGTAATAGAAACCCCGGCGTTCCGTCACACGCGCACAGACGCCAGGGAAGCGATGCACGCCGCCTTTGCCGGTGATGCGCATCTCGGCCACGCAGGCAGCCCCCACCGTCTTGTCTTGGCAAAACACATCGACCGGAGGCGCCGCCAGCGGCTTGCAGTTCAGAAATCCAGGGGCCATGTTCTCAGGCTGGCGACACAACGAAGCGTCATGTACCCAGCCCACATCGTCACCAGGCAGTTGGCGATCGATGATGACTCTTGATTCGACATCACACACCAGATCGATGGTGAGCGCCTGTGTGTTCAAGGTGCGTTTGCAGGAGCCCGCGCCCCCTCCAGAAAATGGCGTCCCAGGCAGCACGCAGGCATCGCCTGACTTTCTACCCGAACAATGTCGCTCAATGCGGTCCACCAGATTGGGGTGCTTTTGCATGCGCAAGCCCACGTCAACCACCTGCGGGGGCAGCACATCGGCACGGCTCATGCAGTGGATGGCAAGAAGGGCCAAAGCGGGTAAAAGCTTGTGCATGAGAGCGCTCCGATGTGAGGTTAACGCGGTGGAAGTATCAACGATCCGTCCAAGATGTTGGCAAAGAACCCCCCCACAGATCGTTGAAGCACCATTACCATCGTCCGTGAACGCCATTGACCAGATGACAAGGAGTGAGTTGTGACCGTCACGCGTCGCTGGGCAAGCCCCCTGGCTGGATTGGGAATGGTCTGGATCGGCCTGATGGGGCATGCCAACGTCTCACATGCACATCCACCAGATTTGGTACTTCAGTTGGACATGACGGCGTGCCAACCTCGGTGCATGCCGCGTGCGGTGGTCCGAAGCCCTGTCGCGCCGATGCGCGATCGAACCGTCTGGGTCGATGACTCACAGCCTGCGGACGCCCGCATTGTGCTCAAACCACAGTCGATTGAATGGTGGGTGGGCACGGAGGTGCGCCCCAGGTTCACACTGACATCCGATCCCCGCTGGCACGCGGCCGATGGTGGCTTGCGAGAGCAGTGGGAAACTGCGCTCACGCGGGTGTTTCTGGCACGTTCACTGCTCTATGCGGCCTTTGCCAACCCGCAATCGACGGTGAAGGTCTCTGTGCATCGGCGCGGCCCCACTGAGATCGGGCTGAGCCTGCACAACACTGGCAAGCGGACACAAGGCATGGAGGTATTTTTTGTCGATCGCACGTACGGCCTGCAGCGTCGATCCTTGTCCCCCATGGCAGAAGGTGAAGCCCGTGAGCTGGCGTGGTCCGTGGGTGACACCGCCGATCCCGCTCAAGTCGTGCTGCAGGTTCGGCGCGATGGTGAATCGCAATTCTCGGCCACACGCCTGCAGGCCAATGCAGACGCGCCATGAGGTAAGGAAGTGGTCATGACCTGTCAACCCGTGAAAAGCTCGGTCACCGCTTGCTTGGTCCTGCAGTTGTCATTGACCCCAAGTTGGGCAGAGCTAACCCGGCAAGGTGATCACGTCCATTTGTCCCACCGCGATGTGGCCATGACTGTCCATCAGCACACATTGGCCTTTGAGCGTACCTACAACGCCCAGTCTACTCATTCGGGCTGGGTGGGCACCGGCTGGGGCTCTGTATATGAGACCTACGTGGCGGCGGGTACAAATGGCGCCTTCGTGATTCACGAGAACGGCAATGGCCCGCAACATGTCTATCGCCGCCCCCGACCGGATGAGGCGCCGAGCGGCTGGATTCTGGCCCTGCCGACCCGAACGCTGTTGCAAGATTCCCGTTGCGCTTCAGGCTACTTGCAAGTGACCGCCCAGGGCTACCGTCGCGGATCATGTAGCGGGCATGAAGACTTTTTCGATCAACAGGGGCGATTGTTGAGCCGCGAAGCCTGGGACGGGTACAAGTTTGAGGTGATCTACGAAGCTGGCCGAGCGACGCACATTCAGGACAGCCTTGGCCAGACGTTGACGCTGCACTGGAGTGAGGCAGGCAAGCTGACCCAGGTACGCGATCCAGCGGGTATCAGTGTCAGTTATGAGCATGACGGTGCCGGCAATTTGCTGAAGTCCACCGACACCACAGGGCGACTGATTCAATATGCCTATGGTGATCAGCGCAAGCTGACGCAGCGCTCCCACCCCGACGATCGTCACCAGCAAGTCGCCATCTCGCCAGCTCACCATGGGTGGAGCCCCCTTTCATGTCTTTGGCGAGATCCCTCAGAATCTCTTCGGGTGGACGACACTCGCTGAGACAGTCGCCCTCTTGGATTCACACATTCGGAGCATGGATGAGCACAGAGCCTGCCTTGTGGCGCCCCCTTATCGGCCACGCCCACTACGTTGCCTTGGGGCTCCTGTTGTGTGGACAAGGTACCGTGACCGCTTGCGTTGAAACACAGGTGCCAGATCGTGTGATCCACCTGCGTCATTGGTCACCGGATGGCACCTCAGGCAAACCACGCGCGCCAGAGCCTCACAACATGCCCATTGGATGGGTGTATGCCTATGCCGTGCCGACAGATGCGACCGTCATCGTCAAGCCGCTGCAACAAGGCGCAATGGCACCGCTTGAGGTTCTTGGAGACGATGCCGTCGAGCGTCTTCGCCCCATGTTCAAAAGGTCACCTTCGGATGCACCGGTCGAGCGTTTGTCGGCGGCACGAAAGTGGGTGTACGTTCATGCAGCCAGTTTCGGCAAGGCAGAGATGCAACTGAGCAGTCCATCGGGATGGAACTACTCTGTTGTGCTCGGTATGGTGTATCCACAACCAACGCCGAGTGGCGAGCCCATTCCCCTCATGACCAGCCAGAACGAGCCAGAACCACAGTTTGTGCTGGATGCGAATCGCAATACATTGTGGATCAGCGTCACGGGGCACCTGAATGATGGGTGGAGGATGACAAACGGTCAGGCAACCACCCTGCAATTGGTGCGACTGGAGCAACTCGCGGTGCCCGAAGGCGATGAGCCGCGGGTCGGTGTCTTTCTGGTCGGCAGTCGGTCAATGCGTCCCGGCACGATTGACATTCAACGCGGAAGTGGCACCTCTGATTCATCCCAGACCTTCCGCTTCCACATTCAGGTCAGGCCCGTTGCAACTTGTGGGTAACCTAAGGAACCTCTGCACTACCCCGCCCACTCGTTCGTGGCGACGAGTTCAGGGTCAATATCGTTTCGTAGGATGGGATCGAAACAGATGCTGAACGGTTCTTGGGCTCCAGCAAGCCCCTTCGTGGGCCCTCTGCAGCCTCATCCGGCCCCAGTGAGCCCACTGCGGGCGCACTTATCCCGTCGCAGCCAGCAAGGCTTTGCGCGCCAGCCACAGATTGACCAGCGCAAACAGGACGTTGAGCTGCGCGCCGTTCTTGGCCAAGCCTCGATAGGGCGTCTTGCGGTAGCCAAACTGGCATTTGAGTACCCGAAACGGATGCTCACCCTTGGCACGAATGCGCGCCTTGGTGCGTTCCAAGGCATCCATCACCTGGCCAAGAAAAGTGCGCTTGTCCAATGCCCGGCGCTTGCCCGGCCGCATGGCCACGTGCCAAGCGACTTGCTTGCCCTGGTTTTCCGCTCGCTTGTCCACTCCCTGATAGCCCGCATCGGCAAAGACGTCGGTCTCTTGCCCGTGCAAGAGCCGATGCGCCTGCGTCACATCCGAGACGTTGGCAGCGGTGGCCACCACCGTGTGTACCAGCCCTGTCTCGGCGTCGACCCCAACGTGCGCTTTCATGCCGAAGTACCACTGGTTGCCCTTCTTCGTCTGGTGCATCTCAGGGTCGCGCTCACGGCGGGCGTTCTTGGTCGAGCTGGGAGCAGCAATGAGCGTGGCATCCACGATGGTGCCGCTCTTGAGCATGAGGCCACGCTCGGTCAGGATGCGATTGACCGTCTCGAGGATACGCTGGCTCAGGCCGTGTTGCTCCAGCAGGTGGCGAAAGCGCAGGATGGTGCTCTCATCCGGCACGACATCCACCCCCAGGTCCAGACCAACAAAGCTCGCCAGCAGCGGCGTGTCGTACAAGGCTTCCTCCACCGCCGGGTCCGACAGACCAAACCACTGCTGCAAAAAATGAATCCTCAGCAGCTTCTCTACCGCAAAGGGTGGCCGCCCACCCTTGGGACCCGCCTTCGGCGCATACGGCTCGATGAGTGCGACCAACTCTGCCCACGGCACCACACGGTCCATCTGCTCCAAAAACGCACGCTTGCGGGTGCGCTTGGCGCGCAGCTCAAAGCCCGTATACATCGGCGCCTCCAGACTCATCTGCTTCATGTCGCTATTGTCCCATCCCGGCAGTCTGGCAGGAAGGTTTTGCAGACCTTCCTTAGCAATGTCCCTCAGCCCACCTGATCATCTGCAACGGGCAAGCGCACGTACGCGCCGCTGCGATGATCAGGCGCGGGAGGGTGGTTTTAAGATCGAATCGGCGATTGAAGCAATAAGCCACTTCGGCAGTCGTCGCTGCGGATCGCGTTCCGCGAATCGCTGCCGTCAGAGCCACTCGCCGAACTTTTCCACCTTGTCGTCGCCGGCCTGCGGTCGGTCAGGCAAGACCAAGTGCTCGTATCCCTGCCTGACGGCCTGGTCTCGGATCGCGTGCACCCGGGAAACGGCATCTACGAACTCCTGCTCGGTCAGCTTGTGAATGCGATCTGGTGCCAGTAACTCGCGCAGCTCAGACGACTACTCCTGAAGGCAACGACAGCAGAGCGGCCCGCTCGCGCCCGGTCAGTGCGCGAGCGGGCGCGCCAGCGCCTCACGCCAGGCCAGCACCAGCGGCGACGGCGGACGGCCCTTCAGTTCCACGCGCCACAGGAGCCGGACCAGCTTGGGTGCGCCTGATAGCTTGAGGGCAGCCACTTCACGCAGCGCCAGCAGCTCGCGCACCACGCGCATCGGCAGCAGTGCCACCCCCAGGCCGGCCGCGACGGCGCGGGCGATGCCTTCGTTGCTGCCGATCTCTATGCATCGCTGTGGCCGGATCGCGAGTTCGTGCAGCAGCCGGTCGGCCACGTCGCGGGTGCCGGAGCCCGGCTCGCGCAGCAGCCAGATCTCGCTGCTCAGTGTGGCGGCGGTGAGGCGTCGGCTGCGCGCCAGCGGCGAGTGCACGCCAGCGACGACGCACAGCGGCTCCTCGCGCCACGTGTGCGCTGCAAGACGCGGGTCGTGCACATCGCCCTCGACCAGACCGATGTCGATGCGGCAGTCGAGCAGGGCCTCGCAGACCATCTGCGTGTTGCCCTGAACCACTTGCACATCGACGGCTGGATGGCGATGCACAAAGTCCGCCAGCAGTTGGGGCAGCCAGTAGGCACCCACGGTGGTGCTGGCCCCCACCCGCAGGCGACCGCGCTGCAGCCCCACGCGCGCCTGCACGTCTTCGATCGCGGCCCGCTCCAGCGCAAAGATGCCCCGTGCATGCTCGAACACCGCCGCACCGTCCGGCGTCAGTTGCACGCCCCGGGCGCTCTTGGGGCCGCCCGCGCCACGTTCGAGCAAGGGTAGGCCGATCTGGCATTCCAGCTCGCGCACGGCTTTGGAGACAGCGGGCTGGCTGATGAACAGGGCCTCGGCCGCGCGCGAGAAGCTTCGCAGCTCAGCCACAGTGAAGAACACGCGCAGCAGGTGAAGATTCAGTCGCATAACTTAAAGTTACGTTTTCTTGAAAAGAATGTATTGGACTCATGGTACCAGATGCAGGAAGCTGACGTGCATCGCGGCGCTCATAGCGGTCTCTAAGCGCCAGCCAACGTTTTCCGTGAAGGAGTCCGACCATGTCCACCTCGTTGTCCGCCACGACCTCTGCGCCTCCGACCTGGAGGACGCGTGCCTGGTGGCAAGGCCTGGCGCTGGCGGGGCTACTTGCCGCCGCCGCCATGGTGGCGGCGCAGACGCCTTGGGCGGGGCGCTGGGGCCTGTCGGCGCTGACGCTGGCCATCGTGCTGGGCATCGTGGCCGGCAACACGTTCTTTCCGGCCATCGCCGCGCACACGGCTGCCGGGGTCGATTTCTCCAAGAACCGGCTGCTGCGCGCGGGCATCGTGCTGTACGGTTTTCGCATCACCTTCCAGCAGATCGGCGCCATCGGCTGGGCCGGCGTGGTGATCGATGCGCTGATGGTGGCGCTGACCTTTGTTCTCGCGCTGCAGCTGGGCACGCGCGTGTTCAAGCTGGACCGGCAGACCTCGATGCTGATCGGCGCGGGCAGCGCGATCTGCGGCGCCGCCGCCGTGATGGCCGCCGAGCCGGTGGTGCGCGCGCAGGCGCACAAGGTGTCGGTGGCCGTGGCCACGGTGGTCGTGTTCGGCACGCTGGCGATGTTCGCCTACCCGCTGCTGTACCCGTACCTGCACCTGTCCGAGCAGGCCTATGGCGTGTACGCGGGCTCGACGATCCACGAGGTGGCGCAGGTGGTGGCCGCCGGGCGCAGCGTCAGCGAGCCGGCCGCCGCCACGGCCGTCATCGTCAAGATGCTGCGCGTGATGATGCTTGCGCCGTTCCTGCTGGCGCTGTCAAGGGCCGACCGGGCCGACGGACAGGGTGGCGCGGCCCGCATCACCATTCCCTGGTTCGCGCTGGTGTTCATCGCCGCCGCCGGCGTGAATTCGCTGGGGTGGCTGCCGCCGCAATGGGTCGCGGCCCTGGTGCAGCTCGACACCGTGCTGCTGGCCATGGCGATGGCCGCGCTCGGGCTGCGTACCCACGTGGGAGCCATCCGCCAAGCGGGCCTTAAGCCCTTGCTGCTGGCGGCCACGCTGTTCGGTTTTCTGATGGTCGGCGGCTATGGTGTGAACCGGGCCGTCAGCCACTGGCTGGGGTGAAGCATGCCGCGATGAGGCGATGAGTTTTGCGCCCAGGCGGGAATAAACCGGCCGACGCTCCCGTATACCTCAATGTCAACCTCATTTCTTCCACCCACGTACTAAGGACTACCGATCATGAAACGACTCACCGCCACCGCCACCGCCACCGCTTTCGCTCTCGCGACCCTGTTCAGCGGCACGGCGTTCGCCGGACCCGCCGACGACGCCCGCACGCACTTCCAGGCCATCGGCTCGGGCGATCTGGCCGTGCTGATGCGGGGCTACGCCGACAACGCCCAACTCACCTGGGTTGGGGGGCCGCTGGATGGCAGCTACGCGGGCGCTGACGCGATCCGCGGGGTCTGGGAGAAGTTCACCAAGTCGCAAGGGACTCTGAAGGTGTCGATCGACAAGGTGGAGGAATCGGCCAACCCCAAGGGCGCCACCGTGACGGCCAACGTGCAGTTCGAGGGCAAGCAGCCGATCAAGGTGCGCTACGTTCTGACCTATCGCGACGCCAAGATCGTCAACGAAACCTGGCAGATCGATCCGAAACTGTCAGTGGCCAGTTACTGAGCAGCCACGGGCGACGGCAGCGAACGGCGTCGGTGCGCGATGAAGGCCCAGGACGTGGCGTTGACCGAGGCGGGCGCGCTGATGGTGGCGGCCCTGCCGCGCCTGCGGCGCTACGCTCGCGCGCTGGTCGGCGACCACGCCGCTGCCGACGATCTGGTGCAGGACGCTCTGGAGCGGGCCTGGGCCCGCATCGACAACTGGCGGCCGGACGGCGACATGCGCGCTTGGCTGTTCAGCATTCTGCACAACCTGCATGTGGACCAGCGCCGCCGGCCCGCCGTGGTAGCCGTGCCGCTGGACGAAGAAGCGCTGGCGTCGCCGGTCAGGGCTTCACAGACCGACGGCCTCGAAATGAGAGATCTCGAAATTGCACTGCGGCAGCTCCCGCCCGAGCAGCGCGAGGTGCTGCTGCTGGTGGCGCTGGAGGACATGAGCTACGACGAGATCGCGCGCACGCTCGGTGTGCCGCTGGGCACCGTGATGTCGCGGCTGTCGCGTGGCCGCGCGCGCCTGCGCGGCGTGATGGAGGGACGCATCCAACCCACGGCATTGAAGGTGGTGAAATGAACCCGTTGCCCATCACTGAAGCGGATCTGCATGCCTTTGTCGACGGCCTGTTGCCCGAATCCCGGCGCGCCGAGATCGAAACCTACCTGGCCGAGCGCCCGCAGGAGGCGCAGCGCTTGCAGGCCTACCGGCAAGACAAACAGGCGATCAAGGCGCTGTACGGCGCGGTGCTGGACGAAGCCGTCCCCGACACCTTGCTGCACGCGGCCCGGGCGCCGCGTACGCGCGCCGCTGCACGCCACGCGGGTGCACGCCTGCCGCGCTGGTCGCTCGAACGCGTGGCGGCAGGCTTTGCGTTGGTGTTCTTCGGCGCAGGCGCCGGCTGGGTGGGGCGCGGCGCATGGCAAACCGCGGAGATGCTCGCGCAGTCGTCCCGTGGGCCGGCGGTCATCGTCAACGCGGCGGCCGGCAGCCTGCCGCGGCAAGCGGCCATCGCGCACGTGGTCTACAGCCCCGACGTGCGGCGACCGGTGGAGATCGGCGCCGACCAGGAAGACCAGTTGGTCGCCTGGCTGTCCAAGCGCTTGGGCGCGAAGATCCGCCCCCCGAAGCTGGGTGCACTGGGCTACGAACTGATCGGCGGGCGCCTGTTGCCCGGATCGAGCGGCCCGGTGGCGCAGTTCATGTACCACGACACCACGGGGCAGCGCCTGACGCTGTACGTCACGAACGAGCAAGCATCCAATCAGGATACCGGCTTCCGCTTCGCGCAGGAGGGGCCGGTCAATGTGTTCTATTGGATCGACGGCAAGTTCGGTTACGCCTTATCGGCCGGCATCGACAAAGGCGAGCTGGCGCGCATCGCCACGGCCGTCTACGCCCAACTTCAACCGAGCTGATCCATGCAGCCTCTCGCTTTCAAGATGACATCACCGAGACCCGCCCGCCAGTGGGCGATGGCGGCGCTGGCCATGCTGGCGAGCCTGCCGGCCCTGGCGCAGCATGCTCATTCCCCAGCGGCCGAAGCGCAGACACCGCCCCCGCCGAGCTTCGTGGCCAGCACCGCCAAGTCCTTCGCCCAGTTGATGGACGACGCGATGGCGGTCATGGACCACGGCATGCGTACCGCCCCGATGAACGGCAACCCCGACCACGACTTCGTCGTGATGATGATCCCGCACCATCAAGGCGCCATCGACATGGCCAAGGCTGTGCTGCTGTCCACCAAGGACCCGGAACTGCGCAACCTTGCACTGTCCATCATTGTCGAGCAGCGCAACGAGATTCGACTGATGCAGGCCTGGCTTGCACGGCATGCCGACGATGCCGCCGCCAAGGCCGCAGCGGCGCACCCATCCCACTCAACCGAAACGACACAAGGAACCCGATGATGAAACGACTCTTCCTCGCCCTGCAACTGGTGATGTGCAGCGGCATCGCGCTGGCCGCGCCGGCCCCCGCCGATCGCGTCTACACCGCCGACCAGAACACCAACACGGTGTCGGTGATCGATCCTTCGTCCAACACGCTGCTGGGCCAGATCCGGCTGGGCAACGTGCGGCCGGAGGTGCTGTCGCCGTTGTACAAGGGTGAGCTCAACGTGCACGGCCTGGGCTTCTCGCCTGACCACAAGACCCTGGTCGCGATTTCCAACGGCTCCAATTCGGTCGCCTTCATCGACACCGCCACCAACCAGGTCAAAGGCATCGCCTACATCGGCCGCTCGCCGCACGAGGCGTTCTTCACGCCGGACGGCAAGCACGTGTGGGCGGTCGTGCGCGGCGAGAACTACGTGTCCGTGATCGATGCCGCGACCTTCAAGGAAGTCGGCCGCATCGAAACCGCGCCCGGGCCGGGCATGGTGCTGTTCCATCCGCAGAAGAACATCGCCTTCGTGGTGCACAGCTTCACGCCGGAGGTGGACGTGATCGACGTGCCCACGCGCAAGGTGATCAAGCGCATCCCGGTGGTCAGCCCGTTCTCGCCCTTCCTGCAGTTAACCCCGGACTTCAAGGAAGTGTGGATGACGCACAAGGACGTGGGCAAGGTGACCCGCATCGACACCGATACGCTTCAGGTCAAGGGCGTGATCGAGACCGGATTCATCACCAACCACCTCGGGTTCGCCAAGACCGCACGCGGCACGCTGGCCTACGTGACCATCGGCGGCGAGAACGTGGTGAAGGTCTACACCACCGACGCCACGCCCAAGCTGCTGGCCACCATCCCGGTGGGCGCGCTACCGCACGGCATCTGGCCATCCGACGATGGCACGCGCATGTACGTGGGGCTGGAAAACGGTGACGCGGTGGACGTGATCGACACCGCCACCGACCGGGTGATCGCTCGCGCACCCGTGGGGCAGGCCCCGCAGGCGCTGGTCTATGTGTCGAACGCCGTGCCCAGCGGCACGGGCACAGCCCACCTCGTGCCCCGCGTCAACGACGAGCCAGTCAACATTACGCTCAAAGCCACGCAGGGAGAGGCCCGCGGCTTCGTCGTGGCGCGCAACCTGGGGCTGGTGGACGCTCTGGAAGTCTTCCTCTTCAAGCTCAAGCCGAAAACGGTGTACAACGTGTATGTGAGCAGCCAGCGTTCGCCGATCGCGAGTTTCAAGACCAACCCCGCCGGGGCGGCCAACGGCACGGTGATCGGCCCGCTGCGAGACGCGGTGACCACCATGTCGTCGAAAACGCCTTCCGTCGCGCAGATTCTCGTGGTCGAAGGTGATGCGGCGGCGCAGGCGTCGAATGCAGTTCTGGTGAGCGCCCGATAGGGCGCGGTTTCCCATCTACTCGAAGAAGGAGACAAACATGGAGCGTGACGACACCCCCCCCTGGCCTGCGCGCCGCCGTGTGCTGAAGACCTTGGGCGCCATCGGCGCCGGTGCCGGCCTGATGGGTCCGACCGCCGAGGCGCTTGCGGCGACTGCGGGTCGCGTCGTGTTGCCGTTCGACAATGGCGAGCGCGAGTTGGTGGCCTTTCCGCAGAAGCGCCCGCTGATCCTGCTGACCAGCCGGCCGCCGCAGCTGGAGACGCCGTTTTCGGTCTTCAACGAAGGCGTCATCACGCCCAACGACGCGTTCTTCGTGCGCTACCACTGGAGCGGCATTCCCACCTCGATCGATCCGCAAAGCTATCGGCTGCGCGTGGGCGGCAAGGTCAACACGCCGCTGGAGCTGTCGCTGGACGACCTGAAGCGTCTGGCCGACCCGGTGGAGCTGGTGGCGGTCAACCAGTGCTCCGGCAACAGCCGCGGGCATTTCACGCCGCGCGCCAACGGCGGCCAGCTGTCCAATGGCGCGATGGGCAACGCACGCTGGACAGGGGTGCCGCTGAAGAAAGTGTTGGAGAAGGCCGGCGTGCAGGCCGGTGCCGTGCAGGTGAGCTTCAATGGCCTGGACCATCCGCCGCTGCAAGGCGAGAGCCCGGACTTCGTCAAGGCGCTCGCGGTCGACCACGCGCTCGACGGCGAGGTGATGCTGGCCTGGGCGATGAATGGCGAGGACCTGCCGATGCTCAACGGCTATCCGGTCCGGCTGATCGTTCCCGGCCATTACGGCACCTACTGGGTCAAGCACCTGTCCGACATTCAAGTGCTGGACAAGGCGTTCGACGGGTTCTGGATGAGTACGGCCTACCGCATTCCCGACAACGCCTGCGCCTGCGTGGAGCCGGGCAAGGCGCCAGCCAAGACCGTGCCTATCAACCGGTTCAACGTGCGCTCGTTCATCACCAGCCTGCGCGACGGCGACAAGGTGCGCGTTGGGCGCGAGACGGTGGTGCGCGGCATTGCCTTCGACGGCGGCTTCGGCATCACCGAAGTCGCCTTCTCCGCCGATGGTGGACACACCTGGACGGAAGCCCGGCTCGGCAAGGATTTGGGCAAGTATTCCTTCCGCGAGTGGAGTGTGGCCTTCAAGCCGAGCAAGCGAGGCGCTCATGAACTGAAGGTGCGCGCGGTCAACCGCATCGGTCAAAGCCAGCCGCTGTCCGCGTTGTGGAACCCGGCCGGCTACATGCGCAACGTCGTCGAGACCACGCGCGTCGTCGCGGCATGAGGAGAACAGGCATGAGCACAAAACAACGTTACTGCCTGCGCGTTCTCGTGGGGATCATATCGGCGACGGCCGCGCTGCCTGCCGCTTTCGCGCTGGACATCACGCTGCCCGCTGAGACGGCCGCATACAAGCCCAGCGAGCTGCCGGGCTACCGGCTGGTGCAGCAGAACTGCATGACCTGTCATTCGGCGCAATATGTGCAGTACCAGCCGTCCACCTCCCCGCGCAGCTACTGGGAAGCCACGGTGAAGAAGATGAAACACCCGTTCGGTGCGCCCTTCTCCGACGAGGACATTCCGGCAATGGTCGACTACCTCGTCAAGACCTACGGCGCCGAGCAGACCACCGCTGCCACACCGGCACCCGCCATGGTGGCCGCCGCGCCGCCCCCGAAGACCGCTGCACCGGCAACCCCCACTACCGCTGCGTCGCTGCAGCCCGAAGCGCTGCTGAAGGCCAACAATTGCACCGCTTGTCACGCCGTCGAGCAGAAGGTCGTGGGCCCTGCGTTCAAGGAGGTCGCGGCGAAATACGCCGGCAAGGCCGATGCGCTGCAGCAGGTGGCCGCCAACATCCGCGCGGGCGGCGCCGGCAAGTGGGGCACGGTGCCGATGCCGCCGTACCCGGGACTGACGCCGGCCGAGCTGGATACGCTGGCGAAGTGGGTGCTGAGCCGCTGACGCCGGTCCGCGTTCCTCATCCCGCCGCCAGGCGTTCGCGCACGCGAGCCAGCCGCGCCGCGGCGTCATCGGCCACCTCGCGCACCTGTGGGTTGCCGCTCAACGCGACCATGGTTTGCGGATCGATGAACGCGACGGTGCTCAGCCCCGGCGTGTCCTCCCGCACCACCACGTTGCAGGGCCTGCCCAACCGGGCGTTGTTCCTGGATCGGCTCAAGCAAGCGCTGGCGAGCGCCCAGCGCCACGGACAGCGGGTGGCGCTTCTGTTTTTGGATCTCGACCGCTTCAAGGAGATCAACGACACCCAGGGGCACGCCATCGGCGACCGGGCGCTCATCGAGATCGCCCGGCGGTTTCAGGCCGCATTGCGAGAGGAGGAAACCCTGGCGCGCCTGGCAGGCGACGAGTTCGTCGTGATTGCAATGGGGGCCAACCAGTCGGCCGCGGCCCTCATCGCCGAACGTATCCAAAAAAAGCGCTCGCCGAACCTCTCGCAATCAATGGACGGTTTTTTGCGCTCAAGGCAAGTATCGGCATTGCTTTCTATCCAGAAGATGGACGCTCGGCCGAGGAGCTGCTCAAACACGCCGACATCGCCATGTACCGGGCCAAGGCCAGCGGCGGGGGCTATCGCTTCTACCGTTCGGAGATGGGTACGGATTTGGCGAGGAAGCTGGAAATCGTCCATCGCCTGGAAACCGCGCTTGCCGCCGGACGGTTGCAACTCCACTATCATCCCCAGGTGCATTTGCCCAGCGGCAAAATCGTAGGCGCCGAGGCACTGTCGAGATGGCATGATGCGGATTGGGGCATGGTTTCCCCAGCCGAATTCATCCCGATCGCGGAAGAACGGGGATTGATCGGTACATTGGGCGAATGGGCGCTCGCCGGGGCATGCCGCCAGGTGCGGCATTGGCAGGAACGAGGGTGTCCGCTGCCCGGAAGGGTCGCGGTGAATGTGGCCGCGAAACAATTTGAGGACGACGATTTCGTTGACCGGTGTCTTAGGATCGCTCGCGAATCCGGTGCAGCGTCTTCTGCAATCGAGCTCGAGCTGACCGAGTCGGGCATGATGCGCGACCCGGAACGTGCCGTGGAGGTCACGCGCGCCCTGACCTCGGCCGGGTTTGCGCTGTCCATCGATGATTTCGGCACCGGGTATTCCTCACTGGCTTACCTCAAGCGATTTCCCGTTCATAAACTGAAGATCGACATCTCGTTCGTGCGGGACATGCTGACCGATCGCAACGATCTCGCCATTGTGTCCGCCATCGTTGCCATGGCGAAGAGCCTCGGCCTCAAGACCCTGGCCGAAGGTGTGGAAGAGGCAGCGCAGGCGGAACACTTGCTGGCATTGGGTTGCGACGAAGCACAGGGGTATTACTTCGCCCGTCCGGAGCCGGCCGAGGTTTTCGCGCGCAGGTGGTTGCAAAGCGCATGTCCGAGTCATGATCTCGGTCAGGACGTGGATCGCCAAGAGCAAGGCCACCTCGGTACATAACGGCAAAGCCGCTCCATGGCGCCGGGCCCCGGCGCATGATCACGCCCCCGAGTTCTCTCAAACTCTTCGTAGCGTTCACGCTGATCCGTGATCGGGAGCCGTCAGCCCGGTCGGTTCAACAGCGATCGGGGCCGTTGCCTCTGCGAAAGCGCACAGACCAAAGGCACTTGGGCTGGTTCGCCCCAAGGGTTCTACCCCGTTTCCAGGACGGTTTGATTAAGGCCTGAAACTCCCGGTCACGCCGGGCAACTCTACGACGCATTCTCGGGTTGTGGAACCGCTCGAGGTAACCGAACACATCAGCCCGGGCCTCGTCGCGCCTGGCAGCCCTTGGCAGAACGGATTCGTCGAGAGCTTTAACGGCAAGCTGCGGGACGAGCTGCTCAACCGAGAGTGGTTCCGCAGCCGCGCCGAGGCGAAGGTCCTGATCGAACGCTGGCGGCAGTTCTGACCTGAGTATGGAACTTGTAGCCAATCAGGCAGTGAGTCCGGGGTGGATGGTATCGCGCCGATGAAGGCGGTGAGCAGCGGGCCGCCACCCCGGATGGTGTCCTGCGCGTTCATCTGAATGGCGAGCACGCCGTTCAGGTGCACCGACAGCACGCCATTTCCGCTGCGAGGCGCGAGCGCAGATCGCGGTAGCTGCGGGCAATGGCCGCCTGCCGGTCGGCATCGGTCGCCGTGCCGGTGATCTGCGCCAGTTCCTCACGCGCCTGCGCCAGGGCATCGGCCAGTTCCCGTTCGGCCTGCGCGGCTTTGCGGGCATTGGCCTGCTCGATGTCGCTGCGCCGATTGTTGAGCACGATCAGCTCGGCTTCCGCCTTGGCGACCTCCGCTTTAGGGAAGGTCTGAACAACCCGCTCTGCCGCCCGGATTGCGGCATCGTGGCGCCGGCCTGGCGTCGCTTTCGAGCCGGATTTCG
This sequence comes from Aquabacterium sp. G14, assembly GCF_037482285.1. Classification (NCBI taxonomy): domain Bacteria; kingdom Pseudomonadati; phylum Pseudomonadota; class Betaproteobacteria; order Burkholderiales; family Sphaerotilaceae; genus Aquabacterium; species Aquabacterium sp. G14. The sequence goes on from NZ_JBBEYB010000001.1 coordinate 18,820, forward strand.
CCCGTGCAGGGCGGTTTTTGGCGGGTTTCCCCGCCTTACGGACGCACTGCTCCCGTCGTCGGCAACAAACGCCGGCGCGCCATCCACAGGTTCGACAGCGCGAACAGCGTCAGCACCTGCGCCGCGTTCTTCGCCAGGCCGCGGTAGCGCACCTTCGTGTAGCCGAACTGGCGCTTGATCACCCGGAACGGGTGCTCCACCTTCGCCCGCAGACTGGCCTTGTAGCGCTCCCACCGCTCGGCGTAGCGCCGCTCGCGCTCGTTCTTCATCGCACGCAGCTTCGACGGCTTCTCCGCGATCAGGAATCCGGCGTCCACGTCCTGCAGCTCCTCGCGCTTCTCGGCACCCGTGTAGCCGCTGTCGCCGCACACCGTGTCTTCCCGGCCGTGCAGCAGCTTGTACACCTGCGTCACGTCGGCCACGTTCGCCGCCGTGCATTCCACGTGGTGCACCAGACCGGACGCGTCATCCACGCCGATGTGCGCCTTCATCCCGAAGAACCACTGGTTGCCCTTCTTGGTCTGGTGCATCGCCGGATCGCGCTCGCCCGCCTTGTTCTTGGTCGAGCTCGGCGCACTGATGATCGTGGCATCCACGATCGTGCCACTGCGCAGGCTCAGGCCCTTGCGCTGAAGATGGGCGTTGACCTGCTCGAAGAGCTTCTCGGCCAGCCCGTGCGTCTCCAACAGCCGGCGGAAGTTGAGGATCGTCGTCTCGTCCGGGATGTCGGCAAGCCCGCCCAACTGCGCGAAGCGGCGCATCACCGGCGTGTCGTACAAGGCTTCTTCCATCGCCGGGTCGCTGAGCGCATACCACTGCTGCAGGAAGTGGATGCGCAGCATCGTCGCCAACGGATAGGGCTGGCGACCGGGACGGCCCATCTTCGGGTAGTGCGGCTCGATCAGACCCAGCAGCGCCTGCCACGGCACCACCTGCTCCATCTCCGCCAAAAACACCTCGCGCCGCGTGCGCTTGCGGCTCCCCAGACCCTCGGCATCACCGAACGACAGCTGCATCGCACTCACCCCGATCACGGTGAGGCATTGTCGCGCAATGGGGCGGAGTTGTTCAGACCTTCCTTAATACTACTGCCCTACAGCCTGAGCAAGAAGTTGCCTCAATATGTATTTGGCGTAATCACACTCACTTATCATGGCCTCCGAATTCATCACCCCAAAACGACGCACCACAGGACCGTTGTGATAGCCTTCAAGTAAGCGTAGCAAGTCGGTATCCCGCATCATTTTTTGAGTGTGGATCAAATCAACCACAACGCCGCAGTAGCCGGAGTCATGCGCCAATGACAGCACCTGATCAAAGCGTTGAATGGTGAAATGACTGCGCTTGTCAGCATAAGCCTCACTCAAGTGTCGATATTGTTCAGCCACTTCACGGCACATGCTGTCAAACACCACCTGCTCAGTAAACAAAGTGCCCCCGATACCACCAATAATCCAGCCCTTCAGTTTTGAAGCCACATGCTCAGCCTCAAGTTGACGGGCAGTATTCAGGAAATCCCTGACCGCCTCACAGTGACCATGCTGTTGATAACCCGTCAAACTTTCACGCAACTGAGCCGCATCTCGCACGCTCAATGGCCCTGGCACGATCACCCGCTGATCGGTTGCGTGAACAAACAATGGGCACAGGGCCAATAGAGCCAGGATCCATATACGCCAGGTCACACTGTGAGCAGTCATGAGTTTTAGATCCATTTGGTGATGATGGCGTGCAGCGATAAGTAAGTCAAATGGTGCGTGGCGCATCGACCAAGCACAATGTCAATTGGAACGTCTCTGTCAGTTGCAGTGTGTCGCCGAACTTTTCGATGACTTCGCAGGTTTCCAGCTTAAAGTCCATCGCCACATGGCCACTGTCTACCAGTGCCTGCACCTGGGTTGTGACATCCAACACACGGTGTCGTCCCGATGTAAGCATCTCCACCTGCACCCTGTGAGGTCCGGATACAGCAAACACCCCCCGATCGACAATGTCGCCTTGCCGGGACACCTGATAGCGCACAAGGTTCACTGGTGCTCTCCGTGTAAGGATGCGATTGGCCACCACCCTTGGGCGCAGCTTTGGACCGGCCGAAGGCCTTGGTCAGGAAAGCCGCAGCTCATGACCATCAGCGGCAGGTCTGCCTCGGTGTGATGAAGACTCAAAATCAGCATCGGTGTCGCAATCAAGCGTGCCGACTCTGCCGGAAGCACCGCCCCCTGGGCAATCAACTGACCTTGGCTGCGCAGTTGAAAACAACGCTGTGTTGTCTCCAAGCTGGCCGCCTTGGCATCCAAGCCGCTCAATTGGATGGCGGTTGATTTGCCTGCGCTTTGTTGTCGAAGGCTAAGCTGGTCTTGGACCATCAACCAATCTTTCGCGGTGTGAGAGGCGCAGACTTCCAGGCGACCATGGTCGGGTTCTGTGCTGATCCACAACTCCACTTTGCGAGGCAAGTGCCTGAGGTCTTGCGCCCATCCCGTCGTGACGATGAACAAGAGCAAAAGGGCTTGGCAGATCTTGCCGTTGAGTTGAACTTTCATGGCTATTTCCCAGTTGCGTTCACGGTGGCATCTGCGCCAACGTTGAAGCTGCCTACCAGCAGCCGAACGGATTGGCTTCGGCCGGATGGGAAGAGGCGTGCGTCCATGGCGGTCACCAATGGTATCCACCGTTTGCCAGTCGCAACTACTGTGGCGCCCTACGACGGCCGTAGGGCGCCACAGTCGATGCGCCCAGCGGTACAACAGATCAAGCACTTAGCCCGGAAGACGCCAGAGTTCCTTGGCAATCCTGTCACAGTTGCCGCGACTGGCCTACGTCGCGCCAAAGTTGTTGCACACGCAATCTGATGCTCGGTTGACACAAACAAGACAGCGTCCCGAGGGGGCATGCTGTTGGCACAGCGCAAGGCGTTGCGGGCAGCGGTCAAGTCCTGTGGTGGTCGTATTCGTTCGCCAGCATCAACAGGTCATCCGGCACGCTGCCGTAACTTACCAGCCAGACCTCCAGCGCTTGTCCTCGCACCAGGTCGAGTGCGCGTCGGATGGCACCCAGAATCCAATCCCTGCGATTGCCAAACACGCCGCCACCTACCAGGGTCAAGTAAACGCGGTGACTCCCCCCCACTCGGTTGGCATTGACCACGGCTGCATGCACCGTAGCCTCGTAGGCCGCTTCCAGCACCAGGCGCGCGAACGACGCCCACATTGCAGGATCGGTGCCATGGTTGTAGTTGACCGGCAGCGCTGCGCAATACGCCTGGCTGACGCGTTGCCCTTGCAGTGAACCCACAGCGGTCACATCCACATCGTGATGCAGCCCGATGCGCAGCAGGGTCCGCAGCCTGTCTCGCTCGGCCTCGCTGAGGTCTGCCAGCCTGGTATCGATGGCATGCAAGATGTCAGGTGTGGCCAGGGCATAGCCATTGCGCATCTCGATCTCATCGCCCCGTGGCAAAGCCGCACGCAAGTCGGCCAGGGTGTCAATCTGCCGCGCACGCGTTTGCCCAATCTGGTCGCCCACCGGCGCAAAGTAGTTGCGATAGATGGTCGCTGCACCGGCTGCGCGAGCACAGGCAGGCCCCTGGGTAAGGTCATGCTCGTAGTCGCTCACCCCGTCTTCCGGGATCACGTGGTAGCCGGGCATCTCGAGCAAGTTGAACTGTGACGCCACCTGTACCAAAGCACCGTTGACCTCGGGCCAGGTGTGAAGTTGGTACGCATCGGCCGCAATGTTGTGTACGCGGAGCGCACCTCGTGTGGCCTCGCGCACGGAGGCAGCTCGCAACCGCAGTTCGGCCAGGCTGGGCGTTTCCAGTTCACCGATCTGCCAGCTGCAGCCGTTGACCCGCGAATGGAGGCGGTTGCCAATCACCTCAAATTTGGCTTGTGTCTGGGCGTAGCCCAACTCGCGAAAACCAGTGAGTTTTTCAAACCAGCTCATGCGATACATCTCCAATGGGCAATTGACCGGATCGGATGACTGTAGTGAAGCACATCCGGTTTCCGCGGAGGCCGGTTGGTTTAAGTCAGATGGTCGCGGCCTGACCAGCGCGTTCTTGATGGTAATTTGCCTCGAATTCGGCGGACGGGACATGGCCCAGCGGCCCCATCAATCGATGGTGAGTGAACCAAGAGACCCGTTCCCGCGTTGTGAGCTCGATGGCCTGCTTGGTCTTCCACCGGCCACAGCGGTGGATCACCTCGGCCTTGAACATGTTGGGTGTGGCGCCGAAGGCCTGCTGGACCTGGCGGGGTGTCTGCGCTGGGGTCAGCGGTTGACCTTGCCGGGCAGGGACAGGTCGCCGGAGGCGACCTTGAAAACGTTGCTGACGCACAGCAGCGGGTTGTGCACACTGGCATTGACGCGCAGCGCAGCGGTCACGCCATCGAAGGCACCGGCTTCGACCGCGCCGATGTCGTCGAAGGGCACGCGTACCTCGACGGTCTCGTTCTTGAAGGTCGGCGACCAGCCCGGACTGTCGATCAAGATGGGCAGGCCGGGCCAGGTCTTGGGCAGGCGAGGCTTGGCGCCTTCGGGGATGTCCACCACCTTCAGGGCGCCCTTGCCGCAGGCGTCGTCGGGCTGCAGCACGACCCAGTGCGAGTGCCAGACGTTGCCGTCGTTGCCGGTGTGGCCGTCGCCGTTCTCGTCGAACAGCGGGGTGTCGTCGAAGTCGGGGTGCGAGGTTACCGCAAAGGCCAGGATGCCGGCCTTGTGCTCGAAGCCAACGGTGGCCGGGTCCAGGCTGGTGGGCCACACGTAGGAGAAGACCGAGCTGCCAGCGAGCTTGCCGGACTTGGTCGGGCGGGTGGCGCCGGCCTTGCCCGAGACGGCCATGTGAAAGACCGCGGTCTTGCCGTCGGTGCTGATGCGCGTGTGCACCACGTCGAAGGGGGCCTTGACGGCCTTCTTGCCTTCGGTGGCGATGCCGCCGTGGTGGTGGCCCGTGCCGTGGGCCTGTGCGATGCCGGTGGCGCCGCCGATCAGGCTGGCGAGCAACGCGGCGTTCAGGAAGGCGGGTTTGAAGGTCAGCGCTTGCATGGTGTCCTCTGTGTGCAAAGTGGGTGTAGGGGCAGTGTCATGGCGCTGAACGTATTTGTTGATACATTTCGTCCACGCTATATACCATTTCGTCCAGATCCCCCGATGCAAGCCACACCTCCCATCGACCGCCTCTCGGGCATCCTCGAACGCTTTCGGGTGCAGGCTCAGTTGCACCACACCGGCGCGCTGTGCGGGCTGAGCCACTTCGACGCCTGCGACGGACACGGCTACCTGCACGTGCTGCGGCGGGGCACGCTGGAGGTCAGCCATCCGGGTGCCCACGAAGTGCACGCGTCGCTGCGCCTGGAGGAGCCGACGCTGCTGCTGTACCCGCGCCCCTTCACCCACCGATTTCACAACCCCCCGCTGGACGGCTCGGACTTCACTTGCGCGCGGCTGGCTTTCGATGGCGGCGCGCAGAACCCGCTGGCGCGCGCGCTGCCGCCACTGATCGCGCTGCCGCTGGCGCAGGTCCAGGGCCTGGGTTCGGCGCTGGAGCTGCTGTTCGCCGAGACCGACCACGTGCGCTGCGGTCAGCGCCTGCTGGCCGACCGGCTCTTCGAGGTGGTGGTGCTCAAGTTGCTGCGCTGGCTGCTGGACCACCCGCAAGAGGCCGGCATCCGCACGGGCCTGATCACAGGGCTGTCGGATCCGCGCCTGGCGCGCGCCTTGGTGGCCATGCACGACGCGCCCGGCCAAGCCTGGACGTTGGAGCGCATGGCCGACCACGCGGGCATGTCGCGCACCGCGTTCGCCAACGCCTTCCGCGAGGTGGTGGGCCAGACACCGGCCGACTACCTGGCCGACTGGCGCATCGCGCTGGCGCAAAGCCGGCTGCGCGAAGGGCGGCCCATCAAGGCCCTGGCCGAAGAGCTGGGCTACTCCAACCCGTCAGCGCTGTCACGGGCCTTCAGCGGCCGCACGGGGCTGTCACCGCGTGACTGGCTCAAGAACGAAGCCATGCGGAATGCACCGGGAGGTAAGGTTGCCCCTGAAAAGGGGAGTTCTTAGCTCATGACCACACCTGCATCTGTCAGATGACAGAGAACTTCGGCCGAAGACGCCGCTGAGCCTACCGTAGGGCGCCACAGTTGTTACAACCGCAATTTGATGCTCCGCTGACGCGCACAAGACAGCGTCTCGAAGCGCACAAGGCACCCATCTCCGCGCCCCTACGCGGCAGGCCATCCATCGATCAGCACAAAGGTCGGTCACCAGATCGGCAATTCATGCCTAAATTCGGCACGTTAATCTCAACCAAGTCATTGACATAAAATGATTTTTTCTCGATCATGATTTGCAATCAGATCGGAAATTTATGTCAGTTCCAGCCACCTCCATCGCGGCTTACGACCAGCCCCACCAGTTCGAGCCCCTGCTGCCCAGCCGTCGTCTGGACGATCTGAGTCGACAAGCCAGGCCAGTGATCGAAGCAGCCCTGCGCCTCCAGGCTGGGGTCCACCCCGCCACATTGGCAGAACTGCGTGGACTGGTGCGGTCCATGAATTCCTACTACTCCAACCGCATCGAAGGGCAGAGCACCCACCCCGTGCACATCGCCCGTGCGTTGAAAGCTGATTTTTCCGATCAACCCGACATCGCCCGTCGCCAACGTCTGGCCGTGGCCCACATCCAGGCCGAACAGGCACTGGAAGCCCTTGAGCTGAGCGAGCTCGAATCCCTGCACAGCCGCAGCTTGCTGCTGGCTCATCGTCTGCTGTACGAACAATTGCAGCCCGAAGACCGTCGCACCGACGAAGGCTTGGACTTGCTGCCAGGCCAGTTGCGCACGCAAGACGTGGCGGTGTCCCGCCACCAGCCCCCAACGCACACCGCGCTGCCGCTGTTCCTGGCTCGGGCCGACGAGCGCTATGCCAAACCCTGGGGGCTCGAACAGCTGCTCATCACCGCCGCCTGTGCCCACCATCGGCTGGCCTGGGTGCACCCCTTCCTCGATGGCAACGGCCGCGCCTGTCGCCTGCACACCCACGCGGTGATGCGTCATATCACCGGGGGGCTGTGGTCGGTCAACCGCGGTCTCGCCCGGCGACGCGACGACTACTACCGCCACCTCTCAGAAGCCGACATGGCGCGACAAGGGGATCTCGACGGCAGAGGCAATCTGAGCGAACGCATGCTGATCGCGTGGTGCGAGTTCTTCATCGACACCTGCCGCGATCAGGTCGAATTCATGACCCGCATGCTCAACCTCGATGAGTTGAAAGACCGCATCAGGGCGCTGATCACCATCCGGGCTCACCAGCGTCAAACCCCGGACTACCGACCCGAGGCCATCTTGCCGCTGCAGCACGTGATGGCGCTGGGCCCCATCACACGGGGTGAGTTCGTGCAGCTCACCGGGCTGGGAGAGCGCACCGCCCGCAAGGTGCTGGCGCAACTGCTGGCCGATGGCCTGTTGATCAGTGACACCCCCAAAGGCCCAGTGAGAATGGGACTGCCGCTGGATGCGTTGGGGGTGTTGCTGCCGAATCTGTACCCTGAAGCGGTGTCTTCGGTGCTGGACTATTAAGCGTCGATGTTCGTCGCCCGCAGCGCATTCGTCTCGATGAAATCGCGACGCGGCTCCACCTCGTCGCCCATCAGCATGGTGAACACGCGGTCGGCCTCGATGGCGTCCTCAATCTGCACACGCAGCAAACGGCGCACATTCGGATCCATCGTGGTTTCCCACAGCTGCTCGGGGTTCATTTCACCCAAACCCTTGTAGCGCTGGCGGCCCACCGAGCTTTCGGCTTGCTGCAGCAGCCAGGCCATGGCCGCACGGAAGTCGACCACCTTGGCCTCTTTCGCCTTCTCGCCTTCGCCCCGACGTACCACGGCATCTTCCGTCAGCAGGTCCTTGAAGGTGACACCGGCCGTGGCCAGCGCTTCGTAGTCCGCACCATGCACGAAGTCGGCATTGATGATGCTGTACTTCGTGTTGCCGTGGAAGATGCGGCTGATGCGCAGGACGTGCTTGTCCGTGCGGGCATCGTGCTCGGCGCTCACCTCGGCGTTGTGCAGGGCAGCCTTGAGGGCCGCGGCACTGGCTTCGGCATCGGCCAGCGTGTCCAGGTTCAGCGTCAGGCCATTGGCAATCGCACGCAGCGCTTCCACATCCATCCAGTTGCTCAGGCGGTCCACCACGCTGCGCGCGGTCACATAGGCCTTGGCCAGTTCGGCCAGCGCCTCACCGCCAATGGCCGGTTTGCCTTGGCCCGGCTCCACCACCGCACCGTCCAGTGCCACCTTCATCAGGTACTCATCCAACGCACTGGCGTCTTTGAGGTACTGCTCCTGCTTGCCGTGCTTGACCTTGTAGAGCGGCGGCTGCGCAATGTAGATGTGGCCGCGCTCGACCAGCTCCGGCATCTGTCGGAAGAAGAAGGTCAGCAGCAGGGTACGGATGTGGGCGCCGTCCACGTCCGCGTCGGTCATGATGATGATGCGGTGGTAGCGCAGCTTGTCCGGGTTGAAGTCGTCGGTGCCGGCGCCACGACCGATGCCGGTGCCCAGGGCCGTGATCAGCGTGAGGATTTCATTGCTGGTCAGCAGCTTTTCGTAGCGGGCTTTTTCGACATTCAGGATCTTGCCACGCAGGGGCAAGATCGCCTGGAACTTGCGATCACGGCCCTGCTTGGCCGAGCCACCGGCGGAGTCACCCTCCACGATGTAGATTTCGCACAGCGCGGGGTCTTTTTCCTGGCAGTCGGCCAGCTTGCCGGGCAGGCCCAGGCCGTCGAGCACGCCCTTGCGGCGCGTCATTTCGCGGGCCTTGCGGGCCGCTTCACGGGCACGCGCCGCTTCCACGATCTTGCCGCAGATGATCTTGGCGTCGGTCGGGTTCTCCAGCAGCCAGTCGGTCAGCAGGCGGCTGACGATGTCTTCCACCGGTGCACGCACCTCGCTGGAGACCAGCTTGTCCTTGGTCTGGCTCGAAAACTTGGGCTCGGGCACCTTCACCGACACCACGCAGGCCAGGCCTTCGCGCATGTCGTCGCCAGCCACATCGACCTTGGCCTTCTTGGCCAGCTCGTTGTCTTCGATGTACTTGTTGATGACCCGGGTCATCGCCGCGCGCAGGCCGGTCAGGTGGGTGCCGCCGTCACGCTGCGGGATGTTGTTGGTGAAACAGAGCACATTCTCGTTGTAGCTCTCGTTCCACTGCATCGCCACTTCCACCGCCACGTTCGTGCCGTTTTCGGAGACCTTGTCACCTTGGGCATGGAAGATGTTGGGATTGAGCGTGGTCTTGCCCTTGTTGATGAACTCCACAAAGCCCTTGACCCCACCGGCGTAGGCGAAGTTGTCTTCCTTGTTGTTGCGCTCGTCGACCAGGCGAATCTTGACGCCGTTGTTCAGGAAGCTCAACTCGCGCAGGCGCTTGGCCAGGATCTCGTAGTGGAACTCGTTGTTCTGGGCAAAGATGTCGGTGTCGGGCAGGAAGTGGACTTCGGTACCGCGCTTGTCGGTGTCACCAACGATCTTCATCGGGCTGGTTTCGACGCCGTCACGCACCTCGATCACGCGTTCTTGCGGCACGCCCTTGCGGAACTCGATGAAATGCGCCTTGCCTTCACGGCGCACCGTCAGGCGCAGCCACTTCGAGAGGGCGTTCACGCAGCTCACGCCCACGCCGTGCAAACCACCGGAGACCTTGTAGCTGTTCTGGTTGAACTTGCCCCCGGCGTGCAGCTCGGTCAGCGCGATCTCAGCGGCCGAGCGCTTGGGCTCGTGCTTGTCGTCCATCTTCACGCCGGTCGGGATGCCCCGGCCGTTGTCCACCACGCTGATGGAGTTGTCGGTATGGATGGTGACGACGATGTCATCGCAGTGCCCGGCCAGCGCTTCGTCGATGGAGTTGTCCACCACTTCGAACACCAGGTGGTGCAGACCGGTGCCGTCGGAGGTGTCGCCGATGTACATGCCAGGACGCTTGCGCACCGCTTCCAGCCCTTCTAGGATCTGGATGCTGCCTTCGCCATAGCCCGCCGAAATCTGAGCCTCGGTTTGCGGCACAGGCGCCTCAGCGGACTGAGCAGGCTGCACATCGGGCTGTTGATCGGGGTTCGTGGCGTCGGTCATGGGTACAAGCGCTAGGTAAGGTGGGACCAGCGGTGGGGGCCCAGAAAAAGAAAAAGGTCCTGTCCGTTGACACGGCAGGACCCCCATTCTAGCCCCTGCGCACAGAGGCACTTTTTGTCACGACGCCCCTCAAATGCGCATCGGCATGACGACGTACTTGAAGCCTTCGTACTCGGGGTTGGTGATGAGGGCCGAACTGTTGGCATCCTGCAGTGAGACGGTCACCATGTCCTGGCTCATGTTGGCCAGCACGTCCATCAGGTAGCCCACGTTGAAGCCGATCTCGAAGGTGTCGCCACCGTAGTCGATTTCGAGTTCTTCTTTCGCCTCTTCCTGCTCGGCGTTGCTCGATGCGATGCCAAGCACGCCCGGTGCGAACGACATGCGCACGCCCTTGAACTTCTCGCTCGTCAGGATGGCTGCGCGTTGCAGCGAGGCCAGCAAGGTGGTGCGACCGAGGGTGATGTGGTGCTTGTGGTTCTTGGGGATGACGCGGTTGTAGTCGGGGAACTTGCCCTCGACCAGCTTGGTCACGAACTCCAGACCGCCGAAACTGAACTTGGCCTGGTTGCCGGCAAAACGCATCTCGATGAGCTGTTCTTCCTCGCTCTTGCTGTCGTCCTTGAGCAGGCGTTGCAGCTCCAGCACCGTCTTGCGCGGCAGGATGACTTCCTGCTTGGGCATCTCGACATCGAGCGTCGCCTGCGACAGGGCCAAGCGGTGACCGTCGGTCGCCACCAGCGTCAGCGTCTTGCCTTCGGCCACGAACAGGATGCCGTTGAGGTAGTAGCGGATGTCGTGCACCGCCATCGCGAAGTGCACCTGGCTGATGAGCAGCTTCAGCGTCTTTTGCGGCACGCTGAAGGCGGGGCCGAAATCAGCGGCTTCCTGCACCAGCGGGAAGTCTTCGGCCGGCAGGCTTTGCAGCGTGAAGCGGCTCTTGCCACCTTGCAGCGTCAGCTTGGTCTGGTTGGCCGTGAGCGAGACGATCTGGTCCGAAGGCAGGCTCTTGAGGATGTCGCCCAGCTTCTTGGCCCCGACGGTGATGGCGTAGTTGCCTTCATCGCCATCGAGTTGGGCCGTGGTGCGAATCTGGATCTCCAGGTCGCTGGTGATCAATTCGAGCTCGGAGCCTTGTTTGCGCAACAACACATTGGCCAGGATGGGCAGGGTGTGGCGGCGTTCCACGATCCCGGCCACCGATTGCAGGGCGGCAAGAACTTTCTCTTGAGCTGCTTTGAACACAATCATCTGAGGGCTTTCCCAATAGTCACTGCCCGCACGGCTTCAGGGTCTTGTCTCGGGTGAGACCGTGCGCAAACCCGCCGATCGTACCGCGGTTCCCGCTGCCTTCACCGATTGAGGTGACTCGGCACGGCACAGATCACGCAGTTCAGTGTCTTTCCGGCTGCGATCGCGTTTTTTTCGCGTCAACGGGCGTTGCACTGTATTCATATCTGTCTTGATCTTTTTAATTCGTTGTAGTGGTAGAGGGCATCCGAATCTGTGGACAAGTCATTTTTTCGTTTTGAAATCAATGATTTGAAGATGCCATAACGGTGTGGAAGCTGCGTCTGATTGCCCCTGCACGGTTTGCCAACAACTTTGAAAACAGGCATCGGGCTGTGGACAAGTGATGACTTGTTCTGATCTTGTCCACAGCTTTGTTGGCTTGACAGACCCTGCCCGTTTCAGTTCCAGACAACATGCGCCTTCGTTCTGAGCTTTGAACGGAGGACGATATGTCGTCTTGAATCAATGAAGACCAAGACTTGAAACAAGTCCATTTTTTTGATGGCATCCCGTGCGTCACTGTCTTCACAATCATCTTTATCTTTCAAATTGGTCGTAGTAGTAGAGGGTGCGTTTTGCTGTGCACAAGTCTGATTTCAGCCTCTCAAATCAAGCACTTGCCTTCAGGACAAGGATGTGGAGCTGCATGCGGTTCGCGCAGGGGACAAACGACAACAACTTTGAAAAAACACGCTGGCCTGTGGACAAGTCCCCACTTGTTCTGATCTTGTCCACAACTTTGTTGGCTTGACAGGGCGAAAAAAAGGAGGCCGAAGCCTCCTGGTGCGTTGCCTGATCCGCGTCAATGCGGCGAATCAGCCCTTGAGCGTTTGCTCCAGCACGTGCAACTGCTGGTTGAGCTCGGTGTCCTTGCCCCGTTCACCGGCAATCTTGCGCACAGCGTGCAGCACGGTGGTGTGGTCGCGCCCACCAAACAGCTCCCCAATTTCGGGCAGGCTCTTTTGTGTCAGCTCCTTGGCCAGGTACATGGCGATCTGGCGCGGCTTGGCGATCGAGGCCGGGCGCTTCTTCGAATACATGTCCGCGACCTTGATCTTGTAGAAGTCGGCCACGGTTTTCTGGATGTTTTCCACCGAGATCTGGCGGTTTTGGATCGACAGCAAGTCCTTGAGGGCCTCGCGCGCCAGGTTGATCGTGATCTCCTTGTGGCTGAATTTGGCAAAGGCCAGCACCTTGCGCAGCGCGCCTTCGAGCTCACGCACGTTGGCACGCACGTTCTTGGCGACGAAGAAGGCCACGTCTTCGGGCATGTCGATGCCTTCCTGGGCAGCCTTCTTGATCAGGATGGCCACGCGCATTTCCAGTTCGGGCGGCTCGATCGCCACCGTCAGGCCGGCGTCGAAGCGCGAGGTCAGGCGTTCATCGATGTTGGCCAACCCCTTGGGATAGGTGTCGGACGTCATGATGATGTGGGCCTTCTTGGCCAGCAGCGCCTCGAAGGCGTTGAAGAACTCTTCCTGCGTGCGGTCCTTGCCGGCGAAGAACTGCACATCGTCGATCAGCAGCAGATCGAGGTTGTGGTACTTGGCCTTGAGCTCGTCAAAGGTCTTGCGCTGGTAGTTCTTGACCACGTCCGAGATGAACTGCTCGGCGTGCAGGTAAAGAATGCGCGCGTCCGGCTTGTCGGCCAGCAGGGCGTTGCCCACGGCGTTCATCAAGTGAGTTTTACCCAGACCGACCCCACCGTAAATGAACAGCGGGTTGTACATCTGACCAGGGGCGCCGGCCACATGCAGGGCGGCGGTGCGGGCCATCTGGTTGGCACGGCCGGGCACGAGGTTGTCGAAGGTCAGCGCCGGGTTCAAGCCCATGACCTGAGGTTGTGCGCGACCACCACGACTCGGTTCAGACGCCTGTGGATAGGCGGCGCCCGCCGGACCCTGGTTGGCAGCTTGGGCCTGGGCCATCTGCGGAGGCATGGCCGGACTGGCTTGCGCATTGGGGGGCAGGGCGCGACCCGGCATCACCATGCCGGGACGCAAGCCACCGACGGGGGCGGCCATGCGGGGCGCCAGGGCCAGGTCCAGGCGGATTTCGCCTGACTGCAGTTCGCCCAGGATGGCTTCAAGGCGTGCGCTGTACTGGGTGCGGATCCAGTCCAGCATGAAACGGTTGGCCACACGCACCGACACCAGGGTCACGCCTTCGCTCTGGCTCACTTCGGCCGGCGGCAGCGGGCGGATCCAGGTGTTGAACTGCTGTTCAGGCAGTTCGGTGGCCAGGCGCTCACAGGTCCGTTGCCACAGGGTGGCGGGGTCGTCGGGGCTCTGGCCGGCGGTGGTCAATTCGGCGGCACTCATGTGTGGACAAGTCTTTCTTCGGGGAGCGAATTCTAAGCGCATGAGCACAGGTCATTGACAGGTTATCCACAGTTTTTTCCCGGGGTGGGTGATTTGGGACAAGGTCGGTGTCTGACTGCGATTTCGGGGGGTGGGAAGCTCAGCCCAGGCCCAGATCCGCAAAGGCATTGACCCTGTGCCAAAAACCTGTTGTAATCGCGGGTTCGTCCGGTCAGCTGAATGCTTTGGCGTGCCAATACCATCCATGGTGGCGTGTCTGAGTGTGCAGAGGGTCCGGGTGCCACCTGGGCGGCAATTGCATCGCATCAGGGATCACAAGACACAGACAGGGCCGCCCCATTGAGGTGCGGCCTCATGAAGGACCATCTCATGAAGCGTACTTACCAACCCTCCAAGACCCGCCGCGCCCGCACCCACGGTTTCCTGGTGCGCATGAAGACCAAGGGTGGCCGCAAGGTCATCGCTGCTCGCCGCGCCAAGGGCCGCAAGCGTCTGGGTCTGTAATTTCCCGTCCCGGTCTGGTCGGTGCCGTGAGGGCGTTCGACCAGTACAGGTGTGAACGAGGCCGGGCGCTGCCCGGCTTTGTTTCGACTTGACTTTCCTGACACACCGTGCGGCCACCCAGCCTGAAAGCTGCTGATTTTCAGAGGGCTTTGGGTTCGCGCCCGGTTTCGCGCACGACGCACTTCGTCTTGCATGCGCTGCCGTTGGTGCGTGCTGCGGATGCTGCTTTGGCAGGGTCCGAGCCTGAGGCCCTCGCTTCGCCAGCCCCGTTGTCCACAGACGAGGGGTTGTCGGCCGCCTTGTGTGTGGATGAGTGTGCACTCACTTTGCCCAGTTGTGGCCCGAGCGGCTGGCGACTGGGCTTGGTGCTGCCCAAAAAACAGGCGCGTCGTTCGGTGACGCGTTCCCTGATCCGTCACCAGGTCCGTGAGGCCCTGCGTCGACATGGCCCTGACATCTGGGCCGCCGGTCGCCATGGCCCCGAGGTCGATGGCTGGGTCGTGCGTCTCAAAGCCCCGTTTGACCGTCAGTTCTTTCCCAGCGCCGCCTCCCGTGCGTTGAACGTGGCTGTGCGCGACGAACTTGACCAACTCTGGTCACGTCTGGCCCGGAGTACGGCATGATGCACACGCTCCTCCATGTGTTCCGCCAAGGGCTGGCTGCGCTGTGCGCCGGTCTCAATGCGGTGCTGATGGGGGTCGTGAAAGCGTATCGGCTCTTGCTCAGCCCTTGGCTGGGCTCGGCCTGTCGTTTCACGCCCACCTGTTCCCAATATGCTTTGCAGGCGCTGGAGCGTCATGGTCCGGCCGCAGGGTCGTACCTGACGGCACGGCGTCTGCTGCGTTGTCATCCGGGTTGTCCGGGTGGCCATGACCCGGTGCCCGATCAGGCACCGCGTCTCTTGTCCCGTTTTTGCAACCCTTCGTCGGATTCCAATCGCCCATGAATGATCTGCGTCGCACCCTGCTGTGGTCGGTGTTTGCCGTCTCACTGCTGATGTTGTGGGATGGCTGGCTGGTTCACACTGGTCAACCTTCCTTGTTTGCGCCCGCACCGGTGGTGGCTTCGGCACCCGCTGCGTCGGGGCCGGCTTCGTCTGCCAACTTGCCCACTCCCAGTGCCGCGCTGGGCGCGCCCGCCGCAGCCGTGGCTGCCGATGGTGGCGCCAGTGCCCCGGTGGTGCCGAAAAGTGAGTTGATCACGGTCACCACCGATGTGGTCAAGGCGACGTTCGACACCTTGGGCGGCAGCCTGGTGCGCGTGGAGTTGCTGCAGCACCGTGCGCAAGATGATTTCAAGCAGAACATGGTCTTGTTCAACAAGACCGCCGGTCACACCTATGTGGCCGAGACCGGCTTGATTGCGACCACCGGATTGCCCAACCACAAAACCCCCTTCACCGTCTTGAGCACCGAGCGTGTGCTCGCCGATGGCGCGGACAAGTTGGTTGTCAAGATGGCTTCGGCACCGGTGAACGGTGTGCAGCTGATCAAGACTTTCACCTTCCCGCGTGGCAATTACGCCATCGATGTGAAGCAGGAAGTGGTCAACAGTTCTGCCGCCGCCGTCAGCCCACAGTTGTATGTGCAACTGGTGCGCGATGGTTCGGCCCCGACGGCCGAAGGTCCCACCATGATCGGTGCGCCTCAGGCCTACCTGGGTGGTGCGTTCTACACGGGCGAAGCCAAGTTCCAGAAGGTGGAGTTTGCCCAGATCGAGAAGAACGAGGCCGAGTTCCAGAAGAATGCCGACAACGGTTGGGTGGCCGTCGTCCAGCACTACTTCACCGCCGCCTGGTTGAACAACACCAAGACCGCGCGCGAGTTCTACGCCCGCAAGCTGGACAGCAACCTGTATGCCCTGGGCATGCTGTTCCCGGTGGGCGAAGTGGCCCCGGGTCAGACCAAGGCCATCGAGACGCAGCTGCTGGTCGGCCCGCAGGAAGAGGTCAAGCTGGCCAAGTTGGCCGAAGGCCTGGAGCTGGTCAAGGACTATGGCTGGACCCACATCATGGCCAAGCCTTTGTTCTGGCTGTTGAACTGGCTGCACAGCCTGATCGGCAACTGGGGCTGGGCGATCGTGGCCCTGGTGGTGCTGTTGAAGGCGGCGTTCTACTGGCTGAACGCCAGTGCCTACCGTTCGATGGCCAAGATGAAGGCCCTGAACCCGCGCATCCAGCAGCTGCGTGAGAACCTCAAGGACAAGCCGCAGGAAATGCAGCAGCAGATGCTGAAGATCTACCGCGAGGAAAAGGTCAACCCGATCGGCGGCTGTCTGCCCATCCTGATCCAGATCCCGGTGTTCATTGCGCTGTACTGGGTGCTGCTGTCCTCGGTCGAGATGCGCAACGCGCCCTGGATCGGGTGGATCACCGACCTGTCGATCAAGGATCCTTACTTCGTGCTGCCTGCGCTGATGACCCTGTCGACCTTGCTGCAGACCTGGCTGAACCCGACGCCGCCGGACCCCCTGCAGGCCAAGATGATGTGGATCATGCCGCTGCTGTTCAGTGTGATGTTCTTCTTCTTCCCGGCCGGTCTGGTGTTGTACTGGCTGACGAACAACATCCTGTCGATCGCCCAGCAGTGGATGATCAACCGCCAGTTGGGTGTGACCAAGTAAGTCGCAGCCCACGCTGACAAGAAAAACCGCCTGTGCGCATCGCGCCAGGCGGTTTTTGTTTGGATGCTGCTGCGTCAGGCGCCGACCGGGCCGGTCGGGATGCAGCGGTGGCAGATGGCGGCCTGGTTCAGCGGTCGGCTGGCAGCGGCAGCGTGTCGAGGAACTCGGGTCCGTCGGCCAGGCGCGTCATGGGGCCGGCATCAGTGTCGTGTGGCTGCGAGCCGGCCTGGGCCTGGCGGGCCTTCATGCGCGACCAGGTCAGCGGCACCAGCAGCTGGCCCAGGTAGTGGTGTATCGGGTAGGCGTGTTCGTTGAACAGGCCCATCTGGGTGGGGCGGGTGCGGTGCTTCGGGTAGACAAAGGTGCCGAACAGGTGGTCCCACAGCATGACGACGCTGTAGTTCTGCGCCTCGTGCAGCTGGTTGGAGTGGTGCCAGCGGTGGATCTCGTTGGTGCCGATCAGGTAGTTGAGCCAGCCGAAGCGGAAACGCACGTTCATGTGCGTGATGGTGGCCAGCACGCTGCCAATCATGCCGCTCATGATGAAGGCCTCGGGGCTGACCCCGGTCTGGAAGGTGACGAAGACCGGGATGAGGCGGCGCCAGATCAGGTCAAGCGGGTGGGCGCGGCTGGCATTGAGCACGCTCAGACGGTGGGCGCAGTGGTGCACGCTGTGCAGGCGCCACAGGGCGTCGATCTCATGGCCCATGCGGTGGGTGACGTAGAACATGAAGTCGAAGGTCAGCCAGGCGATCAGCACCTGGGCCCACAGCGGCAGGTGATGTGCCGCCCAGCTCTCGGGCAGCACGCCGAAGTGGAACAGCAGGCCGGTGCCGGTGGCTGCGACCAGCACATGGATGAAGAAGTCGGTGAAGCCGGTGATGGCCACCAGCGCGACGTTGTGCAGGCTGTCGGTGAGCACCTCACCTTTCTCGAAGCGGTTGGCTTGCTCGGGCCACACATATTGCAGCGCGGTGCACAGGGCGTAATACGGAAACAGAAAGGTCAGCGCGATCTGGGTCGGATCGAACTGGGTGTTCAGCACGGTGTAGATGCCCAGGCCGAGGGCCCCGAACAGGAACCCCCAACTGGCGACGAGTGGCAACATGATGCGTTCCTCCGCTTGTGGTGGGAGGCAGGGTAGGGGGGCACGATGGGGCAGCCATCGGGGTTTGTGCCCAAGGCCCCGTGCTTGGGGGGACGCGTCCGCTCGGGGGACAATGGCGCTTTGGCTGGGCGCAGGTGCGCCAGGGAGTGGGGAAGCGAGATGGCCTTCAATGAACGCAATGTGCCGATCGTGGCGGTGGCCACGGCTTCGGGCCGCGGCGCGGTGGGCATCGTTCGGGTGTCGGGCAAGGGTTTGATGCCTTTGGCGCAAGCCATCTGTGGGCGCGAACTGGTGCCGCGCGTGGCCACCTACGGGCCGTTCCGTGATGCCCGGGGCGAGGCGCTCGACCATGGTCTGGCGCTTTACTTTCCCGCACCCCACAGCTACACCGGCGAGGATGTGCTGGAGTTTCAGGGGCATGGTGGCCCGGTGGTGATGCAGTTGCTGTTGGCGCGCTGCCTGGAGGCGGCCGCGGAAGCCGATGCGATGAGCGGCCGGGCGCGCCTGCCCGGCTTGCGTCTGGCCGAACCGGGCGAGTTCACGCAGCGCGCTTTTCTCAACGACAAGATCGACCTGGCCCAGGCCGAGGCCATTGCCGACCTGATCGACGCCAGCACCGAAGCGGCGGCCCGTTCAGCCAGCCGTTCGCTGGGCGGTGCCTTCAGCCAGGAGATCGAGGCCCTGCGCGAGCGGCTGATCAATCTGCGCATGCTGGTCGAGGCCACGCTGGACTTTCCCGAAGAGGAAATCGACTTCTTGGAAAAGGCCGATGCACGCGGCAAGCTCAACCGCGTGGCCGACACCCTGGACGCGGTGTTGCGCCAGGCTCGCCAGGGCGCCTTGCTGCGTGAAGGCCTGCAGGTGGTGCTCGCCGGTCAGCCCAATGCGGGCAAGAGTTCCCTGCTCAATGCCTTGGCCGGGGCCGAGCTGGCCATCGTCACCCCGATTGCCGGCACCACGCGCGACAAGGTCAGCGAGACCATCCAGATCGAGGGCGTGCCCCTGCATGTGATCGACACTGCTGGCCTGCGCGCGGCGCACGAGGCCTCTGACGAGGTGGAGCGCATCGGCATGGCACGCAGCTGGGAGGCGATCGCACAGGCCGACGCGGTGCTCTTCCTGCACGACCTCACCCGCGTGAGCGACACCGTCTATGCCCAGGCCGATGCCGACATCGCCGAGCGTCTGCCTGAGGGCGTGCCTGTGGTGCATGTGTTCAACAAGGCCGATGCGGGCGTCTTGCCGCCCGCGGTCGAGGCCGCGGTGCAACCGCACGGACCGGTCTTGAGTCTGTCGGCCAAGACCGGCGATGGTTTGCAGACCCTGCGCCAGACCTTGCTCGACATCGCCGGCTGGCAAGCGGCACCGGAAGGCGTGTTCATCGCGCGCCAGCGCCATGTGCAGGCGCTGCGCACCGCCCGGGAACACCTGGAAGCAGCCCAGGCCCATGCGGCCTTGAACGATGGGGCCTTGGACCTGCTCGCCGAGGAACTGCGTCTGACCCACAACGCCTTGGGCACCATCACGGGCGCGTTCTCGGCAGACGACCTCCTGGGTGAGATCTTCACCCGCTTTTGCATCGGCAAATGAGGGCTTGCAGCGCAGCTTCAGGGTATGACCTGACCCTTTCGCATGTCAAAAACGGAAGCTTTGTGCAAATAGCGCACACCATTTGTGTCCGATCGATTAAATTCCAAGTTCGGCATGAAGCGGTATTGCCGCAGATAAAAATATAGACAGAGGCCACGATGGATTCCACCGAACTGATTCAGGCGATTCAAACGCTCAATACGGAAGATGCCTTTCGTCCGCGTCTGGACCCTCAGCAGTGGCGGACCTTTTGTCAGTATCTGACGCGTCATGAACTGCGCTCCGGCGATTTGCTGATCAAGCAGGGCGACCAGGACCGCACGGTGTATTTCCTGGGCCAGGGTTCCTTGCAGGTGTTTGTCACGGGCGCAGCGCCGGGGGCTTCTCGGATTGCCATCCTGCGTCCGGGGGCCATCTGTGGCGAGCCGGGCCTGTTTGGCGAGGGCACGCGCAGCGCCAACATCGAGGCCATGACCCCGTGCGTGGTCTACGCCCTGCGCCTGCCGCGTTTCGAGGAAATGGCCGCCCGTGTGCCCGTGATCGCCATCGAGGTGTTGCGTGCTGCCGGCAGCATCATGGCCTTGCGCATGCGCGCCAACCTGCACAAGCAAATTCCTTCGGCCTGATGCGCCAGCGGTGAAAGACGGCCTGGGGGCGGCGGCCGGGGCTGCTTGTCCCTAGAATCTCGGGGTGCGGCCTGGGCCGCGGTTTGCAACTTTCCCGATTGCCATGTCTGCCACCTCCCTCTCTCAAGACGCCATCGTGGCGCTGGCCCGCCAGGCCCTCGACATCGAAGCGCGCGCGATCCACGGCCTGTCCGAACGGCTGTTGGCAGACGCCGGTCAAGCCTTTGCCCGTGCGGTGCAGGCGATGCTGGCCTGCCAGGGCCGCGTCGTCGTGATGGGCATGGGCAAGAGCGGCCATGTGGGTCGCAAGATCACGGCCACGCTCGCATCCACCGGCACGCCAGCGATGTTCGTGCACCCCGCCGAGGCCCACCATGGTGACCTGGGCATGGTCCAGCCTGGCGATGTGGTGCTGGCCATTTCCAACTCTGGCGAAAGCGAAGAACTCACAGGCTTGTTGCCCGTGCTCAAGCGCCAGGGCGTGACCCTGCTGGCGATGACGGGCAAGCCCACGTCTTCGCTGGCCCGCCATGCCGACATCGTGCTCGACAGCGCGGTGGCGCAGGAAGCCTGCCCGCTCAATCTCGCCCCGACAGCCAGCACCACCGCGCAGATGGCGTTGGGCGATGCATTGGCGGTCGTGCTGCTTGATGCCCGTGGCTTCAAGGCCGAAGACTTTGCCCGCTCGCACCCGGGTGGCGCCTTGGGCCGCAAGCTGCTGACCCATCTGACCGATGTGATGCGCAGTGGCGATGCCGTCCCCCGCGTGGCGCCCGAAGCACCGTTCGGTGATGTCATGCGCGAGATGAGCGCCAAAGGCTTGGGTGCGACCGCCGTGGTGGCTGCCAACGGCACGGTGCTCGGGGTGTTCACCGACGGGGACCTGCGTCGCAAGATCGAAGCGGGCGTGGAGTTGCGCAGCGCCAGCGCCCGCGAGCTGATGACCCCGTCACCGCTGACCATCCGTCAGGACGTGCTGGCCGCCGAGGCCGTGGCCCTGATGGAGGCCCGCCGGATCAACACCTTGCTGGTGGTCGATGCCGCCGGGGTGTTGGTGGGTGCTGTCAGCACCAATGACCTGATGCGTGCGAAGGTGATCTGATGCAAGCCCTGGCGCCCACCCTGAGTTTTCCGGCCTGTTTGCGACTGCAGGCCCGTGCCATTCGCGCGGCCATTTTCGATGTCGACGGCGTGCTGACCGACGGCACGCTCTACATTTCGGAGGCGGGCGAGACCCTCAAGGCCTTTCACGCCCTGGATGGTCACGGCCTCAAGTTGCTCGCGCAAGGCGGCATCACCCCGATCGTCATCACGGGACGGGATTCTCCTGCGGTGCGACGACGTCTGAAGGACCTGGGCATCGTGCATGCGGTGTTCGGTGCGCATGACAAGCTGGCGGCGGCCGAGCCGCTGTTGGCGCAGTTGGGGCTGAGCTGGAGCGAGATGGCGGTCATGGGCGACGATTGGCCCGACCTGCCGCTGCTGGTTCGTGCAGGCCTCGCGGTGGCCCCGGCCAACGCACACGCCGAGGTCAAGGCCATCGCCCACCACGTCAGTGCCCTGCGAGGTGGCCAGGGGGCGGCCCGTGAATGCTGTGACCTG
This sequence comes from Aquabacterium sp. G14, assembly GCF_037482285.1. NCBI lineage: Bacteria > Pseudomonadati > Pseudomonadota > Betaproteobacteria > Burkholderiales > Sphaerotilaceae > Aquabacterium > Aquabacterium sp. G14. The sequence continues at coordinate 40,620 of NZ_JBBEYB010000001.1, forward strand.
CTGTTGTGGGCCACCGGTCGCTATGCCGAGTTGCTGCACGGCCATCTGGAAACCCTGGACACCACGGCACCGGGAGCCCGCTCGTGAATGCGCGCTGGTGGCTGGTGCTGGAGCGGGCACAAGCCAGCTTGCCTCTGCTTGCGGCGGCAGGGCTGGCAGGTTTCACCTGGTGGCTGGTCCAGTCTTCGCCACAAGAGGATGGGCCACCCCGCGCGGCACGGGTGTCTTCCGCGCCCGACTACGAGCTGCACCAGGCCCGTGTGGCCCGCTTCGACGCCACGGGCCGCCTGGAGGCGGTGGTGGATGGGAAGGTGATGCGCCATTTTCCCGAGCCTGATCGCCTGTTGATCGACCAGGTGCTGCTGCTCGGTCGCGACGAGCAAGGCCAGGGTCTGCGGGCCACAGCCCGCCAGGGGGAGGCTGACCAGAGCGCCGAAGTGGTGACCTTGCGTGGCGGCGCACAGGTGGTGGCCACGCCCGCTGTGGGCAAGCCTGGGGGGCCGGTGCGCTTTCTGGGTGAGACCTTGAGCGTGGACACACGCGAGCGTGTCGTCAGTTCCCGCCAGCCCGTGACCCTGAGCCAGGATGGCAATGTGGTGCGCGGCCAATCCATGCGCCACGATGAGCGCACCGGCGTGACCGTGCTGGGTGGTCGGGTGACTGGCCAGTATCAGGTGCCAGGGCGGTGAGCGCGTCCACGCCGGGCCGGGGGGAGGGCGCACCGCTGGTGTTCATCACCGGTGCCTCCAGCGGCATTGGCCAGGCCCTTGCGCTGCGCTATGCGCAGGCCGGCTGGCGCCTTGCCTTGGTGGCGCGCCGTGGGGCCTTGATGCGGACCTGGGCCATGGCGCAAGGCTGGCCGGCCAGCCAGTGGGCGGTGTACGAGGCCGATGTGCGCCACGAGGCCGAGATCGCCGCAGCCGCCCAGGCCTGCCTGACGGCCCAGGGCTTGCCGGAGGTGGTCGTGGCCAATGCCGGTATCAGCGTGGGGGTCGACCTGGGTCTGGCCGAAGACCTGGCTGTGTTGCGCGACCTGCTCGACACCAATGTGATCGGTCTGGCGGCCACGTTCCAGCCTTTCATCGAGGGCATGCGTGCCCGTCGGCGTGGCACCTTGGTCGGCATGGCCAGCGTGGCCTCGGTGCGGGGCTTGCCGGGGCACGCGGGCTACTGCGCAGCCAAAGGGGCGGTGGTCCAGTTGTGCGAGACCTTGCGCGGTGAGTTGCGCCCCTTCGGTGTGTGCGTGGTGACCTTGGCGCCAGGCTACATCGACACGCCGCTGACGCGCGAGAACGATTACCCCATGCCCTTCCTGATGCCGCCTGCAGCCTTTGCCGATCGGGCGTTCCATGCCATTTCGGCTGGGGCGCGCTGGCGGGTCATCCCCTGGCAGATGGGGGTGGTGGCCACGATTTTGCGCTGGCTGCCACGCAGCTGGTTCGACGTCCTGGTGGGGGCGCAGCGGCACCGCAAAAAGCGGCGTCGCGACCCGACCTGACGCGGTGCACCGGGCCCCTGACCGCAGGGGCGTGATGCGCGCCCCTGCGCAGTGATCACCGATCAGCGGTGACCGTTGCCGTGCCCATGACCACGGTCCTTGTCGTGGCCTTTGCCAGGGTGACCGCGGTCGTCGCGTCGATCATCACGGTGGTCGTGGCGGTGATCATGGCGGTCATCCCTGCGATCGTCCCGGCGGTCCATGCGGTGGTGGTCGTCGTGGCGGGGGCTGGGGGCGTAGGCGTTTGGATGCGGGCGGCCATCCTTGACGAAGTACACCGGCTGGTTACAGGCGTTGTACTGACCGCAGTAGCGGGCCCATTGCTTGTAGTGCCCTGGGGGCACGCGCATGTAGATGGGGCGCTGGCGCACGCTGTAGGGGCCTTGGTGGATGATGACCGGCTGCGGGTAGATCAGCACCGGCCGTTGGTCCCCGATGTCCACACGGCCGTAGAAACCTGGCTGGTTGACACTGATGCTCACGCCGACATCGGCAGCTTGAGCTGGCGCAGCCATCACGAAGGTGGATGCCAGCGCGGTGGCCGCTGCGAGGCGGGACATCAGAGAGCGAGAAGTGTGTGACATGAAGTGTTCCTTCCAAAAGACCGCCACCAGGGCGGTGTCATCGTCATAACGCACGGCCCATGAAAAAAGGCGACACCCTGAGGTATCGCCTTTTTGCAGGATGTATCAGTTTGTGCGTGTGGCCTGAGTGACCGGGCTCACACGCCGTGCTGATCACACCGATCAGTAGCCGCCGCCGTAGCCGCCGCCGTTGCCACGGCCACCGCCGTAGCCGCCGCCACCCGAGCGGCCGCCGCCGTAGCCACCGCCGCCGCCTTCACGGCCACCGCCGTAGCCGCCGCCACCCGAGCGGCCACCACCGTAGCCACCGCCGCCTTCACGGCCACCGCCGCTGCCACCGTAGGGGCTGCGGAAGCCAGCAGGACGCTCTTCACGAGGACGGGCTTCGTTCACGACGATGGCACGACCGGCCACGGGCTGACCGTTCAGGCCGTTGATGGCGGCTTGGGCTTCGGCATCCGAACCCATTTCAACGAAACCAAAACCCTTGGAGCGGCCGGTTTCACGGTCCATCATGACCTTGGCCGAGGAAACGGCACCGAATTCGGCAAATGCGTCTTGCAGATCTTGATCGCGCACGGAATAGGCCAGATTGCCCACGTAAAGTTTGTTGCCCACGAGAGAGCCCCTTTCAAAGTAACCATGTGGAGCTTCAACCCATCCGGACCCATTCCAACGACGGTGCCGCTACCAGACACAGACAAAACCATTATGGGTGAATCAGCCATACAGTTCTAGGGTTTTCAACCCTCTTTTGTCAGCGCGTGTCAACTGTCGATCGAAATTGTTGCGCCTGCCCCTCAGTGTCTTCCTAGGGTGACCCCCTATCATCTGCCGTCAAATGGGCGCAGCGCCCCTGTTTTTTGTCCTCATTTACCTGGGTCGAGCATGTCGGAGTTTCACAAGGATGTGGTGTCTGCCGATGGGGTGTCGTCGACGCCCCATCGGCATGGGTTCGACTGGTGGACCAGCCTGGGTCGGGTGTTGGCCAGTGTCGAGGCCGTGCGAGATGGTCGGGCCTTGTACGTGTTGCTGGCCGCATTTGTCGGAGCAGGTTTGGCCTTGGCTGCGGCGCGGGCCTCGCTGGGACGGCAGGAGTTGAACTGGGCCATCGGGCAGGGCGCAGCGGCTTTGTTCGTGGCCTTTTATGGCGCCCAGGCGGCGGGTCTGCTCCTCATGGACCGGGCCATGGGACAGGCACCTCGCGAGGTGGGCGATGCCCTGGAGGATGCCTTGGGCATCGGGCACCGCACCCTGCTGGCCTTGCTGGTGATGGGACTGATCGGCGCAGGGATGGCGGGTCTGCTGTTGGGGCTGTACTGGTTGTGCAGCCTGCCAGGCATCGGGCCGTGGTTGTTCGTGGTGGTCGTGCCTGTGACGGTGAGCGTCATTGGCCTGATGTTCACGGCCGGCGCCGCGGTGGTGGCCCCGCTGACTGGGCCCACGGTGTGGGCCGGGGCGTCATCCTGGCAGACTGTGCGTCGGATCGGACGGCTGATCCGAGGGCGGCTGTTGCAGGCCACGGTGCTGGCGGGGGCCCTGAGTGTGGTCACGGCCGTCGTGGGGGCGGCGATCAGCCTGGTGGTGTTGCTGGGTGGGCGGGTGATGGCCGAGGCCTCGGTGTGGATCCTGGGTGTGGACATTCCCCCGCAGGCCTTGATGGCGGGATTGCTGGGTCAGACGGTTCAGGTGGGCGCGGCGGTGCAGGTGCCAGCCAGAGCGCTGAATTACATCTCCGCGGCGACGGTGGGCGGTGGTGTGGTGTTTGCCGTGGCCCTGGTGTTGCCCACGGTGGTCTATCTGCGTGGGGTGTGCGAGATTTACCTGGCCTTGTCGGCGGGTGCAGACGACCAGGCTGACGCCCGGTGAACCGGACGGCCCTTTAGCCTCAGAAGTGCGAGAGATAGCCGCCATCGACCGCCAGGGTCTGGCCGGTGATGTAGCTGGCTGCCGGGCTGGCCAGAAAGACGACGGCGCCGGCGACCTCGGCAGGTCGCCCCCAGCGACCCAGTGAGGTGCGCCGTGACAGCCAGTTGGCCACATCGGTGTCGGCGACCATCTCGGCGTTGGCTTCGGTGGCGAAATAGCCGGGCGCCACAGCATTGACGTTGATGCCGCGCGGACCCAGTTCGGCTGCCAGCGCGCGGGTGGCGGCGTCCAGCCCACCCTTGGCCACGGTGTACGCGACATCGCCCGCCCGTGAGATGGGGCCGGCGATCGAGGTGATGTTGACGATGCGCGCGCTGCCCTGGGCGCAGGCCCCGCAGTCGGCCATCAGCTGGGCGACTTCACGCGACAGGGCCAGTGGGGCGACGAGGTTGACGTCGAGCAGGTGACGGATGTCGTCGATCGCGAAGTCGTCGAGTGCACGCCGGTCACGCTGGCCCACGTTGTTGACCAGGATGTCGAGGCGTCCGGACCGGGCTTGCAGGTGCTGCAGGGCGGTGGCGCGGGCACTGTCGTCCTGGATGTCGAAGGGCAGGGCGTACACGCGTGGGCTGTTCAGGGACTGGGCGGCGGCGCTCAAGGCGACGGGGTCGCGGCCGTTGAGCCAGACGGTGGCGCCGGCCTGGGCCAGCGCCTGCGCCATGGCCAGCCCCAGGCCGCGACCGGCGCCGGTCACCAGGGCCACGCGGCCATGCAGATCAAAGGGGGGAGGGGTCAGAACAGGCATGTCATGATTGTGCCCCTCATGCGTTCACGTTCTCTTCCCTCCTCTCTGGTCGATGCCTGCCCTTGTGGTCGCTCGGCCGCGTACGCCGATTGCTGCGGCCGCTATCACACGGGACCGCTGGCTTTGCAGGCGCCCGACCCGGAGTCGCTGATGCGTTCGCGTTACAGCGCCTTCGTCAAAGACCTGCGTCCCTATCTGCTGGCCACCTGGCACCCCAGCACCCGCCCGGCCGACATCGAGCCGCCGGAGCCGGGCCTGCAGTGGCTGGGTCTGGACGTCCGCCGGGCCGTGCAGCTTGACGCCGACCATGGGGTGGTGGAGTTCGTGGCGCGCAGCAAGCTGGGCGGGCGGGCGCACCGTTTGCACGAGATCAGTACCTTCGTGCGCGAAGACGGGCGCTGGCTGTACGTGCGTGCGGCAGACTGATCCCCTCATTCCTGGGGTTTAACGCGGTCCGGCAGGGCTTCCCCTCGGGACGGAGGGAGGGGCACGGCTTATCGTGGCGCGACCTTTCACACGCGCGCGAGGCCCCGCCCCATGTTCGAACCACTCACCCTCATCCAGATGGCGATGGCCGCTGTGGGCCTGGCCGCGCTGGGCATCATCACCGTGGAAGGGGTGCTGATCAGCCGCCGACGCGGGGGCGAGCCCTATGACTGGGCCGCCTTCTGGACCACCGTGCGCATCAACCTGTGGCGGGCCGTGGTCGAATCGATCCCGATGGGGGCGGTGCTGGGCGTCGCCCTGCCGTTTGGCGCGTGGATGTACGAGCAGCGCCTGTGGACGGTGCCGATGGACACCGCCTGGGGCTGGGTGGCGATGTTCTTTTGCACCGAATTCTTCTACTACTGGCTGCATCGCACGGGCCACCGGGTGCGCTGGTACTGGGCCTCGCATCAGGTGCACCACACCGGTAACCAGTACAACCTGGCGGCGGCCTTCCGTCAGTCGCTCACAGGCAAGGTGTCGGGCGGTTTCGTGTTCTTTGCGCCGCAGTGCCTGTTGGGTTTTTCGCCGGACGCGGTGCTGATGTCCTACATCGTCAACCTGGTCTACCAGTTCTGGATCCACACCGACCTGATCGGCAAGCTGGGCTGGATGGAGGGGGTGTTGAACACGCCTTCGGCCCACCGGGTGCACCATGCGGCCAACGTCGAGTACCTGGACTGCAACTATGGCGGCACCATCATGCTGTTCGATCGGCTCTTCGGCACCTATGTGCCCGAGCAGGATGGCGTGCCGATCCGCTACGGCCTGGTCAAGCCGCAACGCTCGTACAGCGCCTTGAAGATTTGCCTGGCCGAGTGGTGGGCCATCTTGAAAGACCTGCCCAAGGTACGAGGGCCGCGTGATCTGGTGGGCTATCTGTTCGGCCCGCCAGGCTGGGCACCCAACGGCCAGGGCCTGACGACCGAAGCCTTGCGCGCCCACATGACAGCCTTGACCGGGCAGCCGGCCGGGGTGCCGCCAGAATGGTTGCTCGATGGTCGCCTGCCGCCCGAGGAAGACAACGGGCCCGAGACGGTGTTCAGCGCGTCGCCGTTTCCAAGTCGGTGAGCCAGCGCAGGGCCTGCTCGCGCGTTTCGCCGCACATCTCGGCCGAGGGCTGTAGCGAGCCGCAAACGGCAGGGCGCTCAGGCTGACCGAACAGGCGGCAGCGCAGGGCCTCGTCCAGATGCGGGCAGGGCATGCCCGCTGGCTTGCCGTGGGGCAGGCCGGGCAGGGGCGAGCTGATGGAGGGCGCGATGCAGCAGGCGGCGCAGCCAGGGCGGCAGTTCATGTCGTGATTGTCGCAGGGTGTGGGTGCCTGACTTTCGGTGTCACCAGATGCGCGGCGTCGCGGTGCGAGATGTTTCACGTGGAACACCGACCACGTCAGGCGGATGCCACGCGGCCGCAGGGCCACAAATCCGGGGACTTTGAGGCGGCATGGGGCGGGAATGCCCGCAAGCGCAGGGTGTCTCGGTACAATGGAAGGTTGCCCAAAAATGAGGCAGATTTCCCGAGGCGCAGCCCATGCTTTATCCCCAAGAATTTGATGTCATCGTGGTCGGCGGCGGCCACGCCGGTACCGAGGCCGCGCTGGCGGCTGCCCGCATGGGCTGTGCCACCTTGCTGCTGACCCACAACATCGAGACGCTGGGGCAGATGAGTTGCAACCCCTCGATCGGCGGGATTGGCAAGGGCCACCTGGTCAAGGAGGTGGACGCACTGGGTGGGGCCATGGGCGCCGCCACCGACGAGAGCGGCATCCAGTTCCGCATCCTCAATGCGAGCAAGGGGCCGGCGGTGCGCGCCACCCGCGCCCAGGCCGACCGCATTCTGTACAAGGCGGCCATCCGCCACCGTCTGGAGAATCAGCCCAATCTGTGGCTGTTCCAGCAGGCGGTGGACGACCTGATGGTGGAGGGCGACCGCGTCGTGGGGGCCGTGACCCAGGTGGGCATCCGCTTCCGCGCGCGCACCGTCGTGCTGACGGCGGGCACCTTCCTGGACGGCAAGATCCATGTGGGCCTGAACAACTACAGCGCCGGTCGCGCGGGGGATCCGCCGGCCGTGTCGCTGTCGGCGCGGCTGAAGGAGCTGAAGCTGCCGCAGGGCCGCCTGAAGACCGGCACCCCGCCGCGCATCGATGGCCGCAGCATCGACTTCAGCAAGCTGACCGAGCAGCCCGGCGATGGCGTGCCGCTGGTGGGGCAGTGGGGCGCCTCGGCCCCCAGCGGCCCGGAGGTGCCGGTGTTCAGTTTCCTGGGTTCGCCCGCCCAGCACCCGCGCCAGCTGCCCTGCTGGGTCACGCACACCAACACCCGCACGCACGACATCATCCGCTCGGGCTTTGACCGCAGCCCGATGTTCACCGGGGTGATCGAAGGGGTGGGGCCGCGTTACTGCCCGTCCATCGAGGACAAGATCAACCGTTTTGCCGACAAGGACTCGCACCAGATCTTCCTGGAGCCCGAAGGTCTCACGACCAACGAGTTCTACCCCAACGGCATCAGCACCTCGCTGCCGTTCGATATCCAGCTGGCGGCGCTGCGCACCATGCCCGGGCTCGAAAATGCCTACATCCTGCGTCCCGGCTACGCGATCGAGTACGACTACTTCGACCCGCGTGAGCTGAAGTCCACCTTCGAAACCAAGGCCATCCAGGGGCTGTTCTTTGCCGGCCAGATCAATGGCACCACCGGCTACGAGGAGGCAGCAGCGCAAGGGCTTTTCGCCGGGCTGAATGCTGCCTTGCAGGCCCAGGGTCGAGAGGCCTGGACGCCGCGCCGCGACCAGGCCTACCTGGGCGTGCTGGTGGACGACCTGATCACCAAGGGTGTGACCGAGCCCTACCGCATGTTCACCAGCCGTGCCGAGTTCCGCCTGCAACTGCGCGAGGACAACGCCGACATGCGCCTGACCGAGATCGGGCGTGAGCTGGGCCTGGTGGACGACGTGCGCTGGGACGCCTTCAACCGCAAGCGCGACGCTGTTTCACGTGAAACACAGCGCCTGAAGGCGACCTGGGTGCGGCCGGCCACCCTGCCAGCCGCCGACGCCGAGCGCCTGCTGGGCAAGGCGCTGGAGCGCGAATACAACCTGGGTGACCTGCTGCGCCGCCCCGGCGTCAACTACGACCAGATCAACGAGGTGGGCGCCATCGCGGCCGCCCGTCAGGCTGCCTTGTGGGCCGAGGCGGGCAAGACGGGCTCCACCGAAGGCGGCGAGGCTGTTTCACGTGAAACCGTCAGCCGCGCCAGCCTGCGTGCCAAACTGGGTGATGCGCTGGCCGATGCGGTGATCGAGCAGGTCGAGATCAGCATCAAGTACGCCGGCTACATTGACAAGCAAAATGACGAGGTCGAGCGTGCTGCGTACTACGAGAACCTCAAGCTGCCCGCGGATCTGGACTACATGCAGGTCTCGGCGCTGAGTTTCGAAGCCCGCCAGAAACTGGACAAGCACCGCCCGGAAACGCTGGGGCAGGCTTCACGCATTTCGGGGATCACGCCGGCGGCCATTTCGCTGCTGCTGATCCATCTGAAGAAGGGGCGCTTCAAGGGATTCGCCACGACCGAAGGGCCGGGCGAGCGCGAGGCGTCGGCCTCCTGACGAGAGGGGCGGCAGGTTCCGGTGGCGCCGCGTGTGCTGAGCCGGGTCGCGTGGACAGGATGCATGAAGAACCGGTCAGACTGCGGCCAGCAGGGCGCGCAGTTGACCAAGGACACTGAGATGAACATGAACAAACGAGGTCCGGCCGGCAAGTCCGGTGGGGCAGGGGGCTCTGGCGGAGGTCGAGGCGGACGCCACGGTGCCGTGGACCGCAGCGTGCTGACCGGCTACGAACTGCGCGGCGGCAAGGTGAGTGCGCCGGCCCGTAAGGCCGCGCCCGCCGCACGTCCGGCCCCACAGCGCCCTGCCGTGGTCTGGTCCGAAGCGCAGTGGCAAGAGGCCTTGCCGCCCGTGTTGACCCAGTTGACCGACGAGGTGGCCGGCGCCTTGAGCGAGGCCCAGCAACGCCAGTTGGCCACCTACATGGTCATGCTGGCACACTGGAACAGCACCTTCAACCTGACGGCCCTGCGGGATGCCCCAGAGATGCTCAGTCACCACCTGAGCGACTGCCTGGTCGTGCTGCAGCCGCTGATGCGCCACCTGCGTGAGGGCGGCTGGCTCGACCGGACACCTGCGCCACGTCTGCTGGACGTGGGCAGCGGCGGGGGCCTGCCCGGTGTGGTGCTCGCCATCTGCTGTCCGCAGGTACAGGTGACCTGCGTGGACACGGTGGGCAAGAAGGCCGCCTTCATCCGCCAGGTGGCAGCGGAGTTGCGCTTGCCCAATCTGAAAGCCGAGCACGCGCGGGTCGAGCAGCTACCCGGTCGCTATGACCTGATCACCTCGCGGGCGTTTGCTTCGCTGGTGGATTTCGTCAACCTGACGCGTCAGTTGCTGGGCGAGGGGGCGGTGTGGATGGCGATGAAGGGCAAGACGCCCGACGAGGAGCGCGCCGAACTGCCTGCGGATGTCCAGGTGTTTCACGTGGAACCTTTGCACGTACCTGGATTGGAGGCCGAACGCTGCCTGGTCTGGATGCGTCCGGCAGGGGCACAGGAGCGTCCATGAGCCAGGCACGTTGCCGCCGGAGCGCATGGTGGTGGGGCGCGTGCGGGGCATGGGCGCTGGCTGGCCCCGTGATGGCCACGGGCATCAGTCAGGCCCGTGAAGTGGCACCGCCGCCAGGCGACCGCGGGGAGTTGTTATACGAGTTGCCGATCGCACCGGTGGCCACGTCCAAGCCCTCCGCGTCACCGACAGTACGCAGCCCCGCCCCTGTCGTGTCGCCGGCATCGAATGCCAAGGTGCCTCTGGCACGTGACGATTCGCGCACCACCGCGCCTGGCGTGCCGCCGGGGCGCACGGTCGCTCGCCCTGTCGACAAGCCTGCAGTGGGCGTGGTTCGTCGTCCATCATCCGAGGCTGCGAACACACCCAGCCACACCGGGCGCCTCGCCGGCACGACCGAGAAGCGCACGCCTCGCTTGGTCGAACCACCGAGTCGCGCCGTGGTGCGAGGGGCCCGCTCTGCCGATGTTCCACGTGAAACACCTGCCCGTGAGCGCCAACGTACCCAGGCCAAGCCAGGTGTGGTCGAGCCGGTGAGGCCGGCTCAGAAGGGCCGTTCTGCCGGAAAAGCGCTGGCCAAGTCCGAGGCGGCCAAGACGCCCATGGCCGGCAGGGCTCGCCCCCGGACGTTGGTGGAGCAGTCTGGTGCCCGGGTGGCGCCAGAGCGGGCCTCGAAAAAGCGCATGGTGACGAAGATGACCGTGGCGAAGTCGGCGTCCGCCTCGAAGCGGGGAGGGCCGTCGATGCGGGCTGCTGCACCAGCAACTCAGACCCTGTCTCCGAAGGGCAAGGCCCCCACGTCGCGCATGGCAGCGCCTGACACCCGTCGGCCAGGCCGTGCCAAGGCGCTCGCCCCGGCGGCCCGCCAGGCGAGCCCATCGGCGGGCAAGAAGGCCCGCGGGGTCACCGCACCCCGCGTGGCACCGAGCCGCGCCAAAACCGCGGCCCCCGCCGTCAAAGCGAAGAAAATCGCACCGCAGAAGGTGTCCCGCACGTCGTCGCGGTGAGCGAGGCCACTGTGCAGCGGAGATAATGCCGGCATGCCGCACATCTTCTGCATTGCCAACCAAAAGGGCGGGGTGGGCAAAACCACCACCACCGTGAACCTGGCCGCTGGCCTGGCCCAGATCGGTCAGCGTGTGCTGATCATTGACCTGGACCCCCAGGGCAACGCCACGATGGGGTCGGGCGTGGACAAACGCACGCTGACGCACAGCGTCTACGACGTCTTGCTGGAAGATGCCACCATTGCCGAGGCGCGGGTGCGCAGCCCCAAGGGTGGGTACGACGTGCTCGGCGCCAACCGCGAACTGGCCGGGGCCGAGATCGAGTTGGTGACGTTGGAGCGGCGTGACCGCCGTCTCAAGACCGCGCTGGAGGCGGCCGCAGCCGATTACGATTTTGTGCTCATCGATTGTCCGCCGTCCTTGAGCCTGCTCACCCTCAATGGTCTCACCTGCGCCCACGGGGTGATCGTGCCCATGCAGTGCGAGTACTTTGCGCTCGAAGGGCTCACCGACCTGGTCAACACTGTCAAGCAGGTGCACGCCAACCTCAACCGTGAGCTCACCCTGATCGGACTCTTGCGCGTGATGTTCGACCCTCGCATCACCTTGCAGCAGCAGGTCAGCGAGCAACTCAAGGACCACTTTGGCGACAAGGTGTTCGACACCGTGATCCCGCGCAATGTGCGCCTGGCGGAAGCGCCCAGCTACGGCGTGCCCGGTGTGGTGTTCGATCCGGCATCCAAGGGCGCGCAGGCCTTCCTGTCGTTCGCCCGCGAGGTGGTCGCCCGGGCGGCACAGCCCGCCACCCCGTCCTCAGCCCGGGTTCAGGCCTGAGGGCAGGTGCTCGTCCAGGCAGCGTAGCAGGGCCATCACGTCCAGCGGTTTGGTCAGGTAGGCTTTGAAGCCACGCGCTTCGGCCGCATGGATGCGGTCGGGCATGGCGTCCGCTGACAGGGCCACGCGGGGGACCGCGCGCAGGCGACCGTCCCGGTCCAGGGCGTCGGCCAGATCGAAGCCGCTCATGTCGCCGAGGTGCATGTCCACCAGCATCAGGTCGGGCGGGGCCGCCTGTGCGAGGGCCAGGGCCTGGGCACCGCTGCGTCCCACCTGCAATTGCCACTGTGGGCGCATGCGGATCACCTCTTGCACCAGCAAGACGTTCACCTCGTTGTCTTCGGCATAAAGGATGGTCGCTGTCATGAGAGGCTCGGCAGAAGGGGGGCGAGAGGGCAGTTCATCCAAGGGCATGGCGCCAGAATCGACGGGCGGATCGGAGGCGCTCGGCAAGCCGATCCGAAAGCAGCTGCCCTGACCCGGTGCGCTCTGGGCTTCGATCTGGCCGTGCATCAGCGTCACGAGCCGGTGCACGATCACCAGCCCGATGCCGGTGCCCTCGATCCCGGTGCGCTCGGCGCCCAGGCGGTTGAAGGGTTCGAACAAGTGGGCGAGTTGCGTGGCGTCCAGCCCCATCCCGGTGTCCTGGACTTCCAGCACGACCCGATCGGCGTCCAGCCAGGCCCGCACAGCCACCTGGCCTCCAGGACGGTTGTACTTGATGGCGTTCACCAGCAAGTTGACCAGCACCTGTTGCAGCCGCACCCGGTCGGCCTGAACCGTCAGGTGCTCTGCCACCTCGTCGGCGTGCAGGGTGATGCGGTGGCGTCGGGCCAGATCCGACACCATTTGCAAGGCATCTTCGACCACGTGACGGCAGTCTTGCGCCGTGATGTTCAAGGGCAGACTGCCGGCTTCGATGCGCGAGAGGTCCAGCACGTCACCCAGCACCGACAGCAGGTGCTGCCCCGCCTTTTCGATCAGGCGCACATGACCGCGCTGGGTTTCGCCAAACTCGTGGCTGCGGTCCATCTGCAGCAACTGCGCGAAGCCGATGACGGCATTGAGCGGCGTGCGCAGCTCATGGCTCATGCGCGAGAGGAACTCGCTCTTGGCACGGTTGGCCCGCTCGGCGGCCTCGGCCGAGATCACCGCATCGGCATAGAGCTTCTGCTCGGTGACGTCCGAGGTGTAGCCGTACCAGGATACGCTGCCATCGGCCTCGGGCATCGGCATGACCTGACCGGCCAGCCAGCGCAAGCCCTTCGAGGGCAGTTGCACACGGTACTCGTACGAGATCGGCTTGCTGGTGTCGAGGCCTTGCCCTGTCATCAGTTGACGCACGCCCGCCACGTCATCGGGGTGGATGCGCTCGTAGTGGCGCTGCCAGTCGCCCGGCTGGGTGCTGTCGGGCAGCTCGTACAGTTGCTTGACCTGCGCACTGACGTACTGCAGTTGTGGCTCACCCTGGGGCGACACCCAGACCTTGAAGAGCACGCCGGGCAGGTTGCGCCCCAGGCTTTTGAGCAGCACATCGCGCTCCACCAGGCGCTGGGCCATTTTCTGGCGCACCGTGACGTCCTGCAGCATGCCGTACCAGATGCGGTGACCATCGTCGTTGAGCTGGATGCCCAGTTGCATCGCGATCCAGCGCTCCTCGCCATTGGCGCACACGATCTGGAAGTCGCCGCTGAGAACCGGGGCACCCGCTGCGGCGGCCACCTCCCATTGCTGGATCATGCCGCGGTGTTCCGGGTGCACGCGCTGAACCAGCGCGACAAAGAGGGCGTCGGGGTCCTGTGCCAGCGCCGGATCCAGATCGAAAAGGGTGAACAGGCCGTCGCTGGCATAAGGGATGCGCCGGTGCCCATCGGGCAATCGGTCCAGCACCATCAACCCGCCCGGCACATGCCGACTCAGGCCCTGAACCAGTTGCTCGCGCGCCTGCAATTGTGCTGTCAGGGCTGCCTCGCGTGCTTCACTGCGCGACAGGGCGGCGCGCAGACGGTCGAGCTCTGGCGTCGTCACCGTCCCTGGGGGAGGGGGCAACGCAGCGTCAGCAGAGGGGCCGTGTGGATCCATGTAGGCCATTATGGGATGCCTGGCCCGGCAATGGGTGCGAAACAAGGGACAATCCTGATCTATGGCGACCAAGAAATCCAAAGGCCTGGGCATGGGCCTGGAGGCCCTGCTGGGCCCCAAAGTCAGCGACACCGCTCCCGCATCGGCCGAGGGGGCGCCTTCGGTCCTGCGTCTGGACCTGATGCAGGCGGGCAAGTACCAGCCACGCACGCGCATGGACGAGGGCTCGCTCTACGAGCTGGCCGAGAGCATCAAGGCCCAGGGCATCATGCAGCCCATTCTGGTTCGCCCGATTGGCGAGGGCCGCTACGAGATCATTGCCGGTGAGCGCCGCTCGCGGGCCGCCAAGCTGGCCGGTCTGACCGAGGTGCCCGTGCTCGTGAAGGACGTGCCCGATGAGGCCGCGGCCGCCATGGCCCTGATCGAGAACATCCAGCGCGAAGACCTCAATCCGCTGGAGGAGGCTCAGGGTTTGCAGCGTCTGACTGCCGAGTTCGGACTGACCCACGAACAGGCCGCCCAGGCGGTCGGGCGTTCGCGCAGCGCCGCGTCCAACCTGCTGCGCCTGCTCCAGCTGGCCGAGCCCGTGCAGGGCATGCTGATGGCCGGGGATCTGGACATGGGCCATGCCCGGGCCCTGCTGCCGCTGGACAAGGCCCAGCAGATCACGACCGCCCATGAAGTGGTGGCCAAGAAACTCAATGTGCGCGAAGCGGAGAAGCTGGTGGCCCAGGTGCAGGGCGTCGGTCGCCAGGCACCCCTGCTGCGCGTCAAGAGCGAGAAGTCACGCGATGTGCAGCGGCTGGAGGAGCAGTTGTCGGACCTGCTGACCGCACAGGTCGAGATCCACATCAAGCGCAAGACCCGGCGTGGCGAACAGGGCGAGATCACGATCCAGTTCGGCAGCCTCGATGAGCTCAACGGTCTGATCGACAAGCTGCGCGGCGGGCGCGGCGAAGCCTGATCCGGCAGGCACGACGCTGGGGCAGCGCTGCACATGCACGTCGGGCTGACACGTCTGTTGAACTGGCCGCTGTCGGCCCTGTGGGTGTGGACGCTGGCCTGGGCATCGGCGTGGGCCTTGCGTGCCATGGGGGCGCCGTTGTGGGCCTGCCTGGGCCTGCCGGCTGCCGGGGGGGCGTTGGCGGCCCTGTGGCCGGTGGTGGCGGGCACGCCCTGGCGCCGACTCTGGGTGGCGGCAGGTTTCCCCCTGAGTGTGTTGGCCCTGGGGCAGGGCGGCATGGCACCGGGATGGTGGCTGCTGCCCCTGGCCATCCTGCTGCTGGCCTACCCCCTGCGTGCCTGGCGCGATGCCCCCGTGTTCCCGACCCCGCGCGGGGCCTTGGCCGAATTGGCGCGCCATGCACCGCTGCGCTCGCCCACCGCGCGGGTGCACGACGCCGGTTGTGGCCTCGGGGACGGCCTCATCGCGTTGCACGCCGCTTACCCGCAGGCGCAGGTGAGCGGCGTGGAATGGAGTCGCTTGTGGTGCCTGGTGGCGGCCTGGCGCTGTCGTTTCGCCGAGGTGCGCAGGGGGGACATGTGGGCCCAGCCCTGGGGCGATTGCGAACTGGTGTACCTGTTTCAACGTCCGGAAACCATGCCGCGCGCCTGGGCCAAGGCCTGTGCCGAGATGCGGCCTGGTACCTGGTTGGTGAGCCTGGAGTTCGAGGCGATCGATGCCCGCGGTTTGCCGGTGCCCGCGCACGCCCGCCTCGGTCTGCCGGGCGGACGTGTCGTGTGGGTGTATCGGATCGGCCCGGCGCGCCGACGCTGAGCACACTACACTGTGCCCCTTGTCACGAAAGCCCCCATGAGCCAGCCGTCCGATTCTCCCCCCTTCACCGCCGAAGAGTTTCGGGCGTCGTTGGGCCAGTTTGCCACCGGTGTGACCATTGTCACCGCCCGGGATGCGAACGGCCAGTTGGTGGGGCTGACGGCCAATTCCTTCAACTCGGTGTCCTTGTCGCCGCCGCTGGTGCTGTGGAGCCTGGGCGCTCAGTCTGCGACCCTGCCGGGCTTTCGTTCGGCCATGCACTACGCCATCAATGTGCTGGCGGCGGACCAGCGATTGCTGGCCGAGCGGTTTGCCCGCCGCGGCATCGACCGCTTTGAGGGCACGGCCTGGCGTCCCGGCCTGACGGGGGCGCCCGTGATCGACGGGGCCGTGGCCGTGTTCGAATGCAGCCACCATGGTCAGCACGAAGCCGGCGATCACATTGTTTTCGTGGGGCGGGTGGCGCATTGCCGTCGCCGTGTGGGCGTGGCCCCATTGGTGTTCCACGGCGGTCGGTTCTTCACCGAGCTGGCCGACTGAGCGCCAGGGCCGGCGGGGGGCTCGCGAGACTCAGCCCGCCTTGCGCTGCGCCATGCGATCGAGCAGCCGCAGCAGGCGCTCCACATCCAGCGGCTTGGTCAGGTAGTCCGCAAAGCCCTGAGCGCGTGCCTCCCGGATGTGGTCGGGCAGCACGTCGGCCGACAAGGCCACACGCGGGATGTCGGCGGTATAGGCCTGGCGTGTCAGCACGTTCGACACGTCCAGTCCGCTCATGTCTCCCAGGTGCATGTCCAGCAAGAGCAGATCAGGTGGGTCGCGCAGGGCCATCGCGATCGCATCCTGGCCGCAGTACGCCACTTCCAGCCGCCATTGCGGTCGCATCCGCATCACCTGACGCACCAGCTCGATGTTCACCACATTGTCTTCGGCATACAGCACGGTCAGGGCCTGTTCGCCCGGCACGCCGTCAAGGTCGCCAAAGGCCGATCGGTGGGGGGGGGGCAGGGGGCATGGTTGTGGCGTTCAGGGTTTGTCCCTGAGGCAACCAGATGCGCAAACGGGTGCCCATGCCGGGCGCACTGCTCACCTGGATGCGCCCCTGCATCAGTTCGATCAACCTGCGCGCCATGAGCAAGCCCAGGTGGGTGCCGTCGCTGGGGGCGGGGGCAGGAGCCGCCTGGTGTGTCTCCAGCCAGCGCGCATGTGGCCAGACCTGAGAAGCAGGACGCGTGTCGCTGAGCGTGAGGGCCACCTGATGGTTGAGGGTCTGCACTTCCAGCAGGATGCGGCCGCCCGGGCCGGGCTCTTGGACCAGGTGGAGCAAGAGGGTGCGCAGGACCTGCTTGAGTCGTTCGAGGTCGGCCCATACGCTGGGTTCGGCCTCGGCGGGCTGGCGCTCAAGCACCACACCACGTTGTGCGGCGGTGGCGGACACGCCTGCGAGGACGTCGTCCAGCACGGGGGACAGTGGCCACATCTGGATCTGCAGTGGCAGGCGATCGACCTCCAGACGTGCCAGATCGATGACGTTCGAGACCAGGTTCAGCAATTGGGCGCCAGATTGTTCGATGTGCGCCACTTTCTCGCGCTGGCTGGGGCTCAGGCTCTGTTGCGGGTCGACGCGCAGCAGTTGCGCAAAGCCCAGCATCGCGTTGAGGGGGGTGCGCAGGGCGTGCCCCATGCCTGCGAGCACGTCGAAGCCGGTCGAGGCCTCCGGTGGCGCCGTGGACAGGGCTGGCGGGATGGGGCCTTGCTGCGCCAGCATGCGCCCCAGAAGTTGCACGGCCCGCCCATCCGGGGCGCGCAGCAGGTGCACTTGCAGGGGCACGCGTGCCTGGCGTCCGCCGTCTGGCGCGCGCAACAGGTGCACGACGATGGGCAGTGGGGACCCAGCCAGCACAGCGTCCAGCTGGGCTGTGCCGGTGGTCTTCTCGTCGGGGTGAAGGAGATCGAGCAGATGTCGCCCGATCAGCGTGTCAGGGGGGGCGCCCAGGCGTTCGCCTGCGCAGGGGTTGGCCTCCAGGATGTGGCCATCGAGGCTGACCCGCAGCAAGCCGACATCGAGCGCGCCAAAGATCAGGCGATGCGCGTCGTCACCATCGGCAGCAGGTGGGACCTCGAGGGCGGGCATGGTCAGGGGGCCTGTCGGGCAGGCTGAACAGACAAGCCATCAGTGTGCCGCAGCCACGGGCGCGCGGGGGCGCTTTCCCACCAGAGAGGGAAGCTGGTCGTCGATCACGGTGCGGTTGCGTCCCTCGGCCTTGGCCCGGTACAAGGCCTGGTCGGCGCGTTCGATGCAGATGCTGAGCTCTTCCACATCGTCGTAGCCGGTCAAACCTGCCGAGAACGTCACCCGCAGGTCGGGCATGTGCGCCAGCAGGGGGGCGCTCGCGAGCATGTCGCGGGCCCGCTCCAGGCCGATGTTGGCCAACTCGGGTGACGTGTCGTTGATCAGCAGCAGGAATTCCTCACCGCCCCAGCGGGCGAGCACATCGGTGTCGCGCAGGGCGCGCTGCAAGGTGGCGGCAAACTCGCGCAGCACCTCGTCACCCACGCCATGGCCATGGGTGTCGTTGATGCGCTTGAAGTGGTCGATGTCGAGCAGGGCCAGGCAGAAGCGGTGGTGACCGGAGCGGATCAGGCGTTTTTGGTGCTGGGTCAGGACCTCCATCATGTGACGGCGGTTGAACAGGCCGGTGAGCTCGTCGCGTGTGGCCAGGATCTGAATGCGGGTCAGGGCCTGGGCCAGTTCGTTCTTCTGGCTCTGCAGGCGCATCCGCATGCTGTTGAGCTGGCCCGCCAGGCTCGAGATGGTGGGCAAGATGGCCGCGATCAGGATGAAGTGAGCGAGCTCGACCTGGTAGGGGTAGTTCTCGGGGTCGGTCAGGGTCTTGTAGACCATGGCACAGCCCATCAGGCCCAGGCTGTAAAAGCCGGCCAGGCGCGAATCACGCTGGCTCATGTTGAAGATGCCGAACACCTGCACCAGGGGCAGCAGCATCATGATGGAGCCGTGGATGCGGCCGGTCACCGAATAGGCATAGGTGATGATGGTCAGGGCGGACAGCACCTGCGGCAAGGTGAGCGCCGGATCTCGGAACCGAAGGTTCAGTCCGGAGCGCAGCAGCGCGTACCAGAAGACGACGTTGACGAGGATGACGATGGACAGGCGCCAGACGTACTGAGCCTCTATTAAGCCGTGCCAGTAGCCATAAATCTGCAGACCAATGCAGGCCAGAAAGACGAACGCCGCAGTCAGGGAGCGCGAAATGCGCAACTGTTGCTTGCGTTCATGACCCAGGATCAGGGTGGCCAGCTGGCGAAAGAAGGCGGATGCGTGCATGTTGCGTGTTTTGGACCCATCATGGTCCATGGGGCAAGCCGGTGCAAGCCCGAATCAGGGGATAGGGCGGGGGGGTAAAACCCGTAGGAAAGCCGGACAGCCCATTCAAAAAGATTGAATCAAGGCGTGAACCGATCTCAATCTGGTGGGCGCAGGGGCTCGTTAGAGTAAGGACCATCATGCTGAATCTTTGGGAAGGGCTGTCATGACCTCACACACCACCTCTGAGCCGCGCTACGGCCTGGTGGCCATGGCCTTGCACTGGGTGCTGGCGGTTTTCATTCTCTCTGTCTTTGCGGTGGGGATCTACGTCGCGGACTTGCCGTTTTCCCTTGCCAAGCTCAAGTTGATCAACTGGCACAAATGGGCGGGGGTGACGATCCTGGCGTTGTCGCTCTGGCGTCTGGTGTGGCGCCTGACGCACCGACCACCTGCGCTGCCGGCGCGCATCGAGCGGGCCATGCCGGGCTGGCAGCGGGTGGCCTTCCACGGCACCCACCACCTGATGTACCTGCTGTTTTTCGCTGTGCCGCTGCTGGGCTGGGCCTACAGTTCTGCCAAGGGCTACCCCATCGTCTGGTTCGGCGTGTTGCCTTTGCCCGATTGGGTGCCCGTCAGTGAGCCTTTGGCGCAGGTACTCAAGCCCCTGCACGCCTTGTCCGCCTATGGCTTGATCGGCCTGGTGGCCCTGCATGTGGCCGCGGCCCTCAAGCACCAGTTCGTCGACCGCGACGGCCTGATCGACCGCATGCGCCCCGGCCGTTGAGCCGCGCAGGCTTTCTCTCCTGTTTCACAAGGATGCCGACCATGTTTTCTCGCCGTACCGTGTTGAGCGCTGTGGCGCTGAGTGCCGCCGTCTGGGGCCTGTCGGCCCATGCCGCAGGGCAGACCCTGGTGCCGGCCCAGAGCGAAGTCACCTTCGTGGCCAAGCAGCTGGGCGTGCCCCTGCAAGGTCGTTTCAAGCGTTTCCAGGCCCAGGTCGCTTTCGACCCCAAGGCCCTGGCCACCAGCAAGATCGCCTTCGAGTTGGACCTGGGCAGCGTGTCGCTCAATGCCGACGCGGACGCCGAGCTGCCCAAGGCAGAGTGGTTCAATGTGCCCAAGTTCCCGAAGGCCACGTTCCAGTCCAGCGCCATCCAGGCCTTGGGCGGGGGCAAGTTCCAGGTGCGCGGCAAGCTGGCCATCAAGGGCCAGGCGCGTGACCTGGTGGTGCCGGTGACGCTGACCCAGGCCAAGGGCCTGAGCACGGCATCGGGCGCCTTCACGCTCAAGCGACTGGACTACCGCATTGGCGAAGGCGACTGGACCGACACGTCCATCGTCGCCAACGATGTGCAGGTGCAGTTCAAGCTGGTGCTGCAGGGCGTCCCAGCCCTTTGATCGGCTGACTTTCGTCTTCTTTCGTTTGTGTTTTCTTCAGTGCCGACCCGGCACGCATTCTTCTCAGGAGCTCTGACATGACCCGTACCGTGATCGCTTCCGTTGTGACCGCTGCCACCCTGGCTGCTGTGGGTGTGGCCCACGCCGCCCCGGCCACCTACGCCATCGACCCCACCCACACGTTCGTGACTTTCGAAGCCAAGCACTTCGGCACCTCGACCAACCGCGGTCGCTTCGACAAGAAGTCGGGCACCGTGACCCTGGACAAGGCCGCCAAGACCGGCTCGGTGGACATCACGATTGACATGGCGTCGATCAGCACCGGCACCGCCAACTTTGACGGTCACCTCAAGGGCAAGGACTTCTTCAACGCCGAAGCCTTCCCCAAGGCCACGTTCAAGAGCTCGCGCTTCATCTTCGACGGTGACAAGGTGAGCGCCGTGGTGGGCGATCTGACCCTGCTGGGCAAGACCCAGACCGTGACCCTGTCGGCCAACCACTTTGGCTGCTACGACAACCCGATGCTCAAGCGCGAAGTGTGCGGCGGCGACTTCGAGACCACCATTCAGCGCGAGAAGTTCGGCATGACCTATGGCCTGCCCTTCATTCCCAACGATGTGAAGTTGGTGATCCAGGTGGAAGCTGTCAAGCAGTAAGCATCAGAAGTGATGACGTCTCCGGAATGGGGGCGCACCGATGACAAAAAAGGCCGGTTGCGTGATGCAGCCGGCCTTTGGTTTGGGCGAATCTACCGTGAGGTCAGGCGGTGTGACGGCGTCGACGCGCCACAGCCACGATGCCGACCAGGCCCAGGCCCATCAGGGCGTAGGTTGAGGGTTCGGGGATGGCCGGAACATCGATGGGCGGGACATCGATCGGCGGCACATCAACCGGAGGAATGTAGGTGCTCGGGCGCGTGGCGAGCAGGTCAACGTTGTGCAACACATGGAGGTTCAGCAACACGTCACCGATCAGGTTGCTGTCACCGAAATTGACGACCGTGAATTCGAAGCTTTGCGATGTGGCGTCGCTCAGCGGGGTGTTGTCATGCCACATGTTGGAGCCGTGCCACACAGTGTGATAACGCGACAGGTCCAGTTGGTTGCCCTGTTGCAGCAACAAGTCAGCGTTGGGCCATGGGGTCTCGGCCTGCGCTGCCATGAGGAAACTGCCATAGGCATCGAGATTGCCGTACAGCGACCAATGGTCATAGCCGTTCGCTGCGAGGACGGCTGAGACAGCTGAACTGTCCATGGTGAGCTGACTGGACAGGGTGCCTCGCAGAATCAAACCCGTGCCGCTCCCTAAGGTGAATGACGCAAACCCCCCTGTGTTGCCATCACCCACAGACAGATTGGCCTCCGCCCAGGATCCGGAGTCTGTGAAATCATCTGTCCCTGTGCCATCAGGGGGGGCCATCGATGGCAGCAATTGCGACAGCGGCAACTGGGTCTGCAGCGTGACACTGTTGACCGTGCTGGTGACCGTGCTCAGTCCATTCGAGCTCACGTGTGTCATCGGTGTGGCGGGCAAGAGGCTGTTCTGGAACTGCGGGCCGCCGGCGAAGTTATAGCTGTCAGATGCCTCGTCATAGATCCAGTCCCCTGTGTCGATCAGGCCGTCGCTTTGGAAGCTCAGGCTGGGGGCGATGCCGTCGCCCGGTGTGAGGTCGATCAGCTGGAAGCTCAGACCACTCAGGGTGAGGGCGCTTTGCGCAACGATGGGGTCGTCAGCGGCCTGCACGTGGGTGCCGAAGCACAAGGCAGCCGCGAGCGCGAGCGAAGCGGGGCGCAGCCCCATGCGAACCATGTGGGACATGGCTTCTCCTTGATTGAATGATTGGAGAAACCATGTTGCGAGGCCGTCTGCACGCTGTCAATCAAGCGGTCACGGGGATTGTGTAACGGGGTGCATCATCCGTCGGCCGGCCCAACGAGCTGGCGGCGCACTCAGGTGTGACGCTCGTGCACGTTCAGTCGTTCGCAGACCCGCATGGTGGCGAGCTGGAAAGACTGAAAGTGCAGGCCGACCTGATGGGCGATGGGCTCCATCGTGGTCCAAACCGCCATGGGCTGCGAGGCGGTCTCGGGGTTCAGCACGAGAAGATCGACCACGTGACCAATGGCCAGCAGCTTCTGGACCGTGGGACGCTCGGTGGTCCATTGACCGGGATTGTTGACACGCGCCCGCACACTGTCGGTCACCTCGCGGGAGAGTCCCCAGGACTGGCACAAGGCGGCCCCGAGGGCGGCGTGACTCACGCCAAAGGCTTCGATCTCACTGGCACACAACTGTGCTTCGTCGGGTGCTTGCTGCTCCAGGGCCACATAGCGTGTGCGGTCGTGGGCGTACAGCACGGCGCGTCCACTCTCGGCGAACAGGCCGGCGGTGTGGGCCTGCCAGGGATCGACGTCCAGTTGACGGGCGATGCGCCCCATGGCGAGTCCCCGCACGCCCGCGCGGTCCCAGATGCTTTGCAGCGTGGGGCTGGGAGGGAAGGCGCCCCGCAGCCCAATTTCGTAGGTGAGGCCCGCCACCTGGGCCATGCCCAGATAGCGCACGGCTTCGTGAACGGTTTCAACGCGCTTGAGCAGACCAAACAGCGCCGAGTTCACCGTGCGCACGACCGCCGAGGCCAGTGCCATGTCGGTTTCGATCAGCGCCGCCAGCGGGTCGATGGCGCAGTTCTCGTCGGCCATCAGCAAGGACAGCTTGACCAACGTGCCAGGACAGGCGGGCAGGTCGATGTTGAGGTTGCGCAGTTGCGGATCGATGGTCATGACGCACTCGGAAATGGCAGCGACATCAGTCTAGGGGCATTTGCGCTGCATGGCGCAGCGCAGATGCCCTGAATCCGGGGTGCCGGAGGCGCGATCCGGCCTGGGCTCAACGCGGCACGAAACGGCGACGGGTCAGGCGGGGATGGCGGTTGGCCAGTCCGCTGGCGCGACGGTACTCGCTCGGTGGCACGCCTTTCCAACGGCGGAAGGCTTCGATGAAGGTGGTGACGTCGGCATAACCCAGGCGCTCGGCAATCTCGCCATGGGTGAGGTTGGCGCCGCCCATCAATTCCTCGGTCAGCGTCGAGCGGACCTCTTCGAGGAGGCCGCGGAAGGTGGCCCCTTCTGCCGTGAGGTGGCGGCGCAGGGTGCGTGAGGTCATGCGCATCTCGGCGGCCACCTCTTCCATGTCGGGGATCTGGCCGGGGTTGCGCAGCAGTCGGTCACGCACGGTGGCCGCCACACCGGTGCGCTGCTGGCGGGCGTCCACCAGCTTCTTGAGCATGTCTTCGCACAGGCGTTTGGTGTGGGCGTTCGCCTGGGGCAGGGGCTGGTGCATGAGCGCGGTGTCGAACAGACCCCGGTCTTGCGGCTGGCCGAACAGGGGGAGCACGCCAAACAGCTGGGTGTAGGCCTCGATCATCTGGGGGGATGGTTCCGGACGACGCAGCAACACGGCGCGGTAGGGCATGGGCTGCCCCAGGATTTCACGCTGCAGGGTGACGGCCGCGGCGCGGTCGCGGTCCAGGACAAACTGACGGATGTCGGGCGGCAGGTGCTCGACGTGGTAGCTGATCATCACCTGGTCACCGAGTTGCTCGACCTCGTTGGTGCTCAGCGAGAACGTCTGGTTGAGCATGCGTGCCGCCATGCCGAAGGCGCTGCCCAGGGTCGGGCTGCTCAGCACGGCGTAGCCCCACAGACCGTAAGTGGTGACGTGATAGCGCATCCCGGCTTCGAGGCCCAGGGTCTCGATCTGCGGCAACTCTGCCTGCAGGTTGCGGATCAGCTGGATTTCTTGCTGGGCTTCGATCTCACCTTGCGGGGCCTCCAGGGCGGCCGGGGTGAGCCCGGTGTGGCGCAGCAGCGCATCCAGTGACAGGCCTCGGTCCAGGCCCAGCTGTGTGAGCACTCGGGCCGTGGCGACGCCACGACGGAAGTCCCAGGAGGGAGGGCTGGATGCCTTGCTAGCCATGATGCGATGCACTCCGAAAGTTGACAACGGATTATGTCCGTTTTCGTTTTCCGATGTATCGAAGATGTCTCATTTTCCAGGACATTCCCTGAAAACGATTCGCATTTGCGGCAATATTCCTGGGTTGGCCCCCCTCGAAGTGGGGGGGTCAATCCTTGCGACGGGCGCGGGGGTGGGCCGCGTCGTAGACCTGAGCCAGGTGCTGGAAGTCGAGCTTGGTGTAGACCTGGGTGGTGCCGATGTGGGCGTGGCCCAGCAGTTCCTGTACGGCACGCAGGTCGCCACTGGACTGCAGCAGGTGGCTGGCAAAACTGTGGCGCAGCATGTGGGGGTGCACATGGGTGGGCAGACCGGCTTGCTGGGCCAGTTGCTTGAGCCGGTTGCGCAACTGCACCGGGGTCAGGCGCCGCCCCAGGCGACTGAGAAAGAGGGCGTCGTCCTGGGGGGGGCTGAGGGCGGCGCGCAGGTCCAGCCAGGTCCGCAAGGCGGCCAGGGCTGCCTGGCCGACTGGCACGCTGCGGCGCTTGCTGCCCTTGCCGAGGACATGGGCTTCTGCGCCGGCCAGGTCGATCCAGCCTGCCGCGTGCGGGCTGGCGTGCACATCCAGTCCGAGCAGTTCGGCGCTGCGCAGGCCGCTGCTGTAGAGCAGCTCCACCATGGCCCGATCGCGGGCTTGCAGCCAGGGCGCCTCACGGGCAGCCCGGGTGGCGGCGGCCGGTGAGGCCGCCGTGTCGCTGGGATCGGCGGGCCGATGCTCGGCCAGCGCCACCGCCTGGTCCACGGGGAGGGCCTTGGGCAAGGGTTTGGGAGCTTTGGGTGCCTTGATGCCCTCGACGGGGTTCAGGTGGACCCAGCCCTCACGTCCCAGCCATTTGTACAGACCACGCCAGCCGGCCAGGGTGATGGCGATGCTGCGTGGCCCCAGGCCTTGTGCGTGCAGGCGGGCGGTCCAGCCCCGCACATGGTGGGGGCGCACGGCGACGAGGTCCAGCCCTTCTTGGTGGCAGAACGCGTGCAGGCGCCGGAAGGCGTCGCCATACATCGCCAGCGTGCGCTCGGCCAAGCGGCGCTGGATGCGCAGGTGGTCGAGGTGGCGAACGATGAGGGGCGGTGGTGCCGGCGGGGCGAGCGCGTCGCGTGGGGTGTCAGGCGCGGACATCTCGGGCGTCTGTGTGCGCGCGCTGGCCGCCGGTGGGCGCTCAGTCGAGCAGGCGCGCCAGGGCGGCACTGGCCACGTCGCCCACCTGGATGAGGAAGTCCACACCCATGTCCGCGCTGTAGCGTGTCGCGTCGGGTGACCCCAGCACGAGCAGGCCGAAGCAGGCGCCTTCGTGTTGCAGCGGGATGAGGGCGATCGAGGTGATGCTGGCGCTGTCATCGAGCCACTTGCTGGCCTCGAAGCCGGCGTTGAGGCCACAGTAGGGCTGGTTCAGGCTGGCGGCGAAGCTGCGCGCATCGTCGCTGACGGTCTGGGTGCAAGCCAGGGCGCCCAGCTCGGTGCGCAGAGGGTGGGCTTCGGTGCCCCAGATGCGCACCGCGGCCTGCGGGATCAGGAACAGGTCGCGCAGGCTGTTGAGCATGACGTCGGCCAGCGTGGCGTTGTCGTGGGCGAGCAGCACGGCGCGCACCCAGCGGTGCAGGCGCTCGGCAATGGCCTCGTTGTCCTGGCTGTGGCGGATCATCTCCATGATGCGCTTTTCCAGGCCGCGGATCTTGTCGCGCAGCATCTCCATCTGGCGCTCCTGCAGCGAGACGGCGCGCTGGCCGTGTGGGCTGGTGAGCTGGATGCTGGAGAGCAGGGCGGCGTTGCGTTCGAAAAAAGCCGGCGTGTGGACGAGGTAGTTGGCAATCTCGTCTTCGGTGATGCCTTGCAAGGTCATGTCAGGGGGCTCAGAGTGCGGGTACGTCGATCACGCCGTCAAACACGGTGGTGGCGGGACCGGTCATCAAAACAGGGGTGCCGGGGCCGGCCCAGCTGATGCTCAGGCGGCCGCCGGGCATGTCCACGTCCACGGTGGCGTCCAGCCAGCCGAGACGGATGCCCGCCACGACCGCGGCGCAGGCACCCGAGCCGCAGGCCAGGGTCTCGCCGGCGCCGCGTTCGTACACACGCAGGCGGATGTGGCCGCGGGTGACCACTTCCATGAAGCCGGCGTTGACGCGGCGGGGGAAGCGGGCGTGGCTTTCGATCTGCGGGCCGAGCTCATCGACCGGGGCCTGGGCCACGTTGTCCACGCGCATGACGGCATGCGGATTGCCCATGGAGACCACGGCCAGCTCGACCGGGTGGTTGGCCAGGGCCACGGGCCAGAGTTCGCAGCCGAACTCCAGACGTGGGGTCAGGCCGGTGGTGTCAAAGGGCACCTCGGCAGGTGCGAGGAAGGGCGCACCCATGTCCACGGTGACGCGGCCGTCGAGCTGCAGGCGCGGCTCGATCACGGCTTTCTGGGTCTGGACGCGCAAGGTGGTCTTGGCCGTCAGGCCCTTGTCGTGCACGAAGCGGGCGAAGCAGCGTGCGCCGTTGCCGCACTGCTCGACCTCGCCGCCATCGGCATTGAAGATGCGGTAGGTGAAGTCGGTGCCGGCCGCGGGGTCACCGGGTTCGACCACCAGGATCTGGTCGGCGCCGATACCGAAACGGCGATCGGCCAGGAAACGGTACTGCGCCGGGCTCAGGGCCAGGGGCGCGCGGGTGGCGTCGAGCACAACGAAGTCGTTGCCGGCGCCATGCATTTTGGTGAAGGGCAGCTTCATGAGGTGGATTATCCGCCCCTTGTGCGGGTCTTGCAGCAGGACTCAACGCAAGACGGGCGTTTGGGCAATGCGTTGGTCGATGTCGCGCATCAGGGCCTGGTAGGCGGGGGCGTCGATGCCCCCGTAGCGCTGTTGCAGTTGCGCCGCGGTGAGGAACTCGGGCAGGTCGCTCACCGTGGGCAACAGGTCTGACTCAGACTGTGCGCTGGCCAGGCGCGATTGCAGGGTCAGTGGGTCATGTGCCGCGAGGCGTCCCAGGCGCACGCCGGCCTTGTCCGCTGCGAGGTCGTTGAAACTGAAGCCACTGCCTCGGCCTTGTGGCGCCGCGTCCAGCAATTCCTTGTAGGTGCCGATCAGGTCGGACAGGCGACCACCCAGATCGGTGGCGAGGGCGGCCGAGGTGAGGTAGTGCTGCGCGAGGTCTTCGCGCCCTTGCAGGGTCAGGGGGCGCGTGGGCAGGGCGGGCCAGTCACGGGCGGCAGGCACCAGGGTGGCCAACGAGACGCGGTTGACGTACAAACCCAGCACCACCAGCACGGCCCGGTTCTCGCGCGCGGCGGTGTCTTGCAGGTGCGGGGTCGATGCGCTGAGGGCGCTGGCCAGGCTGGTCTGCTGGGCCGTGGCCATCAGCGCGGGCAGCAAGGTGCTGAGCGGACGGTCCCAGCGCGGGGCATGGTGCGGGCCGTCGGACTGAAGGGGCTCGCTGAGCAAGCGGGCCAGTTGGTGGTGGTAGCGAGACAGGGCTTCGACCATGTCGGGAGGCACGAGCAAGGCCGACGCCTGGGCGCTCAGTTCCGGCCGCCAGCGCACGGTGGTGGACACCTGAGTCGGGCTCAGCCGCACGCGCTCGATGGCCGCCAGGGCGAGCATGGCGAGCTGGTCCATGCCTCGCGTGCGAGCCAGGCGCTCGGCCGTCCACCGTGCCAGCCACGGCGGCACGGACAGATTCCCCACCTGCACGGCCTGCAAGACCGGCGGGCCACTGGGCGGGGCGTGCAAGCGGACCCGCACGTTCAGCCAGGCGCCCAGCGGGTGCAGTGCGCGCAAGGGGGTTTGCTGCAGGGGCAGGCTCAGGGTCAAGTCAGCCTGCTGATCGGCCAGGGTCAAGGCGGCCGGGGCATGCAGCACGCGGGCGGCCATGTCCTGGGTGAGGGCTTCCGCCTGGGCGGCGGTCAGCGTCAGCGTCAAGGGCTGGCCGTGAAAGGCTTCACGCAGCACCTGACGGTTGAGCAACCGGCGTGCCGACTGGAGGTCACTGATGGCAAGGGGGGCACCCAAGGCCGTGCTGGGCTGCGCCTGCAAGGCCATCGAGACCCCCCACAGGGCAACAGCCGCACCCAGCACCACCAGGGTGCCGAGCGTGGCGCAGATCACAAGCCAGGGGCGTCGATGCATCGGCGTGAGTATGCCGTGCTCGCCGCGCGCCCGGCGAGGGTCAGGCCTCGATGGCCGCGTTGGCGCTGACCTCGATGTGGAAGCGCTGCACGGTGCGCGACAGGTCCATGGCTTGCTGGCGCAGGCTGTCGGCCGCGGCGGCCGACTCTTCCACCAGTGCAGCGTTCTGCTGCGTCATCTGGTCGAGCTGGTTGATGGACTGGCTGACGTGTCCGATGCCCATCGATTGCTGACGCGTGGCCTCGGCAATCTCACCCATCGCGTGGGTCACGCGCTGGATGGCGTCCACGATCTCGGTCATGACCGCGCCCGCTTCGCGCACCTTGTCGGCGCCGGCTTCGACGCGCTCGGTGGACTTGCCGATCAGTGCCTTGATCTCGCGGGCGGCTTCGGCGCTGCGTTGCGCCAGGGAGCGCACTTCACCCGCCACCACGGCAAAGCCGCGGCCTTGTTCGCCTGCCCGGGCCGCTTCCACAGCCGCGTTCAGCGCCAGGATGTTGGTCTGGAAGGCGATGCCGTCGATCACGCCAATGATGTCGCCGATCTGACGCGAGGCCTGGCTGATGTCGGCCATCTGCGTGACCACGCTCTCCACCACTTCGCCGCCGGCGACCGCGCGCTGGCTGGCCGTGCTGGCCAGGTCATTGGCGACATGGGCCGAGTCGGCCGAGTTTTCGACCGTCTTGCTCAACTCGTCCATGGCCGAGGAGGTGGACTGCAGGTTGGAGGCCGTCTGTTCGGTGCGACTCGACAGGTCCTGGTTGCCGGCGGCAATCTGGGTGCTGGCCGTCAACATGCTCTCGGACGACTCGCGCACGGACGCGACCATTTCGCGCAGCCCGTCCTGCATGTGCTTCATTGACACCATCAGGTGCGTGATCTCGTCGTGGCCACGTGGCTGGATGTCGTGCGTCAGGTCGCCGTGGGCGATGGCCTGGGTGATGTCTTCGGCGCGGCGCAGGGGGCGGGTGATCGACAGGATGGTCAGCGCCATCAAGGGCAGGAAGATGAAGCCTGGCGACAAGAGCAAGCCCCACAGCAGGACGATGGTGTGGGTCACGCCATCGGCTGCCTTGGCGCGACGGGCTTCGGCCAGCTCGGTGATGCTGGCATTGAGCTCGTTGACCTGACGCTCGATGGTGTCCGCTTCGGTGCGTGCGCCTTCGCTGCCCTGGTAGGCCTCGGCCGAGGACGTGATGGCCAGCTCGCTCAACATCGTCAGCGTGGGCTGCAAGGCTTGACCGTAGCTGGCCAGCTTCGGCATCAGGGCCTGGACCTGGCTGCGGATAGCCTCGTTGGGGGCGGCCTCTTGCAAGGCCTGCATGGCCGTTTCGGTGGCTTTCAGCGCGCTTTGCCAAGCCTTTAACTCAGCCTGTGCCGACACGGAGTCACCGGCGTTGATGATGGCGGCCTTCTCGTGGCCGCGCAGCGAGGACAGGTTCAAGGCCAGCTGACCCATGCGCTGGACGGCCGCGAACTCCTGCTGGGTGAACTCGTCGAACTCGCCCTTGAGCGACCACAACCGCCAGCTCATGCCGGAGCCCACGATGGTGCCAATGGCCACCACCAGCACCATGCAGGTGATGAGGCGGGAGCGGATGGAAAACCTCCGCAGCCAGGTGATCAGATTCATGTGCCGACACTCCTCAAGTTCGTGAAAGACCCCCACTCCCGCTGATGGGGCGTGGGATTTACAACGGACCCCGAGTATCGACGCAGAATCACCCCGACGGGGTCAATAAAAGCGCGATTCGCCCGGGGGGCGCGTCTTGAAACGACGGTGAACCCACAAATATTGCGCAGGTTGTTTGAGAATTTCGTGCTCGATGAAGCGGTTCATCTGTGCGGCATCGGCTTCGGCATGGTCGGTGGGAAAGTCGTGCAAAGCCGGCAGGAACCGCACCCGCCAACCTTGTCCTCGTGGCAGCAATTCGGCAATCACCGGTTGCACCACCATGTTGAGCATGCGCGCCATGCGTGAGGGGGCCAGCAACGTGGCCGCGGGCACGCCGAAGAAGGGCACGAAGGCCGCATCCTTGCGGCCAAAATCCATGTCTGGCAGATTGAAAAACCCCCGGCCTTCCTTGATGGCGCGCAGCAGGGGCTTGACCGAGTCGCTGCGCGGGAAGATCTGGGCGTCGCCAAAGCGCAGGCGGCCGCGCTTCATCAGCTTGTCCATCAAGGGGTGGCTTTGCGCCTGGTAGATGGAGGCTCCGGGACGCGACTGACACAGCAGGATGGCCGCACCGGCCACATCCAGGCCCACGAAGTGCGGGCACAACCACATCGTGGCACGGCCTTCCGTTTGATAGACCCGCTCGGCCAACTCGATGTCACCTTCGATCTGGATGAGGCGGCGGATGCGCTCGGGCGAGGCCCACCACAGCACGGCGCGGTCGAGCAGGCTCTGGGTCAGCCATTGGAAGTGCTGTTTCAGCAGGGCTTCTCGCTCCGCAGCGGGCATGTCGGGGAAGCACAGTTCCAGATTGCGCAGGCCGACCTTGCGGCGTGAACCCGCCACGTGGTACAGCAGGGACCCGAGGCGATGGGCGAGGGCGGCCAGCCAGGGCAGGGGCAGCCAGTGCAGCAGCCACAGCAGGCCCAGGGCCAGGCGCAGACCGATCTCCTTCATGCCTGGCCCTCCCCGACGCTGGCCGAGGTCAGGATCTCGGCGCGCGGGCCTTTGTAACGGTTGTAGCCCCACAGGTACTGCTCGGGTGCGTGCATGATCATTTCTTCCATCAGCCGGTTCACGGCGGCGGCGGATTGTGCCGCATCACCGCCGGCCAGCACTTGTTCGGTGTCAGGCGGCACCCGATCGGCGTGCACGATGTAGTCGCAACCCTGACGCAGCCGATCGCGCCAGCCCAGACGTTCACCGCGCAGCAGCACCACGGCGCAGCCGGTTTGGGCCACCAGCTTGGCCGCCATCGTCATCGTGTAGGCCTCGCGGCCGAAGAAGGGCGCCCATACGCCCATGCCCTCGGGCGGCACCTGGTCGGGCAGCAGGCCCACGGTCTCGCCTTTTTTCAGGGCGCGCAGCATCTGGCGCACGCCGGCCAGGGTGGCGGGGCTGGTGAGCATGCCGGGGCGGTTGCGGGCGTTCTTCATCAACTCGGCCAACCAGGCCTGCTTGGCCGGGCGGTAGAGCGCCGTGATGGGCTTGTGTGCGCCAAAGCGGTCGGCATAGGCCTGCGCGGTGATCTCGAAGCAGCCCAGGTGGGGCGTGAGCAGCAGCAGGCCGCGGCCTTCGGCCAGGGCCGCATCGACCACCTCGGGGCGCACCCAGCGCACGCTGTCGCCCAGCGGCAGGTCGCGCGGGCGGCCCCACAGGCGGGGCGACTCGCTGACCATCTTGCCGGCATGGGCTACCGCCTGCCAGCGCTGCCAGCGGCTCAGGCCGGCTTGCCGCGCGTGGGCGTTCAGGCGCTGCCGATACGAAGGCGACAGCAGGTAAGCCAGCCAGCCCAGCAGGCTGCCCAGGGGGTGCAGCACGGCCAGGGGCCAGCGTGACAGCATGAAAAACAGGCGGGCCATGGAACGCAGCTTGAGCCAGAACACAAAACCCTGATCTTCGCAGATCCCACGCTGCACGCGCTGGGGAGTTTGGCTACACTATCCGGATCGCCGAGTTAACAGGACAACTTGCGGGGCGATTCACAAATCCCGCTAAAGCGTTCGCCGCTGTGCACCCTTCCCAGTCTCACAGCCTTGGCGACGCCGAGGTCTATGTTTTTTGAACTGGAGCACACAGCGTGTCGAACGATTACCTCTTCACCTCCGAGTCGGTCTCGGAAGGCCACCCCGACAAGGTCGCCGACCAGATCTCCGATGCCATCCTGGACGCCATCCTGGCGCAGGACCCCCTCTCCCGCGTCGCCGCCGAGACCCTGACCAACACCGGTCTGGTCGTGCTGGCGGGTGAGATCACGACCCAGGCCAACGTCGACTACATCCAGGTCGCGCGCGACACCATCAAGCGCATTGGTTACGACAACACCGAGTACGGCATCGACTACAAAGGTTGCGCCGTGCTGGTCGCCTACGACAAGCAGTCCAACGACATCGCCCAGGGTGTGGACCGTGCCAGCGACGATTACCTCAACATCGGCGCCGGCGACCAAGGCCTGATGTTCGGCTACGCCTGCGACGAGACGCCCGAGCTGATGCCCGCGGCCATCTACTACGCGCACCGTCTGGTCGAGCGCCAGGCCCAGCTGCGCAAGGACGGCCGCCTGCCTTTCCTGCGCCCGGACGCCAAGGGCCAGATCACGCTGCGCTATGTGGACGGCAAGCCCGTGGGCATCGACACCGTGGTGCTGTCCACCCAGCACAGCCCCGACCAGTCGGAAACCGCCACCAAGATGAAGGACAGCTTCTACGAGGCAGTCCGCGAAGAGATCATCAAGCCGGTGCTGCCGAAAGAGTGGCTGACGGCCGACACCAAGTACCTGATCAACCCGACCGGCCGTTTCGTCATCGGTGGCCCGCAGGGTGACTGTGGCCTGACCGGCCGCAAGATCATCGTCGACACCTACGGCGGCGCCTGCCCGCACGGTGGTGGCGCCTTCTCGGGCAAGGATCCCACCAAGGTGGACCGCTCGGCCGCCTACGCCGCCCGCTACGTGGCCAAGAACGTGGTCGCGGCCGGCCTGGCCAAGCAGTGCCAGGTGCAGGTGGCTTACGCCATCGGCGTGGCCCGCCCGATGAACGTGACGGTCAACACCTTCGGCACCGGCGTGATCGCCGACGACCAGATCGCCAAGTTGGTGAACGCCCACTTCGACCTGCGTCCCAAGGGCATCATCCAGATGCTGGACCTGCTGCGTCCGATCTACCAGAAGACCGCCGCTTACGGTCACTTCGGCCGCGACGAGCCCGAGTTCACGTGGGAGCGGACGGACAAGGCCCAGGCCTTGCGCGCAGACGCCGGTCTGAAGGGCTGACCTTTACCCCGTGCACAATTCCAAGGCCGCCTCGTGCGGCCTTTTGCACATCTGGGAGACCCTGCATGAACGTTCGCGCCCACCTGTCTGAAGCTGGCTGGCTGGCCCTCATCGCGGCTGTGCTGGTCTGGTCCTGGATTGGCGCCTATGACCCCGGGGTGTGGCTGATGGAGGTGCTGCCGGTGTTCATCGCCGTGCCGGTGCTGGCCTTCACGCGCAAGCGCTTTCCGCTCACATCGCTGGTCTACACCCTGATCCTGGTGCACGCCATCATCTTGATGGTGGGCGGGCACTACACCTACGCCCGTGTGCCCTTGGGCTTCTGGCTGCAGGAGTGGTTCGACTTCAGCCGCAACCACTACGACCGCATCGGCCATCTGGCACAGGGCTTCATCCCGGCCATGGTGGCGCGCGAAATCCTGCTGCGTCAGACCCCGTTGAAGCCAGGGGGCTGGCTGTTTTTCCTGGTGACCAGCGTGTGTCTGGCCATCAGTGCCGTCTACGAGTTCATCGAGTGGTGGACGGCGCTGGCGCTGGGCGCTGGGGCCGACGAGTTCCTGGCCACGCAGGGGGATCCGTTTGACACCCAGGCCGACATGCTGATGGCCACCCTGGGCGCCATGCTGGCCCAGGTGCTGCTGTCACGCTGGCACGACCGCCAACTGGCGACCTTGCGCGGATGATGCCCCCCGGACGCCGGACCTGGATCCTCAGCCTCGCTGCGCGTCCGTCTGGAAGGCGTTGATGGCCGAAGACAGGCGGTGCGCTTGCTCGGTGAGGCTGGCCGCTGCTGCGGTGGACTCTTCCACCAGGGCCGCGTTCTGCTGTGTCATCTGATCGAGGTGGCTCACGGCCTGGTTGATCTGGCCGATGCTGCTGCTTTGCTCGGCCGCCGCCGCTGAAATCTCGCTGATCACGCTGCTGACGCGCACCACGTCGTTGACGATTTCCTGCATGGTCTTGCCGGCGTCCTGCACCAGTTGCGAGCCCGACTCCACCTGGGTCACCGAGGCGCCGATCAGGCTCTTGATCTCGCGGGCCGCTTCGGCGCTGCGCTGTGCCAGCGTGCGCACCTCGCCGGCCACCACGGCAAACCCACGGCCCTGCTCGCCTGCCCGGGCCGCTTCCACGGCCGCGTTCAGCGCCAGGATGTTGGTCTGGAAGGCGATGCCGTCGATCACGCCGATGATGTCGTTGATCTTGCGCGAGGCCTGGGCGATGCCGTCCATGTTGTTGACCACGCGGTCCATCACCTCACCGCCGCGGCGGGCCGTCGACGAGGCCTGTTCGACCAAGGCGTGCGCCTGTTGCGCGGCATTGGCGGACTCGTGGACATTGCCGGTCAGCTCGATCATCGACGAGGCGGTCTCTTCCAGGTTGGCGGCGGTCTGCTCGGTGCGGTTGGACAGGTCCTGGTTGCCCACGGCGATCTCGTTGGAGGCCGTGTAAATGCTGTCAGTGGTCAGGCGCACATCGCCCACCAGACGGTTGAGCGAGCTGCTCAGCGTGCCCAACGAATTCAGCAATTGGCCGATTTCGTCACTGGCGTGCGAGCTCACATGCACGCGCAGGTCGCCCGCGGCCATCTGGGCGGCGGCGGCCACCGCGGTGTTCAGGGGGCGGCGGATGGAGCGGATCAGCAGCGCGGCGCTCAGGACCATCGTGCCCATCGTGCCCAGGGCCATCACGCCCGCGATCAGCACCGTGCCACGGCGCGCCTCGCCAAACTGGTGGCGCAAGGCGGTGGCGGCCCGCGGCTGCATGGCCGAGAACTCGCGCAGAGCCTCGGTGTAGGCCTTCAGCGCCGGCTCGATCTGCTCTGGGTGGGCCAGGGCCTGGGTGAACTGCGCCTGCGCCGCGTCGATGCGGGCCAACTGGGCCCGGTCGGCCTCGTCCAGCGGCAGCCCATCCAGTTGCTGGCGAAGTGTCACCAGCTGGGCCTGGTTTTGCTCGCGGGCCGCGGCCAGCGGATCGATGGCGCCGGGCGTGTGGCCCAGCACGGCCGCACGGTTCGCCTCGGCTTCGCTCCGGCTGGCCCAGTCCTGGGCGAGCGCCAGTTTGGTGTCCAGCTGCGCGAACGCCGCATCAAAGCTGGCGGTGAGCTTGGCCGTGCGAACCCCCGAGAAGCCGACGATGACCACGTTGGCAGCGATCAGAAAAATCACGCCAAGCCAGAGTTTGCGGGCGATGCCCAGATTTTGAAGACGCATGCCAGAGACCAGACAAAAAGTAAAAACACCCCGAAACCGAAGTGGCAGGGCAATGTTGAGGCTGAATCAGCTTGTCATGAAATCGTGTTAGGGAGAACCCCGAGTAAAATGACGCGCTTTGCGGTGATTTCACGCAAGCTCGTCTGAACGTTGTGCGTTTCGCGTCCTAAGATCTTGGGATAACGCAGCGTCGGCTGCTTTCACATCTGACCATGCTCCGAAAGATTCCCACCGATTCCTTGCGCGTTGGCATGCACGTCCACGAGGTGTGCGGCTCGTGGCTGGAGCACCCGTTTTGGCGTGGCTCCTTCAAGGTGACGGACGAGGATCAGATCCGTCAGCTCGGGGCCATCCGTGAGGTGATCATCGACACCGACAAGGGGCGGGACGTGGATATGAAGGTGGTCCACGACATTGAGCTGCCGTCCACGGATTTCAGCGATCTGCCTGAGCCGGTGTTCACGCCGCCGTCGCCGCCGTCCGAGCCGGTCCGTCAGGTTCCGACATCTTTCAAGGACGAATTGGCCCGTGCGGGGCGGGTCTTGGCCAAGTCGCGCGAGGCCATGCAGACGATGTTCCAGGACGCCCGCATGGGCAAGGCCCTCGACACCGAGCACTGCCTGCCCCTGGTCAACGAGATTGCCGACTCGGTCGAGCGCAACCCCGGCGCCCTGGTCAGCCTGGCGCGCCTGAAGACGAGCGACGCCTACACCTTCATGCACTCGGCGGCGGTGTGCGCGCTGATGGTGTCGCTGGCCCGCCAACTCAAACTCAGCGAGTCGCAGGCGCGCGAAGCCGGCATGGCTGGCTTGGTGCACGACATGGGCAAGGCCCTGATGCCTCTGGAGGTGCTCAACAAGCCCGGCGCCCTCACGCAAGAAGAGTTCGCCATCATGAAGAGCCATCCCGAAGAGGGCTACAAGCTCCTCAAGGAAGGCGGTGGCGTGGGGCCGGTGGCCTTGGACGTGTGCCTGCACCACCATGAAAAGATCAACGGCCGCGGCTATCCCAAGGGTCTCAAGGGTGATGAGATCAGCCTGTACGCCAAGATGGGCGCGGTGTGCGACGTGTACGACGCCATCACCTCCAACCGCCCTTACAAGGCGGGCTGGGACCCGGCCGACTCGCTGATGAAGATGGCGGCCTGGACCAAGGAAGGCCACTTCGACGATCGCGTCTTCCAGGCCTTCGTCAAGAGCATCGGCATCTACCCCACCGGCTCGCTGGTCAAGCTGCAGTCCGGCCGTCTGGCCGTGGTGGTGGAGCAAGGCAGCGGCTCGCTGCTGTCGCCCATCGTGCGGGTGTTTTTCTCGACCAAATCGAATCAACCGATCCCGGTCGAGCTGCTCGACCTGGGCAAGACCGTGGACCAGATCGTCTCGCGCGAGTCCAAGAGCCAGTGGGGGTTCCAGAACCTCGATCAGCTCTGGAACCAGCCGGGTTGAAGCGCGCGCTTTCATGGCAGGTTGACGCCTGTTCCTGACCCGACTTCTGGGTGCTCAGGATGTGCCGCCCTGTGTCCATGCAAGGCTTGACCCATCGTTTGACGGCGATTTTGACTCGGTTTGAGTGAGGTCAAACTCGTTGGTAGACGGAGTCATGACACTACATATAGTGTTTTCACAAAGAAAATGCACTATATATAGGGTTTGACTCATGCCAGTTCCAACAATGACCGGGTCCGAGACGCCGGTTGCCGTCATCCAGCGCAACGGCACGGCGGCCACCTTCCACGCCGACAAAATCGTGGAGGCCATCGCCAGCGCAGGCCGGGCCACCGGGGAGTTCGGGCAGGATCGCGCCCAGGCACTGGCCGCCCAGGTCGTGGCGAACCTGACCCGCCGCGTGCCCACGGTGGAGCAGGTGCAAGACCAGGTTGAGCGCACCTTGATCGAGGCCGGTCACTTCGACACGGCGCGCGCCTACATCGTCTACCGCGAGCAGCACCAGATGCTGCGTGCCGATGCGGCCTGCGCGGTGGACGTCGAGCGCTCGGTCAACGAGTACCTCTCGCAGCAGGACTGGCGCGTCAACGCCAATGCCAACCAGGGTTACTCGCTGGGCGGGCTGATCCTGAATGTGTCGGGCAAGGTGATCGCCAACTACTGGCTCACCCACGTCTACCCGCCCGCCATCGGCGGGGCGCACCGCGAGGCCGACCTCCACATCCACGACCTCGACATGCTCTCGGGCTATTGCGCCGGCTGGTCGTTGCGCACCCTGCTGCACGAGGGCCTCAACGGTGTGCCCGGCAAGGTGGAGTCGGCGCCCCCTCGGCATCTGTCGAGCGCCATGGGGCAGATGGTCAACTTCCTGGGCACGCTGCAAAACGAGTGGGCCGGGGCGCAGGCCTTCAGCTCGGTCGACACCTACCTGGCCCCCTACATCCGCAAGGACGCACTGAGCTACGAGGCCGTGCGCCAGAGCATGCAGGAGCTGGTCTACAACCTCAACGTGCCCTCGCGCTGGGGCACCCAGACGCCGTTCACCAACCTCACCTTTGACTGGGTCTGCCCGGAGGACCTGCGTGAGCAGGTGCCCGTCATCGGCGGTGAGGAAATGCCCTTTGCCTACGGCGACCTGCAGGCCGAGATGGACATGATCAACCGCGCCTACATCGAGGTCATGATGCAGGGCGATGCCAAGGGCCGGGCCTTCACCTTCCCCATCCCCACCTACAACATCACCCGCGACTTCGATTGGGCGCACCCCAACACCGAGCGCCTGTTCGAGATGACGGCCAAGTACGGCCTGCCCTATTTCCAGAACTTCCTGAACTCGGACCTGGAGCCCAACATGGTCCGCTCGATGTGCTGCCGCCTGCAGCTGGACCTGCGCGAACTGCTCAAGCGCGGCAATGGCCTGTTTGGCTCGGCCGAGCAGACCGGCTCACTGGGCGTGGTGACCCTCAACTGCGCGCGCCTGGGCTATCTGTTCAAGGGCGACGAGGCCGCCTTGCTCGCGCGCACCGACGAGTTGCTGACGCTGGGCAAGGACAGCCTGGAGATCAAGCGCAAGCTGATCCAACAGCTCATGGATGCGGGCCTGTTCCCCTACACCCGCCGCTACCTCGGCACCTTACGCAACCATTTCTCCACGCTGGGCGTCAACGGCATCAACGAGATGATCCGCAACTTCAGCGGCGATGCCCACGACATCACAACCCCCTGGGGCGAGGCGTTTGCCGTGCGCTTTCTGGACCACATCCGTGCGCGCATCACCTGTTTTCAGGAAGAGACCGGGCACCTCTACAACCTCGAAGCCACCCCGGCCGAGGGCACCACCTACCGCTTCGCCAAGGAAGACCGCAAGCGCTTTGCCGACATCCTGCAGGCCGGCACGGCCGAGCAGCCCTACTACACCAACTCCTCCCAGCTTCCGGTCGGCTTTTGCGACGACCCCTTCGATGCCCTGGCCCGCCAGGAGGTGCTGCAGTCCAAGTACACCGGCGGCACCGTGCTGCACCTCTACCTGGGCGAGCGGGTGTCCTCGGCGCACGCCTGCAAGGAGCTGGTGCGGCGCGCCCTGAGCCAGTTCCGGCTGCCCTACATCACGGTCACGCCCACCTTCTCGATCTGTCCGGTTCACGGCTACCTCGCCGGCGAGCACGCGTTCTGTCCGCGTTGCGACGAAGAGGCCTTGCAGCGCAAGCGCGCCGCCGAGGTCGAACCCCAGGGTTCGATGCCGGTCTGACGCACGGGCGTCTGCTTCTTTCTTTCCATCCTTGTCACAGGAGATCTGCATGCATCCTTCTTACGCCACCCCGTCCACCCATCCGGTCTTGCAAGCGCACGAACGTCAGCGCTGCGAAATCTGGACGCGCGTGATGGGCTACCACCGCCCCATGGCGTCCTTCAACACGGGCAAGCAAGGCGAGTTCCACGAACGCGTCTATTTCCGTGAACCCGGGTGTGCCACTGCGCCGACGCTCGCCGGGCAGGCTCTGGCCGGTGCCGATGCTTGAGGTTGGAGGCTTCACGCCGCTGAGCACTACCGACTGGCCGGACCGGCTGGTCGCGGTGGTGTTCGTGCAGGGCTGCCCCTGGCGCTGTCACTACTGCCACAACGCCGACCTGCAGCCCAGGTCGGGGGCGCCACAAGGGGCTTGGGTCCAAGCCCTCGACCTGTTGCGCCGTCGGCAGGGCTTGCTTGATGGGGTGGTGTTCAGCGGTGGCGAGCCCACGCTGGATCCGTCCTTGCCGCAGGCCATGTCGGCGGTGCGGGCGCTGGGCTTTCAGGTGGGCTTGCACACCGCCGGCATCTACCCCGATCGCCTGCAGGCCGTGCTGCCGCTGGTTGATTGGGTGGGGTTCGATCTCAAGGCGGCATGGGCTGATTACGAACGCGTCACTGCTGTGCCACGCAGTGGCGAGGCGGTACAAAACAGCCTGAACCGGGTGATGACCGAGGTGCGCGAGCGCGGCATCGGGTGCGAGATCCGCACCACCTGGCACCCGGCACTCCATGACGACCACGCGATGGGCAAGCTGGGTGCGCAGTTGGCGGCGTGCGGGGTGCGCGAGTGGGTCTGGCAGACCTGCCGACCGACACCCGCCATGCCCATTGAGCTGGCCGCCGCTTGCCGGGAACCCAGCACAGCCCTGTTGGGTCGCATGGCCCAGTGCGGGATGCGCGTGGTGCTGCGCTAGCCCTCGCTCACTGATTCGACAGGCTCAGGCCCGCATGCTCACGCAGCGGGTGGAAGTGCACCTGCGGATGGCGCTCGGCCGTCAGGCGCAGGTCATAGGCCGAGGTCATCATGTAGGCCAGGGTGTCGGCGGCGTCCAGCGCCAACTTCGACGCGTTCTCGTCACAGAACTTCTTCATGGCCTCGGGGGTGTCGGCCGTGATCCAGCGCGCACCCACGAAGCGGCAGGGCATCAGGCGGATGTCGACGCTGTACTCGGCCTTGAGGCGGTGCTGCACCACTTCGAACTGCAGTTGACCGACAGCGCCCAGCAGCATTGAGCCGCCCACTTCCGGACGGAACACCTGGATGGCGCCTTCTTCGCCCAACTGCATCAAACCTGCCTGCAATTGCTTGGACTTCATCGGGTTGGCCAGTTCCACCGTCTGGAACAGCTCGGGTGCGAAGAAGGGCAGGCCGGTGTACTGCAGGTTGATGCCATCGGTGATGGTGTCGCCCAGCTGCACGCCGCCGTGGGTGGTGAAGCCGATGATGTCGCCGGCAAAGGCCTCGTCCACGGCTTCACGGCGCTGCGACAGGAAGGTCACCACCGACGTGGGACGCAGCTCCTTGCCGGAACGCTGCACCTTGAGCTTCATGCCTGGGGTGTACTTGCCCGAGCACACGCGCACGAAGGCGATGCGGTCACGGTGCGACGGGTCCATGTTGGCCTGCACCTTGAAGACCACGCCGGAGAAGTTCTCCATCTCGGGCAGGATTTCCTTGTGCGAGCCGTCCTTCTCGGTGCTGAAGCGCGGACGGGGCGAGGGCGCCAGGTCCACCAGGGCGTCGAGCACCTCCTGCACGCCGAAGTTGTTCACGGCCGAGCCGAAGAACACGGGCGTCTGCTTGGCAGACAGGAAGGCTTCCAGGTCGAACGCCGGCGCGGCCTCGGCCATCAGCTCCATGTTCTGCTCGGCCAGCTCCCAGTCGTGGCCGAAGCGGGCGTGCAGCTTGTCTCGCTCGCTCAGCGACACCACCTCGTCGTCTTCGCCGCGCTTGTCGGCGCCGGCGTCGAACAGGCGCATGCTTTGCGTGCGCAGGTTGACGATGCCGCCGAAGGTCTTGCCCTGGCCCACCGGCCAGGTCATGGGCACGCAGGGCATGCCCAGCTCCTGCTCGACTTCATCGAGCAGTTCGAGCGGGTCGCGGCCTTCGCGGTCCATCTTGTTGACAAAGGTGATGATGGGCGTGTCACGCTGGCGGCACACCTCGATCAGGCGCTTGGTCTGCGCTTCCACGCCGTTGGCCGCGTCGATCACCATCAGGGCCGAGTCCACGGCGGTCAGCACGCGGTAGGTGTCTTCCGAGAAGTCCTTGTGGCCGGGGGTGTCGAGCAGGTTGACCACATGTTCGCGGTAGAGCATCTGCATCACGCTGGAGGCCACCGAGATGCCGCGCTGCTTTTCGATTTCCATCCAGTCCGACGTGGCATGGCGCGAGGCCTTGCGGCCCTTGACGGCCCCGGCGATGTGGATGGCGCCAGAGAACAGCAGCAACTTTTCCGTCAGCGTGGTTTTACCCGCGTCAGGGTGGGAAATGATCGCAAAGGTGCGACGGCGGCTGGTTTCTGGGGCAAAAACTGAGGTGGTCACGGCAAGCTGGCTCCGGCGAAGCCCGACATGCTAGCCGATTCGCTCCCGACGGTCATCCCTGGCGGTCACCTGCGCGCCGCCAGGCCGAGCAGCTGGCTCAGGGGCTCCGGGCGGTGGATCAGGTAGCCCTGGGCGTAGTCCACCCCCAACTCCAGCAACTCCTGCAAGATGGGGTCGTTCTCGACGAATTCACCGACGGTCTTCAGCCCCATCACCCGGGCGACGTCGCAGAAGCAGCGCACGGCGGCGCGGTCGAGCGGATCGTGCACCACGTCCTTGATGAACTGGCCGTCGATTTTCAGGTAGTCGACCTGCAGCGCCTTCAGGTAGCCAAAGGACGAGGAGCCGGCGCCGAAGTCGTCCAGCGCCAGACGCATGCCCAGGCGGCGCATGTCCTGCACGAAGCTGCCGGCCTCGGCCAGCTTGGTGATGGCCGCGGTTTCGGTGATCTCGAAACACAGCTTGCTCAGGTCCACCGGCTGGCTCTCGATGAGTTCGAGCACGTAGCGCTGGAAGGCCGGGTCGGCAATCGACTGGCCCGAGAGGTTGACGGCCAGCGTGTGAACCGCGGTGAGGGCCGGGTGGCGCGAGGCCAGCAGGGCGAACACCTGGCGCACCACCCAGCGGTCGATGCGCGAGGCCAGCTGGAAGCGTTCGGCAGCGGGCAAGAAGGCGCCGGGCGGGATGACGGCGCCATCGTGTTCCTGCAGGCGAATCAAGACTTCGCAGCGCAGCCCCTCGCCATTGGGTCGGATGGGGGCAATGCGCTGACCGTAGAGCACGAAGCGGTCTTCGTCGAGGGCCTGCTCCAGGCGTGTCGCCCACTGCATTTCGCCCTTGCGGGTGCGCATGGTCTGGTCGGTGTCGAACCACAGGTGCACACG
Source organism: Aquabacterium sp. G14 (assembly GCF_037482285.1). Taxonomy (NCBI): domain Bacteria; kingdom Pseudomonadati; phylum Pseudomonadota; class Betaproteobacteria; order Burkholderiales; family Sphaerotilaceae; genus Aquabacterium; species Aquabacterium sp. G14. The sequence continues at coordinate 83,354 of NZ_JBBEYB010000001.1, forward strand.
GTTGCGGCCTGCTTCTTTGGCGGCATAGCAGGAGGTGTCGGCGGCCTGCATGATGGCGTCACTGTTGCTCCAGCGCTTGTCCAGGGGCACCAGACCGATGCTGGTGCCGATGCGGAAACGCCGACCTTCGTGCACGAAGCGGAATTCTTCCATCTGGTCGCAAATCTTTTGCGCGACCCGCTCGGCCTGCTCGACGCTGCAGTGTTCCAGGATCACCCCGAACTCATCGCCGCCCAGACGCGCCAGCGTGTCGCGTGAGCGCACACAGCTGTGCAGCAACTCGGTGACCTGGCGCAGCAACTGGTCGCCCACGGCGTGGCCGCAGGCATCGTTGACCAGCTTGAACTGGTCGAGGTCGATGTACATCAGCGCGTGTTCGCTGCCGCGCTGTTGGCTGTCGCTCAGGGCACGCTGCAGGCGCGACTCGAACTCGCTGCGGTTGACCAGGCCGGTCAGCTCGTCGTGGGTGGCTCGGAAGCTCATTTCGTGGCCCATGCGCCGCTGCTCGGTCACGTCATGGAAGACCAGCACGACGCCCAGCACCTGCCCCTGGGCATCGCGGATCGGGGCGGCCGAGTCCTCGATGCCGTAGGTACGGCCATCGCGCGCAATCAGCTGGGTCAGGGTGAGCCGCTCATCGTCGGGGGTGTCGACCAGGCAGCGGCTGACCGGGCACATCTCGGGCGCGCCGGTGGCTTCGTCCACGATGTGGAAAACCGCGCTCAGCGGTTGGCCGGCGGCCTCGGCGTTGCCCCAGCCCGTCATGCGCTCGGCCACCGGGTTGAGCCATTGGACCCGACCACGGGCGTCGGTGGTGATCACGGCGTCCCCGATCGAATGCAAGGTGACCCTCAGCAATTCGTGTTTTTCGGCCAACTCGCGTTCCATGCGCTTGCGCTCGGTGACGTCGTAGTTGGTGCCCAGCATGCGCAGCGGGTGCCCTTCGCTGTCGTAGAACACGGTGGCGCTGGCGTTCACATCGTGGATGCGTCCGTCGCCGTGAACGATGCGGAAGTCGAAGTTCATCGGTCGACCGGTGGCGATGGCCTGGGCCATTTCGGCCTGGCAGCGTGCCAGATCATCGGGGTGCACGGCGCGCTGCCAGTCTTCCGCGCGGCCTTCGAAGGTGGCCGGTTCCACGCCGAAGATCTTGAACATCATCTCGCTCCAGGTCAGCCGGCCATTCACCAGGTCCAGCTCCCAGATGCCAATCCCGTTGACCCGGGTGGCCAGTGCCAGGCGCTCCTGGTTGGCACGCAAAGCCGCCTCCACGGCGTGCTTCTCGGTGACGTCTTCCAGGATGGCCAGCGAGCGCAGCGGGCGTCCTTGTTCGTCGCGCTCCATCGTGGCCGACAGCAGCACATCGATCAAGGTGCCATCCTTGCGCACCATCTGGTATTCGATGTTCTCGCAACGCCCTTCACGCAGGTAGCGGGGCAACACCACATTGCGTGCGTAGGCGTGTGATTCCGGCGTGAGGAATTCGGCCGAGTTGCGGCCAATCACTTCGCTGCGGCTGTATCCCATCTTGGTCAGCCAGGTGTCGCTGACCGTGAGCAGGCGACCTTGTGCATCGATCGAATGCAGCATGGCCGGCGTGGACTCGTACAGGGAGCGCAAGCGTGCCTGGCTTTCCTTGAGCGAGCGCTCCGTGAGCTTGCGCTCGGTGATGTCGCGTCCCACCGAGTGCACGGCCCACACCCGTCCCTGTCCGTCCGTCAGGGGGTGGTGGGTCCAGCTGGTCCAGCGCACCTGCCCGTCAGGGGTCGGCTCGCGCACCTCGCTGCCCAACACCAGTCGGTGGGCGCACACCGCCGCCACCTGCGAGGCGACGGCGTCGCGGTCAGCGGGGGGGAGGTGCTCGAACAGGCTGCTGCCGATCAGGGCGTCAGGTGGCCGGCCCACGTGCGCGGCGTAAGCTGGGTTGACAAATGTCAGGCGGCCTTCCGGGCTGGCCAGGCAGACCTGATCGGTCTGGCTGTCGACGATGGCACGGTAGCAATCGAGCTCGCTGGGCGTGTGGTGGAAGGCCCCCAGGTCCTCGGGATGGCTGTGGGGCAGTGACAGGCCCAAGGTCTGTGCCAAGGCGCTGAGCTGGGCCTGGGTGGCTGCATCCAGGTCACGGGGGCAGGTGTCCATCACGCACAGCGTGCCAATGGGCTGACCGTGGGGGCCACGCAAGGCCAGGCCTGCGTAAAAACGGATGCCCGCCGGACCGGTGGCCAGCCAGTCGCTGGCCCAGCCCGGCGTGGCGGCCACGTCGGGCACCATCCGCAGGCCGGTGTGGTTCAGCGTGTCGATCGTCCAGGCCAGGTGAGGCAAGGGCGCGCCGGGTTCACCGAGGCCGACCTGGGCGAGCAGGTGCTGGCGCTGGGGGGTGACCAGGCTGATGAGCGCAATCGGGGTGTCGCAGACGGTGCAGGCGAGCGCCGCCAGGGCGGTGAGTCCGGCATCGGGCACGACGGTGCCCGCGCCCGAAACCGGGGGCCTGAGGGCATCGTCATGGGGCCATTGAGCGAGCATTGTCATCGCGTGTCATGTTAGCCGTGTCGTCGAATGCCACCGTCGGTGTCTGCCCGCATGTCCGGTGTCTTTGGTGTCCAAATGTGCGACCCGCAGGACGAAACTGGGGTCAAAGCCCCTGCAAGCGCACCGATTTCCGGCTCAAACCCACACAGTCGGGGGGGGCTCGCTTTATACTGGCGTCCGCTTTCGAGGAGCGTTGCAAGGTCCACCTCCGGATCCCAGGCTCGAAAGACTTGTCTTCTGCAACGGCGCTCACCCGCATGTGTCCCGCTGGGTGAGTGGTATCTCTCTGTGTCTTTTTGACCCCCGGTAGCGCACGGCGGCTTCTGAACGTTGAGGAGCTTTGTCCATGTCCGCTGTTAACACCAAACTGATCACCGAGCACAAGGGCGTCCCTTGCGCCATCGCCGACCTGTCGCTGGCCGAATGGGGCCGCAAGGAACTGAAGATCGCCGAGAGCGAAATGCCCGCGCTGATGGCCATCCGCGAGGAATACGCGCCCAAGCAGATCCTCAAGGGCGCGCGCATCACCGGCTCGCTGCACATGACCATCCAGACCGGCGTGCTGGTCGAGACCCTGCAAGCCCTGGGCGCCGACGTGCGCTGGGCTTCGTGCAACATCTTCTCGACGCAAGACCACGCCGCCGCCGCCCTGGTCGAAGCCGGCACCCCGGTGTTCGCCTACAAGGGTGAGTCGCTGGAAGACTACTGGGACTACACCCACCGCATCTTCGACTTCGGGCCCAAGGGTTCGGAAGGTGAAGGCCCCAACATGATCCTGGACGACGGTGGGGACGCCACGCTGCTGATGCACCTGGGCAAGAAGGCCGAGACCGACCCGTCGGTGCTGGCCAACCCCGGCAGCGAAGAAGAGCGCATCCTGTTTGCCGCCATCAAGGCCAAGCTGTCCGAGGACAGCACCTGGTACTCGCGCAAGTCGGCCCAGATCATCGGCGTGACCGAAGAAACCACGACCGGCGTGCACCGCCTGAACGAAATGTCCGCCAAGGGCACCCTGATGTTCCGCGCCATCAACGTGAACGACTCGGTGACCAAGTCCAAGTTCGACAACCTGTATGGCTGCCGTGAGTCGCTGGTGGACGGCATCAAGCGCGCCACCGACGTGATGATCGCCGGCAAGGTCGCCGTGGTGGCCGGTTACGGTGACGTGGGCAAGGGCTCGGCCCAGGCCCTGCGCGCCCTGAGCGCCCAGGTGTGGGTCACCGAAATCGACCCCATCAACGCCCTGCAGGCCGCCATGGAAGGCTACCGCGTGGTGACGATGGACTGGGCCGCCGACAAGGCTGACATCTTCGTGACCACCACCGGCAACCGCGACGTGATCACCTATGAGCACATGGCCGCGATGAAGAACAACGCCATCGTCTGCAACATTGGTCACTTCGACAACGAAATCCAGGTTGCCAAGCTGGAAGAGAAGTGCCAGTGGGAAGAGATCAAGCCCCAGGTCGACCACGTCATCTTCCCCGATGGCAAGCGCATCATCCTGCTGGCCAAGGGCCGTCTGGTGAACCTGGGTTGCGGCACCGGTCACCCCAGCTATGTGATGTCGTCGAGCTTCGCCAACCAGACCATCGCCCAGATCGAGCTGTTCGCCCACAGCGACGCCTACGACGTTGGCAAGGTCTATGTGCTGCCCAAGCACCTCGATGAAAAGGTGGCCCGCCTGCAGCTGACCACGCTCAACGCCCAGCTCACCGAGCTGACCGACGAGCAGGCCGCTTACATTGGCGTGCCCAAGCAGGGCCCTTACAAGCCCGACACATATCGTTATTAACCCCCCTACGGCCTGACGGCCGCCCCCCAGGGGGCACCGCCAGCGGCCCGGCAGAGCCGGTTCCGCGGCGGTCGCTGGGATTTGGCCTCGGGCCGCTTCACAGGATTCACCATGCCACGCGCAGACCAACTCATCGTTCAACAAGGGCACGCGCCCACCCGCTCGGCCGCTCATCGTTTGATCGATGCGCGGGCGGTGCAGTGGCTCGGCCCCAAGGGCTGGACCGTGCTGCGCAAGGCGGGGGAAGACCTGCCGGAAGAGGCCCAGTTCCGTGTCACCAATGACGAGGAGCTGCGCTGGGTGTCGCGCGCCGGGCTCAAGCTCGAAGGCGCACTGCAGCAGATCGACCTGGACGTGACGGGCATGACCTGCCTGGACATCGGTCAGAGCACCGGCGGCTTCACCGACGTGTTGCTGTCCCAGGGCGCCACGCGCGTCGTGGGCGTGGAAGTGGGCCATGGCCAGATCCACGAGAAGCTCAAGGCCGACGAGCGCGTGGTGGTGCTGGAGAACGTCAACGCCCGTGAGCTGGAAGACAGCCCGCTGCGCGAGCACGCCCCCGCCGAAGGCTTCGATCTGATCGTGGCCGACCTGTCCTTCATCGCGCTGTCCAAGATCGTGCCCCACCTGGCGCCGTGGCTCAAGCCAGGCGGGCAGGTGCTGATGCTGATCAAGCCGCAGTTCGAAGTGGGCAAGGACCACGTGGGCAAGGGCGGTGTCGTCAAGGACCCGGCCCAGCACGCCCGTGCCCGTGACATGGTGCGCCGCGCCTGTACCGACCTGGGCTGGACCGTCCACAAGGGCTTTGCCAGCTCGATCGCCGGTGGCGACGGCAACCTCGAATTCTTCATCTGGGCGCAGTCGCCGCAGGCCTGATCATCCTCCTGATCGGGCTCGGCGGGCTCGCGCGCCCACCTTGAAAGACCCACACATGACGAAGTCATCCCCGAACTCCCTGCCGGTGAGCGTGGAGTTCTTCCCGCCCAAGACCCCGGAAGGCGTCGAGAAGCTGGCCGCCGTGCGCCAGCAGCTGTACGCGATCCGCCCCGAGTACTGCTCCGTCACCTACGGGGCTGGTGGCAGCACGCAAGACGGCACCATCCAGACCGTGCGCGCCATCCTCAGTGAAGGCTGCGACGCGGCCCCGCACTTTTCGTGCATCGGCGCCAGCAAGGCCAGCGTGCGCGAGCAGCTCGCCCAGTTCAAGGCCGACGGCATCAAGCGCATCGTCGCCTTGCGTGGCGACCTGCCCAGCGGCTACGGCGGCTTTGGCGAGTTCAAGTACGCCAGCGACCTGGTGGCCTTCATCCGCGAGGAAACCGGCAGCCACTTCCAGATTGAAGTGGGCGCCTACCCCGAGATGCACCCGCAGGCGCGCAACCCGCAGGCCGACCTGCGGGCCTACGCCACCAAGGTCAAGGCCGGGGCCGACGTGGCCATCACCCAGTACTTCTTCAACAGCGACGCTTACTTCCGCTTCGTCGAAGAGGCCGAGGCCCTGGGGGCCACCATCCCGGTCGTGCCAGGCATCATGCCCATCACCAACAGCAGCCAGCTGCTGCGCTTCTCCGACGCCTGTGGCGCCGAGGTGCCGCGCTGGATCCGCACCCGGCTGGAAGGCTTCGGCGACGACAAGGCTTCCATCCAGGCCTTCGGGCTGGACGTGGTCACCGACCTGTGCGAGCAGCTGCGCGCCGGGGGCGTGCCGGGCCTGCATTTCTACACGATGAACCAGTCGGCGCCTGTGCTGGCACTGTGCGAGCGTTTGGGTTTGATTCCGGCTTGATCCGGGCGCCTGGACCGCGCTGAGCCACGGCTGCAAGGGTCGTGTCAACAGGGTGTGGCGCGCCGGCATCGGGTTTTCCTGATCTGGCGCAAACACCCTGAGCTTCTCAGGGTTGTTCCCTGCTTTCGCTGCGCGGACTTGATGTGGCGCAAGTCTGGCGCGGGGTGCACTTGTTGCAATGTGTTCATGGCGGCGCCGGAGATCGGTGTCGCAACGCTTCCCTGTCATCCAAAGGACTGCATCATGAACAAGACCCTCCGCGCTGTGGCCATCGCCGCCCTGTCTGTCGCCGCTCTGACCCCTGCCATGGCGCAGGAAACCCCATGGCAGGTGCGCGTGCGTGCCGTGAATCTGGATCCGGCCAACAAGACCGAGAACGGCCTGCCGCTGGCGGTGAACGCCAAGCTGATCCCCGAAGTGGACATCAGCTACTTCTTCACCCCCAACATCGCGGCCGAACTGATCCTGACCTACCCCCAAAAGCACAACGTCAAGCTGGGTGGTTCGGTGATCGGCAGCGTGCGTCACCTGCCGCCAACCCTGACCGCGCAGTACCACTTCATGCCCAATGACGCGGCCATCCGTCCGTACGTCGGTGCCGGTGTGAACTACACCAACTTCTCCTCCGTGAACCTGCCCAACCTGGGTGCTCCGTTCGGTCAGCTGAACGTCAAGCGCAGCAGCTTCGGCTGGGCGCTGCAAGCTGGTGTCGACATCCCGTTGAACAAGCAGTGGTCCTTGAACGTGGACGTCAAGAAGGTGCAGATCCGTGCTGAAGTGCAGGCACAAGACGGCAGCAAGGTGGACACCCTCAAGGTGGATCCGCTGCTGATCGGCGTGGGCCTCGGCTACCGCTTCTGATACGGCTCATCGCGTGAGCCTCTCGAGGCTCCGCAACCCCACAGGGCTCCCGAGGCTGCGGCCAGGGAGCCTTTTTTGCGGGTGCACGGCGATTTCGGCATCAAATGCTCCCAGGCACGCTCGACGGACCTCCCTCGCATGGGGGGTGTTTAAGGGTGAACGCTAAAGGGCCTTCGAGGGGCTGCTTGCAAGATCAACACATCGGCGGTGAAAGCCGCGTTGTCCACATCTTCACCAATCTTGGGGTGACCTCATGCAAGCACGCTCTGCCATTTTGAAGTCCACTGCTTTGGCCGCCCTGTTGGCGACCGGCCTCTCGGCCGCCCAGGCCGCCAGTTTCACTGCGCCGACCTCGGCTGTGCTGACGCTGAGCACCGACCTGACCAGCCTGCTGGGCGCCGGGACCACCTACACGGCCCTGGGTGATGCCACCTACAACGCCGCGACCCGTACGCTGACCGAGTCCTTCACCTCGGTCAACCTGAGCAACAGCACGGCCGCCGATCTCATCGGCCTGACCGGCGCCACCTCGGGTCTGCGTCTGACCGCATCGGGCACCACCCTCGACATCACCGGCGTCAGCTATGACAACGCGGCCAAGGCACTGAGCGCCGTCCTGTCGGTCAATGGCACCCAGCAGTACAGCGGCGTGTTCCTGACGACCGGCACGGTGACCCTCGGCGAGGCTTTCAGCGCCACGAACGGCACGGGCCTGCTGACCACCGGCAACCTGAACCTGAGCAGCGGCGCCGCTTCCACGCTGGTGTCGGCCTTTGGTCTGCCGTCCTTCTACGCCGGTCTGGCCACGGGCGTGAACTTCGGCAACCTGAAGGTGGATGTGACGGCCGCCGTGCCTGAACCCTCCACCTATGCCCTGATGGGCCTGGGTCTGGTGGGCATGGGTTTCGTCGCGCGTCGCCGCCGCGCTGCCTGAGACACCTCAGTTCTCTGCGTGGGCCCAGCCAGACCCGAGGTTTGGTGAGGTTTTCGGGGGCGCCATCCGTGGCGCCCCACTTTTTTGTGACCGCTGCCCACGCACGCAAGCCGGAACCTGCAGGAGTAGACTGGCGGATTCCATCCCGCATCTGCCCTTTTCCGGAGTCGTTTCCATGTCGACCGCGCGTACCGCCGCTTCGCCCACCCCTCGCCGCACCGCCGCCCAGCTGGCCAAGCCGGCGATCAAGGCCAAGGCCGGACCGCTGACGATTCAGGACTACCTGCAAAAAATCCTCACCAGCCGCGTCTACGACGTGGCGGTGGAAAGTTCGCTCGACCTGGCGCGCAACCTCTCGGCCCGTCTGGGGCACCAGGTTTACCTCAAGCGCGAAGACCAGCAACCGGTGTTCAGCTTCAAGCTGCGCGGGGCCTACAACAAGATGGCCAAGCTCAGCCCGGCCGCCCGTGACAAGGGCGTGATCTGCGCCTCCGCCGGCAACCATGCCCAAGGCGTGGCCCTGGGCGCCCGTCGTCTGGGCTGCCAGGCCACCATCGTGATGCCGGTCACCACGCCGCAGGTCAAGATCGACGCCGTGCGCCGCTTCGGCGGAGACCAGGTGCGCATCGTCCTGCACGGCGAAAGTTACTCCGATGCCGCCCAGCACGCCAAGGTACTGGAAAAGACCGAGGCCCTGACCTTTGTCCATCCTTTTGACGACCCCGAGGTCATCGCCGGCCAAGGCACCGTGGCCATGGAGATCCTCCGCCAGCATGCTGGCCCCATCGACGCGGTGTTCGTGGCCATCGGTGGCGGCGGTCTGATCAGCGGTGTGGCCGCCTACATCAAGGCCGTGCGCCCGGAGATCAAGGTGATCGGTGTGCAGATGAACGATTCCGATGCCATGGTGCGCTCGGTGCAGGCAGGCAAGCGCGTCACGCTGCATGACGTGGGCCTGTTCTCCGATGGCACGGCCGTCAAGCTGGTGGGCGAAGAAACCTTCCGCCTCGCACGCGAGCTGGTCGACGACTACGTGGTTGTCAACACCGACGCCGTCTGCGCCGCCATCAAGGACATTTACGAAGACACCCGCTCCATCGTGGAGCCGGCCGGGGCCATGGGCGTGGCCGCGCTCAAGCAGTACGCGGCCCAGCACGGTGGCGAAGGCCAGACCTACATCGCCATCAACTGCGGCGCCAACATGAACTTCGACCGACTGCGCTTCGTCGCCGAACGTTCGGAGGTGGGAGAAGAGCGGGAGGCGCTGATGGCCGTGACCATTCCCGAAGAGCGCGGCTCTTTCAAGCGCTTCTGCGAGCTGATTGGCCCGCGCAGCGTCACCGAGTTCAACTACCGCATCTCCGACGAGAGCGTGGCCCATGTGTTCGTGGGGCTGAGCACCAAGCGCAAGGGCGAGTCGGCGCAGATTGCCGAACAGTTCGAGGCTCAGGGCTTCCGCACAGTGGACCTGACCGGTGACGAGTTGGCCAAGACGCACATCCGCCACATGGTGGGCGGCCGCTCGGCGCTGGCCGAGGGTGAGCGCCTGTACAGCTTCATCTTCCCGGAGCGCCCAGGTGCCTTGATGACCTTCTTGACCAGCCTGCCACCCGGCTGGAACATCAGCCTGTTCCACTATCGCAACCAGGGCGCTGATTACGGTCGCATCCTGGTGGGCCTGCAGGTGCCCAAGGGCGAGGCCAAGGCCATCAAGCCCTTCCTGTCGGGCCTGGGCTACGCCTACGTGGACGAGACGAACAATCCCGTGTATCGCTTGTTCCTGCGCTGACCGGGTCAGGAGTGGCCCGCCACCGGGCTGCTCGGTCTGAACCGCGTGCCGCGCCCTGTGTCGTCAGTCGTCTGACGGGGGGCTGACGGCGTCGGGCTGCGCCGGCGGGGCCGCCGGGATCATGACGGGTGTGGCGGCGGCCACCGTGGTGCGCACGCCTGTGGGGGGGGGCAGGCTGCCCGTCGCCGGCGGTGGCAAGGTGGGCAAGGCCAGGGTCAAGGCGGCCGGGCCGTCTGCCGGACCGATCTGGGCGCCCGAAGCGTCGACCCGTTGCAGCACCAGGTTGCCATCCACGGTCTGGCCCACACGCACGGCCCGGGCGGGTTGTCCGTCGACCGAGAGCAAGGCGACACCACCCAGGCCCTGGGCATCACCGCCCGCAAACGCCCCTTGCAGCTGGATGCGACCGGCCAGCACCGATTGCGCACCCGGGTCGAGGGTCTGGGGGGAGGAGGCGGCCGGACCGCTCAACAAGCGCCGGAAGTCACCTTTGCTGCCGCTGTCCATCGCCACCGAGACGGCGTTGTCGGGCACAGCCATCGGTGGCGCCAACCAGCGCAGGCCCCAATAGGCCAGGCTCGCCGCAACCGCGGCCCAAATCAGGAGGGCGGACAGACGTGATGACATATAGGGCCATTATGATGGGTCTTCCCCATCCCCTGTGTGACGGGTCAGGCCTTCAAACCTGGGGTTGATCCCACCGTGATGGGCGCCACCTGCCATGCATGCTCGGGGCATGCGGCGTCGGTGCCGTGCGGCGGGCGGGAGCCTTTCTCGGACTGTTTCGGAATTTGTCATGAAGATGTGTGCGCGTATCCCCCAAGGGGTTCGGGCGCTGGCACGGGGCGTGCAGCGCGGTTTCACCCTGATCGAACTGATGGTGGTGTTGGTGATCATCGGTCTGCTGGCGGCCTTGATCGTGCCCAATGTGATGGACCGGGCCGACGACGCCCGTGTCACCGCGGCCCGCACCGACGTGAGCAACCTGATGCAGGCGCTCAAGCTTTACCGCCTGGACAACCAGCGCTATCCCACGGCCGAGCAAGGTCTGCAGGCCCTCGTGACCAAGCCCACCGCCGGTCCCGTCCCCTCGAACTGGAAGCCCTATCTGGAAAAACTGCCCAATGACCCCTGGGGGGCGCAGTACCAGTATGTGAACCCGGGCGTCAAGGGCGCGGTGGACGTGTTCAGTTTCGGTGCCGATGGCCAAAGCGGTGGTGAAGGCCGGGATGCGGACATCGGTTCCTGGCAGTAAGTCGCGCCTCGCTCGCGGTTTCACCTTGCTCGAGCTCATGGTGGTGGTCGCCATGATCGGCGTGGCATCGGCGGTGGTGGCGTTTGCGATCCCTGATCCGTCCAGCACGCGGCTGGAGCGTGAGGCTGCCCGCCTGATTGCCTTGTTGGAGTCGGCGCGCACGCAGGCGCGTGCCGGGGCCATGACGGTGCTGTGGGTGCCGCAGGCCAAGGGGCCCGACGCCGACTTTCAGTTTCTGGGCTTGCCACCGGCCTTGATGCCGCCGCTGCAATGGCTCACGCCCGAGGTGCGGGCCGAGGTGGTGGACGGCGCCAGCATCGTGCTGGGCCCGGAGCCGGTGATTGGGGCGCAAAAAGTGGTGCTGCGCCTGGGTGAGCAGCAGCTGGTGGTGGGGACGCAGGGGCTGGGGCCCTTTCAGGTGCTCACCGGAGAGCCCACCCTGGATGATGTGCCCCTGCTGGAAGGGATGGCCCGTGCCGCCACGCCGTGACCTTTGTGCCGCCGGTGTCTTGCAGGACCGTGGCATGACCCTCATCGAGGTGCTCGTGGCCCTGGCCATCGTCGCCATCACCTTGTCGGCAGGCATCAAGGCCGCTGGTGGGCTCACGCTCAATGCGCAGCGCATGAGTGACCTCGTGCTGGCCCAGTGGTGCGCCGAAAACCAGATCACGGCCTTGAAACTGGGGCAGACCTTTCCGGCGGTGGGCGACAGCGACTTCCGTTGCCAGCACCTCGGCCGGCAACTGCCAGGTCGCATGGCCGTGCGACCGACGCCCAACCCCAACTTCCGACGGGTGGATGCCCAGGTGTTTGACGAGGCGAACCTGCCCATCGTCAAGCTCTCCACCGTCTTGCCGCGTGTCCGATGATGATGCACGCGTGGTGTTCCATGACGGGTTCGAGCCCGGGTCGGGCAGGCCCCCGTCGCCGTCAGGTGGTGCGAGGCTTCACCCTGATCGAGGTGCTGGTTTCGCTGCTGATCCTGTCGGTGCTGGCCGCCTCGGCCTGGAAGGGGCTGGACGCGATCAGCACGGCACGCCAGGTGTCGGACGAGAACCTGCAGCAGACCTTGCGCCTGCAGGCAGTGATGACCCAGTTCGAGACCGATCTGGCCCAGGTGCTCGACACCCAGGTCGTGCAGGGCTTCCAGTTCGACGGTGCGGCCTTGCGCATGACCCGCCGCAGCCCCGCCGGGGTGCAGGTGGTGGTGTGGTCGCTGCGCGAGGGCCGTTGGCAGCGCTGGGCCAGTGCCGAGAGCACGGGCGTGGGGGGCTTGCAGCGGGCCTGGCAGCAGTCACAGCAGCTGCTGGGCCGTGAGCGCGGCACGCTGGTGGCCTTGCGCGGCGTCGCGCAGTGGCAGGTGTTTTGTTTTCGCAATGGGGCGATGAGCAACTGTCAGTCTTCGGGCGATGTGTCGCCAGACGGTGGGCGTGAGCAACTGCCTCAGGCCGTGCGCCTGCAGCTGTCGCTGGGCGAAGGCAGTGGCTTTCAGGGCACGCTCAGCCGTGACCTGATGCTCGCCCCCCAGCCCAATCAGGATTGAGGGCCCCGACCATGCCACGTCCCATGTCCCTGAGCACACGCCGCCCACAGCGGGGGGCGGCCTTGCTGATGGCCATGGTCATCGTCACCCTGGTGGCGACCCTGTCCGCCTCGATGGTGTGGCAGCAGTGGCGCGCCGTGCAGGTTGAAAGCGCCGAGCGCGTGCGCACGCAGGCCACGTGGGTGCTCAGCGGGGCGCTGGACTGGGCGATGCTGATCCTGCGCGAGGACCAGCGCAGCGGGGGGCCCGATCACCTGGGCGAGCCCTGGGCGATCCCGCTGGCCGAGGCGCGCCTGTCCACCTTCCTGGCCTCGGACTCGTCCAACAATGCCAGTGACGAAGGGGGGGCACCCGAGGCCTTCCTGTCCGGGCAGGTGGAAGATGCCACCACGCGCTACAACCTGCGCAATGTGCTGTCGGCCGAGGGGGAGCTGGTGCCCGAGGAGGTGGCGGTGTTGCGTCGCTTGTGCGAGTACGCGGGGCTGTCGCCGGCCCTGGCCGAAGGCATCGCGTCGGCCTGGCGCCGTGCCACCCTGGCCACGCTGGCCGATGACCCGACCATGCTGGAGAAACTCGGTGGCGAGCAGGCCCGCAGCGAGGCGCCCTTGCAGCCCCAGCGCTTCGATGAGCTCACCTGGCTGGGCATGGACGCGGCCACCGTCGAGCGGCTGCGTCCGGTGTTGACCGTGCTGCCGCTGCGCACCAAGGTCAACGTCAACACCGCGTCGCGCGAGGTGCTGGCGGCCGTGGTCGACGGGCTCGACGTGGGCCGGGCGGCACGTCTGGTGCAGGTGCGCCAGCGCAGTCCCTTCAAGAGTCTGGATGAGCTGAACAATGTGCTGGGGGCGGGCAACTGGCGTTTCGAGCGGCTCGCCGTCAACTCCGAGTTCTTCGAGGTGCGGGGGCGTCTGCGCCTGGAGGACAACGTGATCGAGCAGCGCCATCTGGTGCAACGTGTCGGCAACGAGGTCAAGGTGCGGAACCAGTCACGCTTTTCCGGACTCGATCGCTCCGCCGTTTCAGGAGGCACCCCGTGATCAGGGTGTTGCAGCCTGTCTCGTGCAGGTATGAATCCTTAAGGGATGGGCCGGATCGCCCTCCTACAATCACCGAGCACCCGGCTGGGGTGCGGCAGGGAACACAGACATCTGAAGTCCGGGCATGAGCATCCTCATCATTCAATTGCCAGCGCGCCAGCGTTCGAGCGCATCAGCGCCCGAAGCCGCGCCTGCCGCGCCGGGGCCTCAGTCCTACGCCTATGTGCTCAGTGTCGATGGCGAGGCCCTCAGTCGGCAGGGGCGTTGTGAGTTGGCCCAGATGCCGTCGGCCGACAGCGTGGTGGCCGTGCTGGCCCCCACCGATGTGAGCTGGCATCGCCTGACCCTGCCCAAGGCGCCTCAGGCCCGTTTGCGCGCCGCCTTGGCCAGTTTGCTGGAAGAGGTTTTGCTCGACGAGCCCGAGCAGCTGCACCTGGCCGTGGCTCCGCAGGCCAAGGTGGGGCAGCCGACCTGGGTGGCCGTCTGTGACCACACCTGGCTGACCTCGCAGCTGATGGCCATGGAAAAGGCCCAGTTGCGTGTGGACCGCGTGGTGCCGGGCGCTGCGCCGGATGAGCCGGCCACGGTGTTGTTCCACGAGGCTCTGGAGGCGGGCCAGTCCAGTTGGGAGTCGGGGCACGAGGTGCTGGTGACCTGGGCGGGGCCCGATGGGGTGTCGACCTGGCCGCTCGGCGGCAGCCTGTCGCGCGGCCTGCTGCCCGATCCCTTGCCCCCTCAGGCCCGTTTTCTGGCGACCCCTCCCGTGGCGTCCCCCGCAGAGCGCTGGCTGGGCCGCGCCGTGACGGTGCAGACCCCGGCCGAACACATGCTGCTGGCTTCGCGTTCGCTGTGGAACCTGCTGCAATTCGAGCTGGCGCCACGCAGCAAGGGGGCCCATGTCCTGTCCGACCAGTGGCGCCGTTTCATGTCGCCCGCCTGGCGACCGGTGCGCGTGGGGCTGGTGTCTCTGGTCGTGGTGCAGGTGCTCGGGCTCAATTTGTGGGCCTGGCATCAGCAGCACACCCTCAAGGCCCGTCAGATGCAGCGCGTGCAACTGCTCCAGCAGGCGCACCCGCAGGTGCGTGTGGTGCTGGATGCGCCCGTGCAGATGCAACGCGAGACCGACAGCCTGCGCGCGCAAGCCGGTGAGCCCGGTGCCAACGATCTGGAGTCGCTGATGGCCGTGGTGGCCACGGCCTGGCCGCCGGAAACCCCCAGCGCGTCGGTGCGTTATGACGGTCAGGCCCTGACCGTGGCGCCGCCCGCCGGCTGGGGGCCGGGCGAGATCGAACAATTCCGTGTGCAGCTCGGCGCCGCCGGTGTTCAGGTGGACACCGAGGCCGATGGGCAACTGACCTTGCGCCGCGGCCCCCGCAGCTGAAGCACCTTGAAAGTCGTCTGAATGAGTGCTCTGTCCCAACGTGTTCAATCCTTGCGTCAGGCCTGGCAGGCCCAGTGGTCCGGCATGTCGGCCAGCGAACGGCGCCTGGTCACCGTGGCGGCCTGGCTGGCGGGGCTCACCCTCGTGGTCATGGTCGGACTGCGTCCTGCGTGGCGCACCTTGCAGACCGTGCCGGCCCAGATGCAGGCGGTCGAGGCCGAGCTGGTGTTGATGCGTCAGCAAGCCGCCGAAGCGCAAGCGTTGCGCCAGCGCCCGCCCGTGCCGCCCGTGCAGGCCGAGGCCAGCTTGCAGGCGGCCACCAGTCGCCTGGGGGCAGCGGCACGCTTGAGCCGCCAGGGTGATCGCGCGGTGCTGAGTTTCCAGGGGGTCTCCGGTGAGGCCCTGGCGGCCTGGCTGGAAGAGGTGCGCGTGGGGGCGCGTGCGCGACCGCTGGAGGCGGCCTGGCAACGCGGTGCCGATGGCGCCTACCAGGGCTCGGTGACCCTGTCCCTGGGCCTGGGAGGTGCGCAGTGACCTCATTTCAGTCCACCGTGCAAAGCACGATGCAGTTGTGGCGTTTGCGTTGGGCGCGGCGGCCCCGCTGGCTGCTGGGGCCGGAGGCTTACGTCACCCGCAGCTTCGAATCCACCCTGGAGGTGCTGCGCTGGGAGAAGGTGCGCAAAGCCGGTCGACGCTGGGCCTGGGCGGGGGCCGTGATCGGGGGCGTGACGGGGGTGGTGGCCTTTGCGCCGGCCAGCTGGCTGGCCCAGGGCGTCTCACGCCTCACGGGAGAGCGTCTCTTGCTGGCCGACGCGCAGGGCACAATCTGGCAAGGACAGGCGGTGGCGGTGCTGACCGGCGGTCCCGGTAGCCGTGACGTGCGCGCCTTGCCCGGACGCCTGAACTGGACCTTGCGCTGGCAGGACCGTGGTGTGCGGGTGGTGTTGCAGCACGACTGCTGCCTGCCGCAGCCCCTGGCCGTGCAATTGCGCCCTGGCTGGGGCCGAGCCCGGGTGGACATCGGCCTGGTGCCAGTGGACAACCCCAAGGGTTGGCAGGCGGCGGGCACGATCGGGCACTGGCCCGCAGCCTGGTTGAGTGGCCTGGGCACACCGTGGAACACCCTGCAACTCGGCGGGGTGTTGCGCGTGTCGTCCGACACACTGGCCGTCGAATGGGTTGGCGGGCGTGTGCGTGTCAGTGGACAGGCCGATGTCTGGCTGGACAATGTGTCGTCCCGCCTGACCACCTTGGACCGTCTGGGGTCCTACCACCTGGGCCTGCGTGCGGACGAGCAAGGCCTCGTCCAGATGTCGATGCGTACCGTCGACGGCGCGCTGCAGCTGTCGGGCCAGGGCACGATCGGTGCCACGGGCACCCGTTTCCGGGGCGAAGCGCAGGCCAGCGAGGCCGAGCGCGGGGCGCTGGACAATTTGTTGAACATCATCGGCCGCCGCTCGGGCGACCGGTCTGTCATTTCGATCGGATAAGGCATGAAGACCCATCCCCTGCTGACTCGTCCCCGCGCCACGGCGCTGGTCATGGCCCTGGCCCTGGGCTGGGGGCCAGGCGGTTTCCTGACTGTGGGCCAGGCCCTGGCTGCCCCGCAGGCGGGGACCCGGGAGGCGATGGTGACGCTGAACTTCGTCAACGCCGAGATCGAAGGGGTGGCCCGTGCCATGGCCGCCATCCTGGACCGACAGATCCTGGTGGATCCACGTGTCAAGGGCACGATCACGCTCTACAGCGACCAGCCCATGAGCACGCGTGCGGCTTACCAGAACTTCCTGGCAGCCCTGCGCGGCCAGGGGTTCAGCGTGGTGGACGTGGCCGGCCTGCTCAAGGTGGTGCCCGAGGCCGAAGCCAAGTTGCAGACCGGCACGGTGGACGTGGGCGCGGTGCGCCGCTCGGGCGATCAGGTGCTCACCCAGATCTTCCGCCTGCAAAACGAGAACGCCAACAACCTGGTGGCGGTGCTGCGTCCGCTGATCAGTCCGAACAACACCATCAACGCGAACCCGTCGAGCAACACCCTGGTCATCACCGACTACGCCGACAACCTGCGGCGCATCGGCCAGATGATCGCGGCCCTGGATGTGCCCACAGCGTCGGACCTGGAAGCCATTCCGCTGCAGCATGCCGTCGCCGTGGACCTGGCCCCTGTGGTGCAGCGTCTGGCCGATGGCGGAGGTGCGGCGCCGGCCGCACCGGGCGCAGCGGCGGGGACCGGGGGCACGCTGGTGATGGCCGATGCCCGCACCAACACCCTGATGGTCCGGGCCTCTTCGCCCGCGCGCATGACCCTGGTGCGCAACCTGGTGCAGCGCCTTGACCGCCCCGGGAACACCGGCGTGGGTGGCAGCGGCATCCATGTGGTCTAC
This sequence comes from Aquabacterium sp. G14, assembly GCF_037482285.1. NCBI lineage: Bacteria > Pseudomonadati > Pseudomonadota > Betaproteobacteria > Burkholderiales > Sphaerotilaceae > Aquabacterium > Aquabacterium sp. G14. Next base: position 100,645 of record NZ_JBBEYB010000001.1, read on the forward strand.
CTCAAGAACGCCGATGCCGTGAAGCTGGCCCAGGTGTTGCGTGCCGCCTACCCAGGGGCCGGTGGCAGCGGCGCCAGTGGCGCAACGGGCGGCACCACGACGTCGACCACCCCGGCGACCCCAGCAACCGGTAACGCCCTGGGTGGGTCCGGCACGGGCAACGCTGCCGGTGCTTCGACCCAGTCCACTTCGCCCGTGGCCGCGTCGGCCCAGCCTTCGACCGGGGGCTTCATTCAGGCCGACCCGAGCACCAACTCCCTGATCATCACGGCCTCCGAGGCGCAGTATCGCCAGCTGCGTGCGGTCATCGATCAGCTTGACGGGCGCCGTGCCCAGATCTACATCGAGGCCATGATCGTCAAGGTGGACGCCGAGAAGGCGGCCAGCCTCGGTGTGCAGTGGGCTGGCGGGGCCGGCAACAGCACGCTGGTGGGCGCCGGCGCGAACTTCACCGGCTTTGGCAAGATCCCGGCCTTGACCGATGTGCTCAGCAGCGCGGCCAACAACGCCGTGCCGGCCATCAACGGCTTCAACGTGGCCTTGGCGCGGCGCCTGAGCGATGGCAGCATCAGCCTGGGGGCTTTGGCCACCTTCCTCCAAACCGAGGCCGGCGGCAACATCCTGTCCACGCCCAATCTGGTCACCCTCGACAACGAAGAGGCCAAGATCGTGGTGGGCGAGAACGTGCCCTTCGTGACGGGTACCTACACCAACACCGGTTCGAGCTCCGGCTCGGTCAACCCCTTCCAGACGGTGGAGCGCAAGGACGTGGGCCTGACCCTGCGCGTGCGGCCACAGGTGGGCGAGGGCGGTGCCGTGCGCCTGACCATCTTCCAGGAAGACGCCAGCGTCAAGAGCGCCACGGCCTCCGCCGCAAACGGCCCGACCACGTCCAAGAGCTCCATCGAGACCTCGGTGGTGGTCGACGATGGCGAGGTGCTGGTGCTCGGCGGGCTGATGAAGGACGAGTACGCCGATGGGCAGTCCAAGGTCCCGCTGTTGGGCGACATCCCCTACCTGGGCAACCTGTTCAAGAGTCAGGAGCGCAGCCGCAAGAAGACCAACCTGATGGTGTTCCTGCGTCCCATCGTGATGCGCAACCAGGATGCGGCCAATGCCCTGACGCTGGACCGCTATGACTACATGCGTCAGCGCCAGCTGGACAGCCAGCCCAAGGAAAGCACCCTGTTGCCGATCAACGAGGCGCCGGTGATGGACCCGCTCAAGCTCAGCACCCGCATGACCTTGCCTTCGACCCAGCAGCCCCTCGACGACCCGGGCAGCCCGGTGACCCAGGTGCTGATGCCCGCGGGATCGGGCTATGGCGCCAAGCTGGCTCCGGTGCCCGAGGCCAAGCCCGGTGGCGCGGTGCCGCCAGCCCCGTCTGTGGCACCGTGAGCCAGGGAGCACGCAAACCATGGGCGCACGCCATCCTCTTCCTTACGCCTTCGCCAAGGCGCACAACCTGCTGCTGGAGCAAGACGGTGAGCGCGCCACGCTGTGGGCCAGCCTGAACGTTTCGCATGCGGCGCTGTCCGAGGTGATGCGCCTGTATGCCGTGCACCGCATCGAACACGATCCGCCTGACACCCTGGCACAGCGCATCGCGGCCGCCTATTCGGGCGGTGAGGGCAGTGCGGCGGCTGTGGTCGGCGAGGTCGAAAGCGCGGTCGACCTGTCTCGCATGCTGCAGGAGTTGCCCGCGGTCGAAGACCTGCTCGAATCGAGCAACGACGCGCCCATCATCCGCATGCTCAATGCGCTGCTGACGCAGGCGACCAAGGACGGGGCGTCGGACATCCACATCGAGCCCTACGAGCGCTCCTCGGCCGTGCGCTTCCGCGTGGACGGCACGCTGCGCGAGGTGGTGCAGCCCAACAAGGCGCTGCATGCTGCGCTGATCTCGCGCCTGAAGATCATGGCCGAGCTCGACATCTCGGAAAAGCGCCTGCCGCAAGACGGCCGCATCTCCTTGCGCATCGGCGGCCGCGCGGTGGACGTGCGGGTGTCCACGCTGCCTTCGGCCCATGGCGAACGCGCTGTGTTGCGGATCCTGGACAAGGGCGACACCAGCAAGTTCACGCTCGAATCGCTGGGCATGAGCGGCGAGTCGCTCGATCGCTTCAAGCGCCTGCTGCGCCAGCCGCACGGCATCGTGCTGGTCACTGGTCCCACCGGCTCGGGCAAGACCACCACGCTGTACGCGGGCCTGAGCACGGTCGATGCGTCCACCACCAATGTGCTGACGGTGGAAGACCCGGTCGAGTACGAGCTGCCCGGCATCGGCCAGACCCAGGTCAACGCCAAGATCGACCTGACCTTTGCCAAAGCCCTGCGCGCCATCCTGCGTCAGGACCCGGACGTCATCATGATCGGTGAAATCCGCGACTTCGAAACCGCGCAGATCGCCGTGCAGGCCTCGCTGACCGGCCACTTGGTGCTGGCCACGCTGCACACCAATGACGCGCCCAGTGCCGTCACCCGCCTCACCGACATGGGCATCGAGCCCTTCCTGCTGTCGTCCTCCTTGCTGGGGGTGCTCGGCCAGCGCCTGGTGCGCAAGTTGTGCCCGCACTGCAAGCGCGAGGATGAGCAGGGCCGCTGGCACCCGGTCGGTTGCACCGAATGCGGCATGAGCGGCTACAAGGGCCGCACCGGGGTGTACGAGCTCATGGTGGCCGACGACGAGATCCGTGGGCTGATCCACGCGCAGGCGGCCGAGTCCCAGTTGTTCGAGGTGGCGCAAAAGGCCGGCATGAAGACCATGCGCGACGACGGTGACCGCCTGGTGGCCGAAGGCGTGACCTCCCTCGAAGAGGTCTTGCGGGTCACCCGCGAATAAGGGCGGGCGATGCCGGCTTTCAAGTTCGAAGCGCTCAACGCCGCGGGCAAGACCGTCAACGGTCTGGTCGAGGCCGACACGCCCAAGGCGGCGCGGGCGCAGCTGCGCGGCCAGCAACTGGTGCCGCTGAAAGTGGAGCCCACGGTGGTGGCCGAGGGGGATGCCGGTGGCTCGGGCCAGTTGTTTGCACGCCGTGTGTTCAACGCCACCGCCCTGGCGATCTGGACGCGCCAGCTCTCGGGCCTGGTCGTCGCCGGCCTGCCGCTGGAGCGGGCCCTGACCGCCCTGGCCGACGAGGCCGAAGACCCGCGCCAGCGCGAGTTGGTCGCTCACCTGCGCGCCGAGGTCAACGCGGGCTCGACCTTTGCGCGGGCGCTGAGCGGTTCGCCCCGCGAGTTCGACGAGGTCTACCGTGGGGTGGTGGCGGCCGGCGAGCAAAGCGGCCAGCTCGGCAATGTGCTGGAGAAGCTCGCCAACGACCTGGAAGAGCAGCAGGCCCTGACCTCCAAGCTCATCGGCGCCACGCTCTACCCTGCCATCGTCTCGGTGTTTGCCGTGGTCATCGTGGTGGCGCTACTGGTGTTCGTGGTGCCGCAGGTGGCCCAGGTGTTTGCCAGCAGCAAACGGGCGCTGCCCATGCTCACCCAGTTCATGCTGGGCTTGAGCGCCTTCATGCGCAACTGGGGGTGGCTGCTGGCGCTGGCGCTGATGGGCGGTGGCACCGGTCTGGTGCTGGCGCGTCGCAACGAGGATTTTCGTGTGCGTTTCGATGCCTTCTGGCTGGGGCTGCCCATCATCGGGCGCCTGGCCAAGGGCTACAACGCCGCGCGCTTTGCCGGCACGCTGGCCATGCTGGCCGGCTCGGGCGTGCCCATCCTCAAGGCCTTGCAGGCCGCCGCCGAAACCCTGTCCAATCGAGCCATGCGCGCTGACGCCATGGACTGTCTGGACCAGGTGCGCGAAGGGGCGCCGCTGGCCTCGGCGCTGGCGGCCAAAAAGCGCTTTCCGGGCCTGCTGGCCATGTTCGCCCGCCTGGGCGAGCAGACCGGGCAGTTGCCGGTGATGTTGCAGCGTGCGGCCAATCAGTTGGGCGCCGAGGTCACGCGCAAGGCGCTGGCCATTGCCACCATCCTGGAGCCGCTGTTGATCGTGGCCATGGGCCTGGTGGTGATGCTCATCGTCATGTCGGTGATGCTGCCCATCATGCAGATGAACACCTGGGTGAAATGACGCGATGGCCGCCTCTCTGAATGGCAAGCTGGTGGTCGCGATCTCTTCGCGCGCCCTGTTCGATTTCGAAGAAGAAAACCAGCTCTTTGAGGGCGCCGATGACCGCGCCTACATGGCCCTGCAACTGGCCAAGGTCGATGAGCCGGCGCGTCCCGGCGTGGCCTTCTCGCTGGTGCGCAAGCTGCTGGCCTTCAACACGCCCGACGCGCAACGCGTCGAGGTCGTCATCCTCTCGCGCAACGATCCGGTCTCGGGCATGCGCGTGTTCCGCTCGGCGCGTCACTATGGCCTGTCGATCGAGCGCGGCGTGTTCACGCGTGGCGAGAGCCCCTGGCGCTACCTGCGCCCCTTGCAGGCACATCTGTTTTTGTCGGCCAATGAGGCCGATGTGCGCTCGGCCCTGGGCGCGGGCGTGCCGGCGGCGCGCGTGCTGCCCCATGCCGCGCGTGCCGGCGAGGCCCATCCCCACGAGGTGCGCATCGCCTTCGACGGCGACGCCGTGCTGTTTTCCGACGAGGCCGAGCAGGTCTACCAACGTGGCGGGCTCGATGCCTTCCAGGCCCATGAGGTCGCGCTGGCCGAGCAGCCCCTGCCTGACGGGCCCTTCAAGCCCTTGCTGCAAGCCCTGCACGCCCTGCAGCAGCACGCAGCCAGCGGCGGCACGAACGGCATGCGCATCCGCACCGCCCTGGTCACGGCGCGCGGGGCCCCGGCGCACGAGCGCGCCATCCGCACCCTGATGGACTGGGGCATCGAGGTGCACGAAGCCTTGTTCCTCGGCGGGCTGCCCAAGGGCGAGTTCCTGCGCGAGTTCGAGCCCGACTTCTTCTTCGACGATCAGACCGGCCACGTGAACAACGCAGCGCCCCACGTGCCGTCGGGCCATGTGGCCGCGGGGGTCACGAACGCCCCCGGCGCTTGACCCTGCGCTGGCTTGTCCTGGCTTTGACGTGGTAAAACTGGGCGCCCCGTTTTGCCCGCCCAGGATGCCGCATGTTTCTGAACGACTTTTTTGCCGACGCCGATGAGGACCTGGTCGGCTGCATCCGTTGCCGCAACGCGAAGCCGCTGCACCTGGCGTTGAAGATGGCCTTCCAGCCCATCGTGGACGTGGACGCCCGCAGCGTGTTCGCCTATGAGGCGCTGGTGCGCGGTGCCAACGGGGCGTCGGCCGCCGAGATCCTGGCGGCCGTGGCCCCGGAGGAGATGTACAGCTTTGACCAGACCTGCCGCGTGCTGGCCATCGACACGGCCCAGCGCCTGGGCATGACGTCTTACCTGTCCATCAACTTCCTGCCCAATGCGGTGTACGAGCCGTCCACCTGCATCCGCCTGACGCTGGCGGCCGCGCGCAAGGTGGGCTTTCCCCCGGACCGCCTGATCTTCGAGCTGACCGAAGGCGAAAAGATCCGCGACCCGGCCCACGCGCTGCGCATCATCAAGGACTATCAGCAGCGGGGTTTCCTCACCGCCATCGACGATTTCGGGGCCGGCTATTCGGGCCTGAACCTGCTGGCCGATTTCCAGCCGCACCTTGTCAAGCTCGACATGGCGCTCACGCGTGACATCGACCGCGACCCGGTGCGCCGCGCCATCGTGGGCGGGGTGATCGGCACCTGCAAGGCCCTGGGCTGCAAGGTCATCGCCGAAGGCATCGAAACCCCGCAAGAACTCGACACCCTGCGTGAGCTGGGCGTGTCAATGTTCCAAGGCTATTTGCTGGCGCGTCCGCAGGTCGAGGCGCTGCCCGAACCCGACTGGCAACACTGCTGACGTCGACTCACGAACGGACCTGATCGCGTCAGTCCATGTGGCGCCGGTTCATCTTGGCCCGGAACAGCTCGCGGATGCTCACCTCGCGCGGGCCGGGGATCAGTTCATAGCTTTCGCCTGCGGCGATCGTGCCGGGCTGGATCACCGACAGGTAAAAGCCGCAGTAGCCCGACTGGGCCATCATCTTGGTCGCCTGTTTGAAGCCCATGATGGCATCGAACTTGAAGCAGGGTCTGCGCGGTTCGCTGACAGCCAGCACGCAGTCGGCAAACTTGAGTTGGTCGCCCACATGGGCGTCGCCTTCCAACAGGCCGGTGAGGGTGAGGTTTTCGCCCAGCATGCCGTGTGGCAGGGGCTCGTTCCAGGCCTGCACCCCCGCTTGGGCGCGCACCGTCTGCCAGAAGGCGTAGTGCTCGTGCGGGTAGGCGTAAACCGCCTTGTTCAGGCCTCCGTGCACTGTCAGATCAGCCTGCTCGTCGCCGGCCAGACCCAATCGCTGCACCGCGATGCGCTGCGGGTCGGCCGGGGTGCTGACCGCGCGCTTGACGATGCCACTGAGGATGCGACGCCCCTCGATGTCAAGCGGCGTGGCCGCAGCGGTGTTGACGGACAGGATCTGGCGCGGCAGCAGCGTGGACATGATCGGGGCGCAATCGGGTGAGGGCGGAAACAGGAACTCAGGTCGGCAGTATGCGCCCGTTCCCTCCGCCCGGGCGGGCGCGCGCTCAATGCCAGGCGGACACGGCCGTCGCCATGGCCTTGAAGCCGACCACGCAGGGCTGACCCGGCTGCCAGTTCATCTGCTGAATGGCCTTGCGGGTCAGCAGGGCCCACACGCTCGGGGGCAGTTGCTCGGCATTGCCGTGCAGTCCGAGTGCCTGGTCCAGTTCGATCCCGACGGCGCCATAGGTGCCGTGCTCGCCGGCCAGCATCACCTGGCTGATGCGGCCATGCAGGCAGTTGAGGCTGCTGGTGTCGGCGGGGGGCTGGCGGTGCAGGCTCAGGTCGCGGGCGCGCAGTTTCAGTCGCACCGTGCTGCCCACCGGATGCAGCATGGCGGGCACGGTGATGCGCTGCCCCCCGACATCGACCTCACTGAGCAGCCAGTTCAGGTCGTGGCGGCGCACCACGCCTTCGAGCACGCTGCCGGCGTCGGTGCCTTCCAGGAAGGTCGAGAGGGAGACGTCCGACAGCACCTGGGCAGCCGGTCCTGCGCTGGCCATGCGGCCTTCGTGCAGCACCAGCACATCATCGGCCAGCCGCACCACTTCGCTCATGCGGGGGCTCACCAGCACCATGGGGATGCGCCAACGGCGCGGGATCTCGCCCAGCAAGGTCAGCAATTCCTCGTGCTCGTGTGCCGGCACCTCGCCCAGCGGGTTGTCGAGCAGCAGAGCCTGTGGCGCGGAGAGCAGGGCCCGACCGAGGGCGACGCGCACACGCTGCGCGGCCGTGAGCTGGGCGGGGCGACGGGAGAGCAGGGGAGACAGGGCCAGCCAGGCGACCACTTGATCGAAGTCGGGGGCGTCGGCGGGTGGGGTGCCGCGCGGCAGGCCGTAGCGCAGGTTGCCACGCACGCTCAGATGGGCGAACAGGTGGGCATGAGCGTCCAGCCAGACCAGGCGGCGCTGGTGCACGGGCAGGTTGATGCGCGCCGAGCCGTCGTACACCGTGTCCTGGCCGATGGCGATGCGCCCTCCGCGTACCGGGATGAGGCCGGCGGTGGCCTGCAGCAGGGCGCTTTGACTGGCGGGTTCACGCCCCACCAGGGCGCAGACGCGGCCGGGTGGCACGCGAAACTGCGCCCGGATGTCGAGCCCAGGTTGCTGCAGACGCAGCTCGACACTGAGGGCCCGGGCCGGGGCGGCCATCGCGCGGTGCCGCGTCAGGCGGGGGGCCGGCAGCTGCAGCGCCAAGGTCCACCAACTGCGCCAACGCGAGGCACCCAGGGTGTGGGCGAGTGGGCGGCTCATGGGGGGCAGGGACTGGGTGCGCTGCCCCATCCACATCAACAGGGCCAGCACCGCCATCAGGCTGGCGGCCACGACGTTGCCGAGCAGGGGCAGGTCGACCTGCCCGTCGGGCAGCGTGGGCAACCACGACCAGGTGCGCAGCCAGGCGTCCATCGTCATCCTCCTCGGGGGCCTTGCCAACCCGGACGGCTGGCTTTGACCGCGTTCTGCGCAAGAGGCCACTGCAGCCATTTCACCAGCAGCTTGGCCCCAGGGTGGCGGGCGTGGAACGCGCAGGCGATCTGGGCTTCCAGCATCAGCTGAGGCCCCCCCGCCAGCCAGACCTTGCGGGGCTCTCCCTGTGGCGGGGTGGCTTGCCACTGTGCGCGGGTCATGAGGCGATAGCTGGGCAAGCGGGCGCCAGTCTGCACGCTGGCCGCCAGACTCAGCAAGGCGCGCAGTTGGCCACCACTGAGCCGATGGGCCAGCGCCTCCAGGGGGGAGTCGGCCTCCAGCGGTTGCCAGCTGGCCACGCCAGCGCGACAGGCGGCCAGCACCTGCTGCAGCGCGCGACCGGCATCGGTCTCGCCCCGGATGCCGGCGACGTCGGTGGCCGGGCCCAACAGCAGCACATCGGTGCGGGCCACCGTCTTGCGGTCGAAGATCAGGCCTTCCTGGTCCAGGCGGTCGGCGCGTGGGTGAGACAAAAACAGGCCAGCGTCGATGGCACCCTGCTCCAGGGCGGTCAGCACCTGTCGGGTGCCCATGGCCTCGAAGCGCGCGGTCCAGCCCAGGTCCTGACGCATGGACGATTGCCAGCGGCCGGTCAGGCCGGTGCTGATCAGCAGGGGGTCGGCGCCGATGCGCGGGCTGTCGGCGCGTGCCGGCACCCGTCCCTGGGCCAGGCTCATCGAAGGCGCCGCCAGCAGGCCCAGGCCGGGCAGGGTGGCGGTGCAGAAGGTGCGGCGGGCGGAGAGAGGCATGGCGGCAGGCGTCGAAGCAGGGCCCTGTGGGGGCGGACAAGCGTGTCAGGATACAAAAAAGCAGAACGACGGGGCACGCTTTGATGGGGGGGTAGGGGTCTGTCCTTGGTCGGGATCAATGACAGGGGGGTGTCAAAAACGGGCGACTTGATTAAAATGGAAGGTTCCCGCTTGGGCTGGGTGTCGAGAGCATTGTGGGTGGCCGTGTGGTGCCCCGGTGTGAAAAAGCCGCGAAGCAGTGCTGTCGAGACCCTGTTTTTTCATTTTCTGGAGTGAGTCATGACTGCTGCAGTACAGGTGAATGCACCTGCCTACGTCAAAAACACCAAGCTGATCGCCTGGGTGGCCGAAATCGCCGCCCTGACCCAGCCCAAGGACATCGTCTGGTGTGACGGTTCGACCGAAGAGTACGACCGCCTGTGCGCCCAGCTCGTGGCCGCCGGCTCCTTCAAGAAGCTCAACCCCGAACTGCGCCCCAATTCTTACCTGGCCTGGACCCACCCGTCCGACGTGGCCCGCGTGGAAGACCGCACCTTCATCTGCGCCGAGCGCAAGGAAGACGCCGGCCCCACCAACAACTGGTGTGAGCCCGCCGAGATGCGCGCCAAGCTGCAAACGGGCGAAAACGCCCTGTTCAAGGGCAGCATGAAGGGCCGCACGATGTACGTGATCCCCTTCTCGATGGGCCCTCTGGGTTCCAACATCGCTCACATCGGCGTCGAACTGTCTGACTCGGCCTATGTGGCTGTCAACATGAAGCTCATGACCCGCATGGGCAAGGGCGTGATCGACGTGCTGGGCACCGACGGCGAGTTCGTGCCTTGCGTGCACACCGTGGGCGCCCCGTTGGCCGAAGGTCAGCAAGACGTGGCCTGGCCTTGCAACCCCGACACCAAGTACATCGTCCACTACCCCTCGACCCGCGAAATCTGGTCTTACGGTTCGGGCTACGGCGGCAACGCGCTGCTGGGCAAGAAGTGCTTCGCGCTGCGCATCGCCTCGACCATGGGCCGCGACCAAGGCTGGCTGGCTGAGCACATGCTGCTCTTGGGCGTGACCAACCCCGAAGGCAAGAAGTACCACGTGGCGGCCGCTTTCCCCTCGGCCTGCGGCAAGACCAACTTCTCCATGCTGATCCCGCCCGAGGGCTACAACGGCTGGAAAGTCACCACCATCGGTGACGACATCGCCTGGATCAAGCCCCATGCCGATGGCAAGCTGTACGCCATCAACCCCGAAGCCGGTTACTTCGGCGTCGCCCCGGGTACCAACACCTTGACGAACTTCAACTGCATGAAGTCGCTGGACCGTGACGTGATTTTCACGAACGTGGCCCTGACCGACGACGGCGACGTGTGGTGGGAGTCGATGACCGACGAGGCCCCAGCGCACCTGATCGACTGGCAAGGCAAGGACTGGACGCCCGCGATTGCCAAGGAAACCGGCGCCAAGGCCGCTCACCCGAACGCCCGCTTCACCGTGGCCGCCACCAACAACCCGGCGCTGGACCCCGAGTGGGACAACCCCGCTGGTGTGCCGATCGACGCCTTCATCTTCGGTGGCCGTCGCTCGACCACCGTGCCGCTGGTGACCGAAGCCCGTGACTGGACCGAAGGCGTCTACATGGCTGCCACCATGGGTTCGGAAACCACCGCTGCCGCTTTCGGCCAGCAAGGCGTGGTGCGCCGTGACCCGTTCGCCATGCTGCCCTTCATGGGCTACAACATGAGCGACTACTTCCAGCACTGGCTGAACCTGGGCGCCAAGCTGCAGGCCGCTGGTCACGCTCTGCCCAAGATCTACTGCGTGAACTGGTTCCGCAAGGGCGCTGACGGCAAGTTCGTGTGGCCTGGCTACAGCGAAAACATGCGCGTGCTGGAGTGGATGGTCGGTCGCCTGGAAGGCAAGGCCAACGGCACCGAGAACGCATTCGGCCTGAGCCCCAACTACGAAGACATCAACTGGAACGGTCTGAACTTCACCAAGGATCAGTTCCAGTCCGTCATCGGTATCGACAAGGCGGCCTGGGAGCAAGAACTCAAGCTGCACGACGAGCTGTTCACCCAGCTGTCGTACAACCTGCCCGCCGAAATGCCCGCCACCAAGGCCAAGCTGGCCCAGCGTCTGGCGGCCTGATCGTTCCCGATCGGTCTGATTCCGGCGCCCTCGTGGCGCCGCGCTCCGAGCCCCGCTGTGCGGGGCTTTTTTTCGTCTGTGGGGGCGCTTCAGCGTGCCGAATCGCGCAGGTCCATCACTTCGCGGGTGATCATGGCGGCGTAGCGTTGGATGACCACCCGGGCGTCCAGATCGGGCTCATCGCTCAGCATCTCCTGCACGGCGTAGCCCATCTCCACGGCCAAACGGGCGAAGGTCTGGACCTGGGTGCGGTCGATGTCAGGGTGCGCGCTCAGGAAGGCCTGCTCGATGAGTTGCGAGACGTGGCGGTGGGAGGCCACCCGCACCTCGTACAAGGCGGGCACCGCGCGCAGGGCCCGCATGATCCAGACCCCACCCGCGAACGCGTCGGTCAGCGCGAGGGTGTCAGCGAAGAGCACCAGCAGCCGTCGCTCGAATTCGGCGGCTGGCGCTGCCAGGGTTTCGGGCGTGGCCCATTGGGCCAGTAAGCTGTTTTGCGCGCCCATCAGGCGCTCCCCCAAGGCGTGTAGCACCGCGTACTTGTTGGGGAAGTAGCGGTACAGCGCGGGTGGGGTGAGCCCGGCGCGCTCGCAGATCAGGTTGGTGGACAGGCGTTCGATGCCGACCTCGGACAGCAGATCGGCCGTGATGGCCAGGATGCGCTCGAAGGTTTCCTGCGCGCGGCCTTGGCGCGGCAGGGTTTTGGTGTCCAGGTCCGGTGCGGACGGACGGGTCGTGGAAAGGGTGCTTGGCATCTTTTGGCCCCGTATCGATGCGGGAATTCTGGCATGGGCCCCGAGCCGGGCTCGTTTCACGGGTAAGTCCCGATGATTGGATAGTAATCACTATCGAACATGACGGCACGTGTTCAACCGATCGGGAGCTGCCGCCATGCCTGTTTGCCTGCCTTTCATGCGTCGTCGTGTGCGTGCCATTGCCACGGCTTGTGCCTTGGCCCTGACGGGCCTCATGGCGGCGCCGGCCTGGGCCGGTGAGTTCCTGATTGGCACGGGGGTGTACGACATCACCGGTCCGGCGGCCGAGACGGGCATGTTCGGCTATGCCGCGCAGCAGGAGGTCAATGGCCTGCACCAGCGTTTGCGGGCCCGTGCCTTCATCATGCAGGGCGCACAGGGCGGCCCGCGTGCGGTGTTCGTGAACGCGGACCTGGGCGCGGCCCACGAGTCCCTGAAGCTCGCCGTCATCCAGCGACTGCAGGCCCGCTATGGCGCGCTGTACCGCCACGACAACGTGATGCTCTCGGCCACCCACACGCATGTGGGCAGTGGTGGCCATGCGCACCACACGCTTTACATCCTGGCGGCGGCCGACAAGAGTGGGGCCGGCTATGACGCCCAGAGCTTCGAGGCGGCGGTGTCGGGCATCGTGGCCGCCATCGAGCGCGCGCACCGCAACCTCGCACCGGGTCGCATCGAACTGGTGGAAGGCAACTTGCTGGGGGCCACGCGCAACCGCTCGCTGCCAGCGTTCCGCGCCAATCCGGATGCGGCCGCGCTGGGGCACGACACCAACAAGACCATGACGGTGCTGAAGTTCCGCAAGGACAATGGGCGTGAGGTTGGCATGCTGAACTGGTACGCGATCCACCCGACCAGCTTCAGCATGAAGTTCACCCATATCAGCGGTGACAACAAGGGCTACGCGTCGCAGTTCTTCGAGCGGCGAAAGGGGGTCAACTACAGTGCCTCCGAGACCTTTGTCGCGGCCTTTGCGAATGCCGATGAGGGCGATGTGGTTCCGACCGATGGCAATGCCTACTCGGCACCGGGCTACGAGGGCTCGCCCAACGAGTACGCCAATGCCGAGGCGGCGGGCCAGCGCCAGCTCCACAAGGCCTGGGAGCTGTACACCACGCCCGGTCGCATCCTGCCCGGGGTGGTGGACCTGCGCCACCAGTGGGTGACAATGCCCGGCCTGGCCGTGGCGCCCGCCTACAGTCAGCCCGGTGGCGCGGTGCTGTGCACGGCGGCCCGAGGGGTGTCGTTCGCTGCCGGTGGTGAGAACGGCCCGTCCAACATCCCCGGCATCACCGAGGGCATGACCACGTCGAGCGCCCAACTGGGCACGGCCCTGCAGACCTTTGCGAGCTCGCCGCTGGGTGGCCTGGTGCAGACGGCGTTCTTCGGCATCTCGTCGGTGGTCAGTGACCCTTGCCAGTCGCCCAAGCCCACCCTGTTGCCCACCGGGGCCCTGGACTGGGTGCCGTCGGTGCTGCCCATCCAGGTGATCCAGGTCGGCGCACTGGCCATCGTCGGGCTGCCCTTCGAGCCGACGACGATGGTCGGGCATCGCTTGCGCGCCCAGGTGCGCCAGCAACTGGCCGCCAAGGGGGTGGACACGGTGGTGGTGGCGGGCCTGTCCAACAGCTATGCCGGCTACCTGACCACCCGCGAAGAGTTCGAGATGCAGCACTATGAAGGCGCCTCCAACGAGTTTGGGCCCTGGGCGCTCGGCGCCGTCCAGCAGACCGTGGCGCACCTGACGCAGGCCATGGTCAGTGGCGCAGCCGTGGAGCCAGGTCTGCCGCCGCGTGACCGGACCTCGGCGCTGCGCCTGACGCGACCGGGCGTGGCCTTCGATGACAAGCCGCTGAGAGAGAGCTTTGGCAAGGTGCTGCAGGACGCCCTGCCGGCCTATCAGGCGGGTCAGGTGGTGAAGGCGAGCTTCCGCAGCGGCCATCCCAAGAACCACCTCCAGACCCAGGACAGCTTCCTGCGGGTCGAGCGCTGGCAGGACGGGCAATGGGTGGCCGTGGCCCAGGACTGGGACTGGGAGACCAGCTACCAGTGGCGCCGTGAGGGGATCGCCTATTCGGTGGTGGATGTGGTGTGGCGCATCCCTGCTGGCACGCCCGTCGGCAGCTACCGCTTGCGTCACGACGGGCATTGGAAGAACGGCTGGACGGGGGCGATCAACCCCTACACGGGCGTGAGCCGCGCCTTCCGTGTGGACTGAGAGGCAGGAGTGCGTTGGTGAAGTCTTGGTGTACCGCGCGGGGGCATCGGTCCCTGCAGAGACGATGGGTGGCTTGGGGGACCGTTGGGGCTTTGGCCTGGTCCGTGGGCTTGAGTGGCTGCGGTGAGCGGGCTCCGGTGCCACCCACCGATGCCGATGTGCTGGCCGCCGAGCGGCTGCGTCCGGCCCGACCTGAATTGACCGCCCTGTACGAGCGCAGCTGCCTCGCCTGTCACGGCGTGCGCAGCGCCGCACCGCTGACGGGCCATGCCCCGTCGTGGCAGGCGCGCCTGCAGCAGGGCCCGGACGTCTTGCTGGCCCACACCCGCGAGGGCCTGCGTGGCATGCCCGCCATGGGCCTGTGCCCCGATTGCAGCGATGCCGAGCTGCAAGACCTGATCACCTTCATGAGCACCCCCCGATGAGCCGACGTCACCTGAATCGCCGACAGCTGCTGAGTGGCGCTGCCGCCCTGGGCCTCGTCGACGCCTTGCGGGGCGGGACCCTGGCGCCATGGTTGGTCAGCGAGGCCCATGCACAGACGCCAACGCGTGCGCCCGCGGCGCCGCGCCGCTGGCAGAACTGGTCGGGCTTGCAGCAGGCCACGCCGGCCACCTGGGCGACACCCGCCAACGAGGCCGAGGTGCAGCAGCTCCTGCGTCGCACGCGCGGCGAGGTGCGTGCGGTTGGCGCGGGCCACTCCTTCACGGCCCTGGTGCCCACCGACCAGACCCTGGTGTCGTTGGACCGCCTTCATGGCCTTGTCTCGGTCGACCGGGCCGCGATGACCGTCACCGCCCACGCCGGCACGCGCATCGGCGCCCTGGCGCGGGCCCTCGACGCCCAGGGTCTGGCCCTGCGCAACCAGCCCGATGTGGACGTGCAGACCCTGGCCGGCGCCATCGCCACCGGCACCCACGGCACGGGCGCCACCTTGCCCGCCCTGCACGACGAGGTCGTGGGGATGCGCCTGGTGCGACCGGACGGGGAGCTCGTCGAGATCGACGCCCGCCGCGACCCGGAGCTGCTGGCGGCCGCCCGCGTCTCGCTGGGCAGCCTGGGTCTGGTCACCCGTGTGACCCTGCGCGTGGTGCCCGCTTTCCACCTGGCGCGCCACGTCTGGCTGATGCCGGTTGAGCAGGCGCTGGCCGAGGCACCCGAGCTGGCGCAGCGCCACCGGCATTTCGAGTTCTATGTGCTGCCCTTCACTGGCTACGCAGCCTGCATCCGCCATGACCTGTACCAGGGCACGGACCTGGCCCTGCCGAAATCAGCCGATGAGGACGTCCTCAGCGACCTCAAGCAGCTGCGTGACTGGCTGGGACGGTTCCCCCGTTTGCGCCGCTGGGTGGCCCAGCAGGCCATCGACCCCCAGCTCACCGAATCGGCCCGTCATCGCTCCCACCGCCTGTTGTCGTCGGTGCGCCCGACCCGCTTCCAGGAAACCGAATGGCATGTGCCGCGTGAGCAGGGACTGGCCTGCCTGCGTGCGGTGGTCGACCGGCTGGAGCAGCGCAACGAGGCCTTCTTCCCGCTGGAGTTCCGCTTTGTCCGGGGCGATGGCGCCTGGCTCAGCCCCTTCCACGGCCGAGACAGCTGCTCGATCGCCGTGCATGCCGCGGCCGACGAGGCCTGGGCCTATCTGATCGACGATTTCACGCCGATCTTCCGTGCGCATCAGGGGCGCCCCCACTGGGGCAAGCTGCACCGCCTGGGCGCCGCCGACCTGGCCCCGCTCTACCCGCGCTGGGCCGATTTCGCTGCCCTGCGCCAGCGCTTCGACCCGCAGGGGCGCCTGCTCAATGCCCACCTGCGCCAGGTGTTCGGCATCACCTGAGGACCTGCACATGCCGAACTGGACACGCCGACGCTGGCTGGGCGCTGCTGCCCTGGGGAGCGGCGCAGCGGTCTGGGCTGTGCGCCCACAGGAGGCCGGGGCGCCCCATGCCGCACGCTTTCAGGCCCTGAGCCGTGCCCTGCGCCAGGCCGGTCTCACCCAGCCCACGCTGGTGCTCGACCGCGCGCAGCTGCACGCCAATGCCCGCCAGGTGCGCGCCAACCTCGATGCGGCCCTGGCGCTGCGTCTGGTCAACAAATCCTTGCCCAGCCTGCTTCTGCTCGATGAGCTGTCCACCCTGTTGGGCACCGAGCGGCAGATGGTGTTCAACCTGCCTTACCTGCAACTGCTGGCCGAGCAGCGGCCGCGCAGCGAGGTGTTGCTCGGCAAGCCCTTTCCGGTGGCCGCGGCCGCCCATTTTCTGGCGCATCCCCCGCGCAGTGGGTTCGATCCCATCCGACAGGTGCAATGGCTGGTGGACACCCCGGCGCGGCTGGCCCAGTACCGCGACCTCGCCCGGGCGCGCCGGCAGGTGCTGCGCATCAACCTCGAAATCGACGTGGGCCTGCACCGTGGCGGTCTGCCCGACGACGCGTCGCTGCGCGAGGTGATCGGCCTGCTGCAAGGCGAACCCTGGTTGCAATGGTCCGGCTTCATGGGCTACGACGCCCACACCGAGAAAATCCCCGACCTGGGTGGGCTGCGCACGGCGGCACGCGCCCAGGTGCAGCAGCGCTACCGGGCCTGCCTGGACGCGATGCGGGCCAGCCCGCTGGCCCGCGACCCCGCGCGGCTGACGCTCAACACCGGCGGCTCCCCCACCTACCGCCTGCACCAGGCCGGGGGCGCGGCCAACGAGGTGGCCCTGGGCTCGGCCCTGGTCAAACCCAGCGACTTCGACACCCCCCTGTTGGCCGATCTGCAACCCGCCGTCTGGATCGCCACGCCAGTGCTCAAGGTGGCCCCTTGGCGGGCGCCCGACGGGGTGGGGGCCTTGGGCACGCTGCTGCGCGGCTGGGACCCCAACCAGCGCGTCGCCCATTTCATCCACGGGGGGCACTGGCTGGCACAGCCCGACTCGCCGGCGGGCTTGCAGGCCAGCGCCCTGATCGGGGCTTCGTCCAACCAGCAGCTCTATGTGGGCTCGGGCCGCCAGGGCCTGCAGCCTGATGACCTCGTGTTCTTCCGTCCGACGCAGAGCGAGGCGGTGCTCCAGCAGTTCGGGGACATGGCCGTGGTCGAAGGCGAGCGCGTGGTGGCGATGTGGCCGGTCTTCCCCGCGCGCGCCTGAGCGGCTTGCGGCCTCAGTCCGGCGTCCACACCCGCGCTTCGGTCACCACGGCCATCAGCGGCAGGTCGTGTGCCTGCGGGGCCAGCTCCTCGCGGCTCAAACGTGCCTGCTCCCAGGCCACGCCGATCACGGTCACCCCGGGGTGCGCGGCCAGGTAACGGTCGAAATAGCCGCCACCATAGCCCAGGCGGTAGCCCTCGGGCGTGAAGCCTACGCAGGGCACCAGCACCACATCGGGCACCACTGCCTTGCCCGTCGGGCTGGGCAGACCGCACTCGTCTACGCTGCTCAACTCGCCCCCATCCCAGGGGCGGAAATGCATCGCCACCGGTTCGCGCTGGGCAAAGGGCAAGGCCAGGCGGCAATCCCACTGCGCCTGGGCGCGCAAGGCCAGTGTCCTTGGGTTAAATTCCCCTTTCATGGGCCAGTACACCCCCAGGACATCGGGCTCCAGTTGCGCGAGCACGTCCAGCAGACCTTGTTCAAGCTGCGCTTGTGCGGCCTCGCCGGCAGGCGTGGCGCACCAGGCTTGATGTGCGGCCAAGAGGCGGCGGCGCAGGGCAGGACGATCGGGAGTCGGGGCGGGTGAGGTCATCACAGAGAGACATTCCATTGAAATTCACACTCAAGTATGCGGCCCCGGCCGCCCGGATGCTGGCGGCGATGGCCCTGGCCTGGGGCGCCTCGGTCCCCGTCGCCTCCGCGCAGACCGCGACGGACGGCGCGGACAATGCCGCCATCATGGCGGCCCGCGAGGCCTGGCGCACCCGCGACG
The DNA here is from genome assembly GCF_037482285.1 of Aquabacterium sp. G14. Lineage (NCBI taxonomy): Bacteria > Pseudomonadati > Pseudomonadota > Betaproteobacteria > Burkholderiales > Sphaerotilaceae > Aquabacterium > Aquabacterium sp. G14. Next base: position 118,440 of record NZ_JBBEYB010000001.1, read on the forward strand.
CGGTGGCGCTGCTGTCCGCCCGCGATCAGCTGATCCGCACGCAGCACCCCTTGGCCCCCTGGGCCGACTACTGGTCGCTGATGCTGCGCCTGCCCACCCTCAGCGTGGCCGAGGCAGACGCCTTCTTCGCGCGCTGGCCGGACAGCTACGTGGCCGACCGGGGCCGCAACGACTGGTTGCTGGAGCTGGGACGTCGCCAGGACTGGGTGACCTTCCTGCGGATCCAGCCGCAGTTCCGCATGGCCGACGACCGCGAGGTGGCATGCTGGGACGTGTTGGCGCGCTACCAGACCCGTCCCACCGCCCAGCCCGCGATCATCTGGCGCAGCCAGGCCCAGCAGGCCTGGTGGGACCAGAAGGATGCAGACCAGGCTTGCGACCGCATGGCCAGCGCGCTGCTGAAAGCCGGGGTGCTCACACCCGACGATGTGTGGCACAAGCTGCGTTTGGTCGTGGAGACCAACAAGCCCAAGGCCGTGCAGCAATCGGCGCGCCACCTCGGCGATGCAGTGGCCCAGGTGGCTGCGCGCCTGATGACCGCGCCGCAGGCCGTGTTGCAGCCTGGCGCGCTCACCGCTCCCCTCATGTCGGCGGGAGAGCCGCCCAGCGGCGCACCGGGCGCCTCGATGGGGCCTCCGTCGTCGGGCACGAAGGCATCGAAAAAACCCGCCACCAGTGTGCTGCGCAAGAAGCAGCTGCCCAAGCCCACGCTGGCCAGCATCCCGCTGACGATCCCGCCGGAATCGGAAGGCCCGCTCAACCTGCTGGCCTTCATCCGCTGGGCCAGCGTGGACCACGCCGCGGCGGCCGCTGCCATCGCCGATCCCGCCACCCGCGCCCGCTGGCAATGGCGCGCCGAAGAGGCCGCCTGGGCCTGGTCGCAATTGGGCCGTACCGCGGCATGGCGGCTGCTGCCCGAGGCGCCAGCGCACTATGCGCGGGCCTGGACCGATCTGGGCATCGCTGCGGGCGCGGGCGAGTTGTCGCCCGGCGCGGCGGCCTGGTCCGAGGAGACCCTGGCCTGGATGGTGCGCAGTGCCATCCGTGCGGCCACGGCGGGTGACACCTCCCGCTGGCCCCAGGTGGAGCAAGCCGTCTCGGCCATGTCCGCCGAACAGCGCCGCGATCCGGCCTGGGCATACTGGCAGGCGCGGGCGCTGCAGGCCCGTGCGGCGCAAACGCCATCGGCTGCCGCGGCCTTGCGCCAGCAGGCCCGTGAACTCCTGATCCAGGTCGCTGACCCGCTGACCTTCTACGGACAACTGGCTGCCGAGGCCTTGCAAGGCCGCCCAGCTGCGCCACCCGTGCCCCCCGCTCCACTGAGTGATGCGGAACTGGCCCGCGCCGAAGCGGAGCCCGGCATCGACCGTGCGCTGCGCCTGCTGGCGCTGGGCTGGCGAACCGAGGCGGTGCGCGAGTGGAACTTCACCTTGTCGCGCACCAAGCCGGGTGGCCTGAGCGACCGTGAACTGCTGGCCGTGGCCGAAGTGGCGTGCCGCCGCGAGATCTGGGACCGCTGCATCAATTCCAGCGAGCGCACCCGCCAGGCGGTGAGCCTGGCCCAACGCTACCCCACGCCTTTCCACGACGAGGTGCTCGCCGCTGCCGCCGAAGTCGGGTTGGACCCCGCCTACATGTACGGGCTGATTCGCCAGGAGTCACGCTTTCTGGTGGCGGCCCGCTCGTCGGTCGGGGCCTCGGGGCTGATGCAGGTGATGCCGGCCACAGCCGCCTGGACCGCGCGCAAGCTCAACATCCCTTACAGCCCTGAGCTGCTGACCGACCGTGCCACCAACCTGCGCATCGGTGCGGGTTACCTCAAGCTGGTGCTCGATGACTTCGAGGGCACGCAAGCCATGGCCGCAGCGGCCTACAACGCCGGCCCCAGCCGCCCACGACGCTGGCGTGAAGGCAGCACGGTCGATGCAGCGGCCTGGGCCGAGAACGTGCCGTTTGCCGAGACCCGTGACTACGTCAAAAAGGTGCTGGCCAACGCCACCGTGTATGCCCACGTCCTGAGCGGGCAACCCCTGGCGCTCAAACGCCGTCTGGGCGACACCATCGGGCCGCGGGTGGTGTCGGCCCCCGGTGTGGCGCAAGATCTTCCCTGATCGCGCCGGCGCGCCGCGGCGTCACCCCAAGCAAAAGGGCCCCATCCGTGAGGAGGGGCCCTTTGTCAGCGCGTGGCCGGTCGCCTGCGCCTAGCGTGGTCAGGCGGCGCTCAGCAGTGCGGCGGTGTCGAACACGCTGCTCATCGGTGGCAGGTTCATCACGATGGTCGGCGTGGCGTTCTTGGAGACCTTCACAGGCTTCACGTTGGGGTCATTTTGCGCCACATCGGCCTTGTCCCAGTTGCTGGCCGATTCCTTGCCCGACACAGCCATGGAATAGAACACGCGGAAGGGGATCTTGCGCTCGCTCCAGAAGTCGGCGGCATCACGGAAGGCGTCGAGCAGCTGCTCGCGGGTTTCGCGGTCGCAGGCGTTGTCACCGGGGATGAGTTCGAGCACGACAACGAAGCCAGGCTGCGGACCCGACTTGTGGACGAGGTCGGTCATGCAGTCGTACAGCGCGTCGAGGTTCTTGCCGAAGTGATCCGGGAACAGGAAGTCGCGAGCAATGATGTCCAGCACGTCCTGTTTGTCCTTCGCAGCGCTCAGGTTCGTGTACAGGAAGTGGTGGCCAACCGCGTGGGCTGCCTGTTGCAGTTCTTCCGGGCGAAAGGCTCGGATGGCTTGAACGATGTTGGGTCGAACGGATTGCAACAACATGATCGCTTGGGGCCTTCAGCGCCAGGAGCAAGACTCCGGGGGCCGGGAGGCAAAGTTGAGGGTCAAAGAAAAAAGAGCGGAGGGGGACCGGAACGGTCAATGCCGAGGGTCGATGCGTTGAAAGCTGCTGTAGTGATCCTCGGTGTAGAAACAAGTTTCAGGTTGACGCATTTCTTTACCACCACAGACGATGCGCCGCGCACCGCGGTCGCGCGCACCTGGGGTGGGCACGGTGTATTCACGGTAGTGGCCGCGTGGCTGACGGGGCAGGAGGCGTTCGCGGTTGCCGAACACCGAGCCGTCTTTGGCGTAACGGAAGGGACCGCCTGCCAGAATGCGTCGGTGGACGACTTGCGCTTGAACCGGCAGCGCCGACAACGGCACCACGGCTTCAACGGCCGGCGGTTGGGTGGGATCGGAGCGTCGCGCCAGGGCCTCTGAAGGCATCCAGTGGGCGGCGACACCCAGCACCAGTCCAGCCAGGAAAGCCGCAGACCGCGAAGTCAGGCGGGAAGGCCCTGACAGCCGGGTCGTGAAGGGTTCTGCACTCAGCACAACAGCTCTACGTGAAAGCCATCATGCTATCGAAAACCCCCCAAAAGCTCAAGGCCCCGGGCCGCTGAAAAGCGGCTAACCGGGGCCTTTTGACGGGGGGTTGACAGCCTGTGCTATAAGCCCGGGCTGTTTTCAGCGGCACCTGGCCGCGTCACGTTCAGCGGGTGGCGTTGGCGTCGGCCACCGTCATCGCCGTCATGTTGACAATGCGGCGCACCGTGGCCGAGGGCGTCAGGATGCACACCGGCTTGGCCGCACCCAGCAGGACCGGGCCCAGCGCGATGTTGTTGCCGGCCGCGACCTTGAGCAGGTTGTAGGCGATGTTGGCGGCATCCACGTTCGGGCACACCAGCAGATTGGCCTCACCACTCAGGGTGCTGCGCGGCATCAGCTTTTGGCGATAGGGCTCGTCCAGCGCGGTGTCACCGTGCATCTCGCCGTCGATCTCCAGCCAGGGGGCCTGTTGCTGGATCAGGGCCAGGGCCTGGCGCATCTTCACGGCCGAGGGCTCGTTGCTGGAGCCGAAGTTCGAGTGCGACAACAGGGCCGCCTTCGGACGCTGGCCGAAACGCATCATCTCCTCGGCCGCCATGATGGTGATCTCGGCGAGCTGTTCGGCCGTGGGGTCGTAGTTGATGTGCGTGTCGAGGATGTTGACCGTGCGACCCGGCAGGATCAGGCCCGTCATGGCGGCATAGGTTTTGACGCCCTCACGCTTGCCGATCACCTGGTCGATGTAGGCCAGGTGCATGCTGGTCTGACCCCAGGTGCCGCAGATCAGGCCATCGACCTCACCCTTGTGCAGCAACATGGAGCTGATCAGCGTCAGGCGACGGCGCATCTCGATCTTGGCCATCTGCTCGGTCACGCCCTTGCGCTCGGTCAGACGGTGGTAGGTCTGCCAGTACTCGCGGTAGCGCGGGTCGTTTTCGACGCTGACGGCGTCGTAGTCCACGCCGGCCTTCATGCGCAGGCCGAACTTCTCGATGCGCTGGGCGATGATTTCGGGTCGACCCACCAGGGTCGGGCGGGCGATGTTCTCGTCCACCACGATCTGGGCGGCGCGCAGCACGCCTTCGTTCTCGCCCTCGGCGTAGGCGATGCGCTTGGCCTTGGCGCGCTTGGCCACGCTGAAAATGGGCTTCATCGTCGTGCCCGAGGCATAGACGAAGCTCTGCAGCTTCTCGCCATAGGCCACGAAATCGGTCACCGGGCGCGAGGCCACGCCCGAATCGGCCGCCGCCTTGGCCACCGCCGGTGCGATCTTCATCATCAGGCGGGGGTCAAACGGCTTCGGAATCAGGTATTCAGGACCGAAGCTCAGCGACTCGCCCGCGTAGGCAGCGGCCACCACCTCGTTCTGCTCGGCGCGGGCCAGCTCGGCGATGGCGCGCACCGCGGCGATTTCCATCTCATCCGTGATGGTCGTTGCACCCGAGTCCAGCGCGCCGCGGAAGATGTAGGGGAAGCACAGGACGTTGTTGACCTGGTTCGGGTAGTCCGAGCGGCCGGTGGCCATGATGGCGTCGTCGCGCACGGCCTTGACGTCTTCCGGGGTGATTTCCGGGTTCGGATTGGCCAGGGCAAAGATGATGGGCTTGGGCGCCATCTTGGCGACCATTTCTTTCTTGAGCACGCCGCCGGCGGACAGGCCCAGGAAGATGTCGGCGCCTTCGATGACCTCGGACAGCTTGCGCAGGTCGGTCTTCTGGGCGAAGAAGGCCTTGTCTTCGTCCATCAACTCGGTGCGGCCTTCGTAGACCACGCCGGCTAGGTCGGTGACCCAGATGTTTTCACGCGGGAAGCCCATCTTGACCAGCAGCCCCAGGCAGGCGAGGGCCGCGGCACCGGCGCCCGAGGCGACCAGCTTGACCTGCTTGATGTCCTTGCCGGTCACATGCAGGCCGTTGAGCATGGCGGCGCCCACGACGATGGCGGTGCCATGTTGGTCGTCGTGGAAAACGGGGATCTTCATGCGCTCGCGCAGCTTGCGCTCGATGTAGAAGCAGTCCGGCGCCTTGATGTCTTCGAGGTTGATGCCGCCGAAGGTGGGCTCCAGCGAGGCGATGATCTCGACCAGCTTTTCAGGGTCTTTCTCGTCGATTTCGATGTCGAACACATCGATGTCGGAGAACTTCTTGAACAGAACGGCCTTGCCTTCCATCACCGGCTTGGCGGCCAGCGGGCCGATGTCGCCCAGACCCAGCACGGCGGTGCCGTTGGTGATCACGGCCACCAGGTTGCCGCGGGAGGTGTACTTGAAGGCAGTGGCCGGGTTTTCGACGATTTCCTCGCAGGGCGCGGCCACGCCGGGCGAGTAGGCCAGCGCCAGGTCGCGCTGGTTGGTGAGTTGCTTGGTGGCGCTGATGGCGAGCTTACCGGGGGTAGGGTGCTCGTGGTATTCCAGCGCCGCCTTTTTGAGTTCAGCGCGTTTTTGCTCAGGGGTCGTCATGTTTTGGTTCACCTTGAAAGGCCGGCGGATGTGTCGGCAGGCTCACATTCTAGGAACTTCCCGAGGTTGTGGTGCGGAGGTGGGGTGGGCAAGCTGAGGCATATCAGAGGCGGGGTGCACTGCACATCCCCCCTAAGGGGTGTTGAGTGCGTGCGAAAGTGCATGTAAACCAATGTAAATGTCGGTGTATAAATGAGAACATTAGCTCGCGCTGGGGGAGTCGGACGCTCTGTCGTCACCTTGGGTGAGTGTTCGGCGCCGAAGGGCGTCTAATCAGGAGAAGAGATGATGGCAAGCATGAATGTTTGGGCGCGCAGTCGCACGGCCCTGTCGATGGCGGCCTTGTTGGCCTTGGCTGCCTGTGGCGGCGGTGGTGGTTCCAGCAGCAGTGGCGGCACGCCGTCCACGGTGGCGGTATCGGGCGTGGCGTCCAAGGGCTTGCTGCTCAATGCCGTGGTGACGGCCTATGCGGTGAACGCGGACGGCACCAAAGGCAACAAGTTGGCCAGCGTCACCACCAGCGCCACGGATGGCAGTTACACCCTGACGGGGTTGCCGGCGGGGGCGTTGGTCTTGCTGGAGGTCACTCCCCAGGCTGGGACCAAGATGGTCGATGAGGCCACCAATCTACAACTGGATGTGCCTGCGAGCAGTGGTTTCGCTTTGCGTGCAGCGGTCAATCTGGACAGCAAGGGTGAAACCAGCGCGCAGATCACACCGTTTACCAATATGGCTGTGACGCTGGCCGAAGCCAACGGAGGTTTGAAGCCGGACGTGGTGGCCGCCTCCAACGGTTCGGTCTCGGCTTTTGCCGGCATCTCGATCCTGACGGACAAGCCGACCTTCGCTAACGTCGGAGGGGACGTGGTGGCCACCAATGCGGCTGGGGCCAAATTGGCAGCACTTTCGGCGTTGGCCAGCGACAGCGCCCTTGGGTGTAACGCGGCGGATCAATTGAGTCGAGTTGCTTGTGTCGTCACGAAACTGGCCGACTCCACCACTTCGGATGATGTGGCCACTGCATTGAATTCGTTGCCGACCAGCGATATCTCCATTTCGGATCCACTGGAGCTGGCCAAAGCCACAGCGCCGGTGACGACGCCGCCTGCGACTGTGACGGTGGTGGCCGGAACTCAAACCGCGATCCAGGAGGCCAAGACGCTGATCGCGAGCGTACGCGCTACCGCTACCGCACTTTCCAACAAGTCGGATGCCACTTCTTTGGCGACACGGGTGCAGGCTGTAGCGGATGCCAGTCGTGGTGTGGCTCAGCCCCTAGATGACTCCACGATGACCTTGTTGACCGCTTTGTCGGAAGCGATCACGGCTCACGAAGATCCTGCGACAGGCCTCAATTTTCAGCTGAATTCCGGTGTGTGGTGGAACGGCCAGCCGGTTTCAGGTTGCCGGTATTTCACGAGTGACAATTTTGAGATAGCGGCATCGGCGCGTACGGCCTATCTGGGTTGCCGTGTGGTTCAGCGATTGGGTTATACCAGTGGCCAGCCCTTCATGGCTTATCACCGCTTTGGGGTGATAGACGGAGGCACCGCGGGATACACCGTCAAATCCAGACTGGGTCGCGCTCTAATTATCAGTGCATCGCCGCTGGTGCTTGGAACAGAGGATTTGTTAAGTGGCGCAAGTCCTCGTAGCTTGACGGTTGTCTCAGGTCAAAATGCGCTGACGGTGACTGGTGAATTGGCGCCGGGGATCGAGTCCAACTGGGATACCGGGACAGAGACAGCCGTCGTGCTAGGCACTCACCAGAAGGTGGCCCTCACCTTGGGCGAAGTGGTGGGCGCAACAACCACGCGCTACAACCTGTCCGGCGATGTAAGTGTGTACAGCGACACCAATGTTCAGTCGCGTGTCAGCTTGAAGTCAGGCAGCTACATTGAAGAAGCGAATGTGGCTGGCCCCACCCAGCCGAAGGCGGCCAACCTGATCCTGGAGGCGCAACTCAAGACCGGGTACAAGATCGGTGGCACTTTGGTGTTGAGCAACTTTGAGCAGACCGCGACACACAACGGCCCGAAGAACGCCACGCTGATCGGGTACTTGACCGACATGACGGGCAGCGCCAAGTTGTTCGATGGCACGCTCACGTTGATCATGCCCACGGATACAGGCGTGAACTGGGATATGAAGCTGGACGGCACCTTGGCCACCACGGGTGCCAACACGCTGGCTGTCAATCTGACAGCCCTGCAGCCTACGCTGGGTGAGGTCACCGTGACGGGGCGCTACACCCAAGGCGCGACCACGTTCCTCCTCACCTTGCTGAGCTCCAAGACCACGCCGGCCAATGACCAACTGTCCTTGACCACCACGGCCGGTGGTGTGGGCTTCGTGGCCAAACGCAGTGACACCGTGGTGCCCATCAAAAAGGGTAGCACCGAGCTGGGTCAGTTCAATGTGGGCTCCAGCCGCGTCGTGTACGCTGACGGCACCTACGAACAGTTCTGATTCCACGAGGATCCGAACACCGGGCCCCCTCACGGGGGCCTTTTCATTGGCATGACACGATCTTCATTCATGACGCAATCTCACGTTTTTTCACTGCTGATGGTGGGGGTCTCGTTGTGGACATCCAGTGCCGCTGCACAGACCGCCTCGCCCCTCGCTGGCTGGGGCGGTTACGTCGAGGCCTCGGTAGAGGCCTGGTCCAACGGCACGCCGGTACTGGACCTCGATGGCCGCTGGGCCAAAGGCTACGAGCGTCGCGCGGGCGAACAGCGCGCGTATGTGACCGCACGGGCCGAGGCAGGGGTGCTACTGCCCTGGGGACGTCAGCGCGATGGCCGAGCCTGGCGGCTGGGGGCCGTGGGGCGTGTCGATGGCAGTGCGCGCATGTCTGGTGATGCCGCACAGGCCCTGTATCACTATCAAAGCCGCACCGACCCCGATGCGCCCGTGACCCTCGATGCCCGCTCGCACATCCTGTATTGGACCGGTCAAGGCGTGACCGTTCAGGCGCCGGTCATGGACTTGGGCGGCTTCAAGCTGGACGTGTCGTTTGATCAACTCACGCTGAAGCGCTTGCGCTCGCTGCGCAGCGCCGGCCAGGTCGCTTACAACGCAAACGACACCTATAGCTACGCCGGCACCTTGCGAGATGATCACTCCAAGACGCTGCCGACGTACTTCCAGCCTCCCGGTGCCGAAGGGGTGGGCCAGGCACTGTCCCTCGCGCTGGCATGGCGCAAGGCATCGCGCTCGACCCTGGTGTCACCGTGGGTGCCGGACACCGTGAGTTTGCAGGTCAGCGATGCGTGGTCGCGTCTGCGCTGGCGGGGCATCAATGGTGAAGACGCTGTCCTGAACAGTGAGGTGGCCGATCCGCGGGAAGCCCAAATCAACGGGACGTACTCCCGTCGCACCGTGGTGGAGCGGATTCCCGTGACCACGCAAGTACGTGCCGAGTGGCTGAGGCCTGAAGGACTGTGGTCCGTGAAGGTCAAGAACCGCGTTGGGCTCTGGCAAGGGTGGTTGGGATGGCAAAACCCAGGCACAGTCGGCTGGCGCGTGGCCGTGGAGCCGTTTGCCGCCGCGATGCAACTCGGAGTGGATTGGAAAGGTCTGAGTGCCTCTGTCATGACCGACCGCTTGGACAACGGATCGCACGCCCGAGGCGGGCAGCTGTCGTGGTCAGGGTCTTTCTGACCGTTTCAAGACGGACGTCGTTGCCGTCTTCCCCGACAATGCACCCATGAGCCTGGGTGAATTTGATCTGATCGAAACCTTCTTTTGGCGCCGGCCGGGCCAGGGGCCCCACCGTGCGGTGGTGGGCAATGGCGACGACTGTGCGGTGATCGCGCCGGCGCCGGGGATGCAGCTGGCCGTGTCCACCGACACCTTGGTGGAGGGACGGCACTTTCTGCCCACCGTCAGCCCGGCCCGTCTGGGCCACAAGGCGCTGGCGGTGAACCTGTCGGACCTGGCCGCCTGTGGCGCGGCGCCCCTGGCTTTCACCCTGGCCTTGACCTTGCCCCGGGTGGACGAAGCCTGGCTCCGCGGCTTTGCCCGTGGTCTGCTCGACCTGGCTGACGAACACGACTGCGAACTCATCGGAGGCGACACCACCGCGGGGCCTTTGGCCATCGGCATCACCGTGATGGGCGAGGTGCCGACCGGTCAGGCCTTGCTGCGCAGCGGTGCCCAGGTGGGCGATGACCTGTGGGTCAGCGGCTGTCCCGGTGAGGCGCGGCTGGCGCTGGAGGCCTTCCGCGGCAGCCTGCATCCAGGGTTGAGCACGGAGGCCTTCGAGGCCACCCGCCTGGCCATGGAGCGCCCCGACCCGCGCGTCGCGCTGGGCGTGGGCCTGCGTGGCCTGGCCACCGCCGCCATCGACGTGTCCGACGGCCTGCTGGGCGACCTGGGCCATGTGCTGCGCCGCAGCCGGGTGGGGGCCGCCTTGTCGCTGGACGCCTTGCCCGTGAGCCCCTGGCTGGCCACGCGCTCGTCCGACGAACGGCTCGATTGCATCCTGGCCGGTGGCGACGATTACGAACTGCTGTTCACCGTGCCCCCCACCCAGCGTGAGCGGGTGGCTCAACTGGGGGCCGAGCTGGGCCTGGTGCTCAGCCGCATCGGCCAGATCGAAGCCGAGCCGGGCTTGCGCCTGTGGCGTGGCGCCGTGGGCACCGCGGAGGACCGTCAGGCCGTGCCCAACCGCTGGACCTCGTTCGATCACTTCAAGGGGGGCGCATGACCCTGAGCGAAGCCCCGCGCCGGCCCACGGTGGGCATCTTGCTCAGCCGCCCGGCGCACTTCATCGCCCTGGGTGCTGGCAGTGGGCTCAGCCCCATCGCGCCGGGCACGGTCGGCACGCTGTGGGCCTGGCTCAGCTTTGTCGCGCTGCAGATGGCGCTGAGCGGCCAGCCGCAGGCCGATCTGATCTGGGCGGCCATTCTGCTGTTGGGCTGGCCCCTGGGCTGCTGGGCCTGCACCCGCACGGCGCAGCACTTGCGCACCAGCGACCCCGGTGCCATCGTGTGGGATGAGATCTGGGCTTTCTGGCTGATGTTGTGGCTGATCGGTCCGGTGGGCTGGCTGGGGCAACTGGGCGCGTTCGTGGCCTTCCGTTTCTTCGATGCGGCCAAGCCGGGTCCGGTGGCCTGGGCCGATGCCCTGTTCAAGGCCGTGCCGGGTCAGCCGATCGGCTGGCGCCAGGGCCTGGGCATCATGCTCGACGACCTGGTGGCCGCCGCCTGCGCCTTGCTGGTGCTGGCGCTGGGTGTGGCGGTGCGGGATCGCGGGGTGCTGGCTACCCTGTTCGGCTGAACCGCATCAAGGTCGTTGGAGCGAGGCAAGCAAATGGCCGGTGGGCCGGAAAGGATGCAGCGATGAGCGTGAGCCTGAATGTGTCGAGCGAGGTCGTGGCGCTGGCCGAGCGCCTCAAGGCCCACCACTGGCGCTTGGCCACGGCCGAATCGTGCACCGGTGGTCTGATTGCCGCCCGTTGCACCGCGCTGAGCGGTTCGAGCGACTGGTTCGAGCGGGGCTTCGTCACCTACAGCAACGAGGCCAAATCCGAGATGCTGGGCGTGGACGCCGCCCTGATTGCCGCCCACGGTGCGGTGAGCGAGCCGGTGGCGCGGGCCATGGCCGAAGGGGCGTTGGCGCGCTCGCGGGCCGACATCGCCGTGGCCGTCACTGGCATCGCCGGCCCGACCGGGGGCTCGGCCGAGAAGCCCGTGGGCACGGTGTGGCTGGCCTGGGCGCTGCGCCGCGGCATCGTGCACACCGAGTTGCTGCACCTGCCGGGCGACCGCGCGGCCGTGCGCGAGGCAACCGTGGCCCATGCCTTGGCCGGCGTGCGCCTGCGGGCCACACCGCTGTGACGCGTCGGCGCTGAGGGGGCTCAGCCCTGCGGTGGGCGGGCCATCATGCGCTGCAGGGCCGTGTCGATGACCAGGCCCCACAGGCTGTAGAGGATGGAGCCCAGCAGCGCCTGCCAGAAGCCGGTCACGTGGAAACCGTCCAGCAAGCCCGAGGCCATCTGGAAGGTCAGCGCGTTGATGACGAACAGGAACAGGCCCAGCGTCAGGATGGTGACCGGCAGGGTCAGCAGGATCAGCAGCGGGCGCACGAAGGCGTTGAGCAAGCCGATCACCAGGGCGGCCCACATGGCCGAGCCGAAGCTGTCGACCTGTACGCCCAGGTTCCACTGCGTCAGCAGCACCAGGGCACAGGCCAGCAAAAGCCAGCGTATCAGGAGTGTCATGGTGGCAAGCATAGCCCAGCTGGCTGGACTATATTGAGGTGCGCGCTGCGGTGGTGGCGTGGGGCGAGCAGAAGGCGAGGGTGTGATGTCCGGGGAACAGGTTCTGGCGGTGCTGGTGGCGAGCGTGTGCGCCGTGATGTTGGTGCGGCTGTGCCTGCCCGCATCGCGTCGCATCCAACTGGATCAAGCCGTCAGACGTCAGTGGGTGCTCACTTCGGGCGCCGTTCACCGTCTGTTTCGCAGCCGTGCCGCCCGCCAGGCCGAGGCCGCGCAAGCCGAGCAGGCACGCCAGGCGACCGAGGCCGCCATCGAGCGTGCCCGGCGCGCCAGCCGGGCGGCCGATGTGGTACGCGAAGGCAATGTCTACAAGCCTGAGGCGTTTCAGAAACCCCGCAAACCACATTGAGGGTGGCGCGAGCGCCCTCCCTGCCAGGGTGCATGGATGCGTGCGGACACCCTGAGGGGGCGGCCAGTCGGGCCCGATCAGGCCCGCGCGGCGATGCGTTGACCCACGATGGCCGCGGACGCGACGCCCAAGGCCAAGGTGAGAGCGGCCCCGGCGAACACCGCGGCGGGCAGACCGTGGTCCATCAGCAGGCCGAAGGCCGGTGCGGCCAGCGCCAGACCGCTGTCCAGTCCTGCGTACACCGTGCCGTACACCCGGCCGGTGGCGCCCGGAGGAGCCGCCCGCTTGATCAGCATGTCGCGCGAGGGGTTGGCCAGACCGGTGCCAAAGCCGGCCAGCACCACGCTGAGGGCCGCCAGCCAGGGCGGCAACTGCCCGGAGGCGCTCAGCAGCAGCATGAGCACCGACACCCCGATGGACGCCCCAATGGTGCGCTCCAGCCGCGCCACGCGGTTGACCAGGAAGCCGCCGATGAACATGCCCACGGCACCGCACAGCATGTAGCCGGTCACGACGAAGGCCGTGGTGGTGTCGGTCAGGCCGTACATCAGGTTCAGTGCCGGGCTGGCAAAGCTCTGGATCGCGCCCAGGGCGGCGGCCGTCCACAGGAAAAAGGAGAAGCACAGCCACACTGCGGGCAGCTTCAGGAAAGCCAGCGCGTGTTCGGCCGAGCCGTCGGCGACCTGCGCCTGGACCTGAGCGCGGTGGGTGGCGTGGTGGTCGTCCAGATCGTCACGGCGCCACAGCATCAGTGCCAACACCCCGGCGCCCAGCAGCGCGGCGCACAGCGCGGCAGTGCGCCAGCTGCCCGTCAGCGTGGTCAGCCCGATGAGGAAGACCGGACCCAGCCCCCAGCCCAGGTTGCCGCTGAGCCCATGCGCCGAGAAGGCATGGCCCAGACGCGAGCTTGAAACCCGGCGGTTCAAGACGGTGAAGTTGGCCGGGTGCATGGGGGCATTGCCCAGGCCGGCCAGGGCGGCCGCCAGCATCAGGCCGGCATAGCCTTGCGCGGTCGCGGTGGCCAGTGAGGCGGCCACATAGCAAACCATCGCGCCATACAGCACCGGGCGGGCGCCGTGGCGATCGACCACGAAGCCGGCCAGGGCCTGCCCCACGCCGGAGATGACGAAGAACACCGTCAGCAGCAGCCCGAGCTCGGCATAGCTGAAGCCGAACTCCCGGATGAACACCGGGAACAGCGGCGGCAGCAGCATGTGGTGGAAGTGAGAGGTGCAGTGACCGAGGCCGATCAGGCCGATGGTGCGGATGTCCTGGCGAGCCGAGTGGGCTGCCGGAGCGGTCGGGGTGGCATGGGACGACATCCGGGCACTGTGCCACAGGCGAAAAAAAACGCGGCCGAAGCCGCGTTTGCCTGAGCGTGAAACTCAGCCGACTGGATTACAGCGGGCGGATGTTCGACGCCTGCAGGCCCTTTTGGCCTTGGGTGATGTCGAATTCAACGCGTTGGTTTTCTTGCAGGGTCTTGAAGCCCGAAGTGCGGATTTCGCTGAAGTGGGCGAACAGGTCATTGCCGCCGTTGTCTTGGGCGATGAAGCCGAAGCCCTTGCCTTCGTTGAACCACTTGACGGTGCCGGTTTGGTTGGTGGTGGACATGGAATTTCCTTAATTAACAAGTGATGAAAAAACGTCCGCGACGACATGCCGGGGCGTTGCAGAGACACGCAAGAAGATCACTTGGGTGGAAATTCGAACCAACCTGCCGGGCGGCAGGGGACAAACAACAGACCTCAGTAACGACGGTCTTGGTATACCTACAGAACGCACCATACACGGTTTTTCCGCCCCTGTCTTGTTTTATTTGGCCTCTCGCCTGAAATGGGGGGCTCAGCGGGGTGCTTGTGTCGTCATCGTTGGATTGGGCGCACCGTGTTATCATGTTCAGTTGCCCATTCGGCCTGAGGTCTTGCCATGACAGGCCTCGCGCATTGACTGCGATCGGATGGCACACGTTTGCACACCCAGGACGCCGCGCTCCGAGCGCAACCGATCATGGTCTTTTGTCCCGGGCGGGCGCGCACCCTCCGCGCAGGGCGCCGCCACATCACCGTCAAGACCTATTGGAGATCGGCCCATGGCCAAGGAAGAACTGATTGAAATGAATGGCGTCGTGGACGAAGTCCTGCCGGACTCGCGTTTCCGCGTCACGCTCGAAAACGGACACCAGCTGATTGCCTACACCTCGGGCAAGATGAAGAAGCACCATATCCGCATCCTGGCGGGTGACAAGGTCTCGCTGGAGCTGTCGCCTTACGACCTGACCAAGGGTCGCATCACCTTCCGTCACATCGAGCGCAACGGCTACACGCCGCCTCCCCGCCGCCACTGATGTGACTCACCGGAACGGCCCTGCGGCCGGTTCCGGATGCGAACGTGGTTCGCTCACCCCCGTTGTTGTCTGGCGTGAACGCCTGAATGTGCCCGGTGCCTCATGAGAGGGCCCGGGCTTTGGTGCTTGGGCCGCAGTGATGGGCTCAGCGGCCCAGCCAGTCGAGGATGGGGCGCCACTGCGCCAGGTCCTTGTCCACCTTGTGCGCAGGCACGTCCCACAGGCTGAGGCCATGGGCCGCCAGATGGGTGTAGTTCTGCGTGTCGCGCAACTGGGCCAGCCAGGGGATGTCGAGCGAGCGCAGGAAGGTCTGCAGGTGCTCGGCGGCCTTGGTGTGGTCCTTGACGCGGTTGGCCACCACGCCCAGCTTCACCTTGTCGGAGCGTTTGCTTCGGTGCAGCTCGCTCAGGAAGTCCTGCGTGGCGTAGATGTCGAACACGCTGGCCTGCAGCGGTACGATGATGTGGCCGGCCAGTTTCATGACCGCCTGCAATCGCTTGCCGTGCAGGCCGGCCGGGGTGTCGAGCACGACGTGGGTGGTGCCCTTCGGGGGGCGCACGATGTCGTCGCGGTCCACGTCCCAACTCTGGATGGCGGGCAGCGTGTCGGGGCGCAGTTGCAGCCACAGGCGCGACGACTGCTGGCGATCGATGTCGCCCAGCATGACGCTGTGCCCCTGGCGGGCGAAATAGCCCGCGATGTTGCTCGACAGCGTGGACTTGCCGACGCCGCCCTTGGGATTGGCCACCACGATCACCGGCATGGTTCGAACTCCTGTGTGACGGGGTTGAAAAAGGGAGTTCGATTATGGCGGTGGATGCCCGGTGCAATGTGACAGCGCCGGGTTTGAGACAATCGGGGCACCATGGTTGATTCGCCCTCCCTCGTGCCCGCCCTCGATGTGGTTTGTCTGTGCGCCGACTGGTGCGGCACCTGCCGTGAGTACGCGCAGGTGTTCGAGGCCCTGCAGCAGGCGCTGCCGGCCCACCACTACCGCTGGATCGACATCGAGGACGAGGCCGACGCGCTGGGTGACATCGACATCGAGACCTTTCCGACGCTGTTGGTGGCCCACGGGGGACGCGTGCTGTTTGCCGGCCCGGTGCTGCCGCGTCTGGGCGATGCCCTGCGCTTGATCGAGGTGCAGACCGAGGTGGTGCAGCGCCAGGCCTGGCCCTCGCTGGCGAGCCTGGGGCTGCCGGCGGATCAGCAAACCGCCTACACGCAGCTGGCGCAGGCGCTGCACACGGCGCGCGGCTGATGCCCATCCCGCTGCGGCAGGCGGGGAGCAAACTCGTACAGCTGGAGGGGCAACAGGTCGGGGGCCGCGTGCTCGTCGTCTGGTCGTGGGTCAGCTGACGGTGGACGACCCCTGCAAGCTGGCGAACTGCTGATCGAGCCGGCTGAGAAAGTCCACGACGGCCTCGTCGTCGATCTCGTCGCACTGGCGGATCACGGTGAGGCACTGCCGGCCGTTGAGGGTGAGGGCGCCCAGCAGCAGTGCGGTGCTGACGGTGGCGGGCCACAGGGCCTGCAGGCGCACGCGGGCGTCTTTCGGGTTGATGAACTCGGCGCTGCCCAGGTTGCTGAGGTGGCAGCTGAGTGCGGGCAGGGTGCCGCGGGCCTTGCTGGCCGCGATCAGCTGGCGATAGCGCGTGCGCCCGATGAAGGGCAGCCATTCGTACAGCGTCAGGGGCAGGGCGTGGTCACGCCGTTCGTAACGGGCCAGGTGCTGCTGGATCTGCCGCTCGATGTCGGCGATCTGGGCGGCCAGCGTGGGCTGGTGGCGTGCGCGCACGGTGAAGGACGAGACGTAGTTGCCGAATACCGGGGCCTGGCCTTCGGGGTAGTAGCGGCGCAGGTCGACGGAGATGCGCAAGGCGGCCACTGCCTGTGCGTTGCCGGTGTGCGGGGCCAGGAAGGTGTTGGCCACCAGGGCGGTCAGCAGGGTGTTTTGCGTGGTGCGATGGGCCTTGGCGAACTGCTTCATGGCCTCGGCCGGGCAGGGCAGCTCGTGGTAGCGGATGGCCGAGGTGGTGAAGCGCGGGCTGCGCCGGCTGGCCAGCATGATGACCTGTTGGCCTTGGGCTGCGAGTTTGTCGGCGCGGCCCTGGCGCCAGCCCCGCCAGACGGCTGCGGGCCATTGCCACAGGCGCGCGGGCGTGACGGCGGCGTGCATCGAGGGCGAGTCCAGGGGGCTGGCCGCGATGGGCTGGCCGTTGAGTCGGCCGAGGATGGCACACAGCAGCTGGACCATGGAGCGGCCGTCGCCCACGATGTGGTGCACCACGAAGAGCAGGGCGGGCTGCGTGGGGTGAGGCAGGAAGCGGGCGCGCCAGGGCAGGCCGCGCTCCAGCGAGAGCGGCTCGTTGAGGCGGGCGCTGTGCCAGGCCTGCAGCGCGTCGCGGTCGTCGAGGGCCACGCCGAGCTCCACCCGGTAGGCGTCGTCGAACAGCTGGTCCACGCTGCGGTCGTCGGGCAGGATGCGCAGGCGGTCGCGCCAGGGGCCGGGCTCGATCACGCTGCGCAGGCGCGGGAAGCCGGTGGTGAGTTCGCGCAGTGCTTGCCGCACCAAGGCTTCGTCGACCGGGCCGCTCAGGCGCAAGACATAGGGCTGGTTGATGGGGCCGAGGTGGCCCTCACCGGCCCAGTACAGGTGCTCGGATCGGTTCAGTGGAATCAGGTCGGGGGAGCGCACGGGAGAGCAGGCTTCGCGAGGGGGCGGTGCACCGACTGTAGGTGGGGCAGACGCTACGCTGGCCGGGGGCTTTCCAGTGAGGCGGCCCCCGATCTGCGGGGGCCGTGGGCGCGCCGAGCCCAGGCGGTGGGCGCCGGTTGTGGTCGGGTGGCGCTCAGCGGCGGGCAGGCGCCGGGGCGCGGCCGGCGGCTTGGCCTTGCGCGGTCTGGGCCAGCTCCAGCGCCAGGCGGCGCAAGGCTTCCCAGCCGTCTTCGGGCCATTGCGGGTGGCGCAGACCTTTGACGATGCCGTCGACGGTGCTGGCGTGGGCCACCAGGCGAGCCAGGGCGGTGGCGCGGGTCTGGGGCAGGATGCGTTCGAACAGGCGCTCGCGCGGGCCCCAGACGCGCTGTTCGCGCAGCACCATGGGCAGGGGCTTGCCGCCGTCCAGTGCGGTGCGGGCGCGGTAGAGCGCCAGGATGTCTTCGGCCAAGGCCCAGTGCACGAGCACGGCGGCTTCGCCTTCGGCCTGCAGGCCGTCGATCATGCGCAGCGTGCGCTCGATCTGGCCCGAGAGCACGGCCTCGCTGAGCTTGAAGACGTTGAAGCGGGCCACATCGACCACGGCCTCTTCGATCTGCTCGATGGTGAGGGTGCCGGGCGGGTGCAGCAGGCCGAGCTTGACGATTTCCTGGTGCGCGGCGAGCAGGTTGCCTTCGACGCGGTCGGCGAAGAAGGCCAGGGTGCGCTGACCGGCCTCGCCGGGTTCGACCTGCTGGCCCTGGGCAGCCAGGCGCTGGGCGATCCACAGGGGCAACTGCCCGCGCTCGATCGGATCGCAGCGCAGGGTCAGGCCCGTGCCATCGAGGGCGGTGAACCAGGCGCTGTTTTGCTGGGTCTTGTCCAGGCGCGGCAGGGTGACTAGCGTGAGCAGACCATCGTTGCCCTGGGCGGCTTCGCAGTACTGCTGCAGGGCCTGCGAGCCCTCCTTGCCGGGCTTGCCCGAGGGGATGCGGATCTCGATGATCT
Organism: Aquabacterium sp. G14; assembly: GCF_037482285.1. Classification (NCBI taxonomy): domain Bacteria; kingdom Pseudomonadati; phylum Pseudomonadota; class Betaproteobacteria; order Burkholderiales; family Sphaerotilaceae; genus Aquabacterium; species Aquabacterium sp. G14. Next base: position 136,906 of record NZ_JBBEYB010000001.1, read on the forward strand.
GCTTGTCACCGAACAGGGACATTTCGCTGGCCGCACCCAACAGGCCCGACCAGTCAAAGTGCGCACCGCTGACGGTGTGCACCTGGCGTTCGGTGAAGCCGGCTGCGCGCGCAGCGGTGCGGATGGCATCACCGGCTTCCTGGGCCAGCAGGGGCTCGTCACCGTACAGCGTGTAGACGGGTTTGAGCGCACCGGCACCTTTGCTCAGGTGGGCCGAGAGCTGGTCGAGGCGCAGTTGCATGGGGTGCTCAGCGCACCGGCCCGGACCCGGCCTGGGTGGCGGGCATCGGGATCGCATCGCTGCGGAGCTGCTCGGGGCGGATGGCCGCCAGACGGCGCAGCACCTGGTTGACGATGTCGGTCTGCATGCTCTTTTGGAGGGCCGCAGCTTCGTCCTGCTTGGCCAGCGCGTCGCGCTCGTTGTAGTTCAGGTCGCGCGCCAGGGCCACGTCGGTGGGGCGGAGCAGTTCGGACCCGTCGCCCCGCAGGATGCGAAAGCGCACGCTGGTGCGCACGCTCATGACGCGCACCTGACCGTAGGCGGTTTTGGTGACGACAACCAGGTCGCGACTGTCACGCAAGGCCTCGAACACCAGGTGGCTGGTGGGCACCTGTTCGGTGCCGGCCGCCTGGGTGGCTTGCAGGGTGGAATCGACCACGCGCACGCCACTGGCTTCGAGTGCACGCGCCAGTTCGGCCGCCAGGGGCGAGGTGCTGGTGAAGCCAGTGAGCTGAATGGTGCGGAAGGCCATGGCCTTGGGGCCACGACGCAACTGGAAGCCGCAGCCTCCGAGGGTGGCCAGGGCCAGCGAGGCGCTCAGGCCGGTGAGGAGGTGGCGGCGCTGCATGGTCAGACCACCACGTTGACGAGGCGACCGGGCACGACCACGACCTTCTTGGGGGCCTTGCCTTCGGCGAACTTGGCGAAGTCTTCGCTGGCCAGGGCGGCGGCCTCGATGGCGGCCTTGTCGGCGTTTGGGCTGACCTTGATCGAGCCGCGCAGCTTGCCGTTGACCTGCAGCATCAGTTCGATCTCGTCTTGCACCAGGGCGCTGTCGTCGACCTTGGGCCAGGCCGCGTCCAGCAGGTCGCCCTGTTTCAGGGCATAGCCCAGCTCGCTCCACAGCGTGTGGGCCAGGTGCGGGGTGGCGGGGTAGAGCACGCGCAGCAGGATGCCGAAGCCTTCGATCAGGGCGATCTGGCCGTCGGGCGTGTCGGTGGCCTTGAAGCCTTCGAGCGCGTTGAGCAGCTTCATCGCACCGGAGACCACGGTGTTGTACTGCATGCGCTGGTAGTCGTAGTCCACCTGCTTGAGCACGGTGTGCACTTCCAGGCGCAGGGCCTTGGCGTCCTTGCCGAAGGCGACGTCGGCCAGCGAGCTGGCACCTTGCGTGAGCGCGCTGGTGTCGGCCTTGGGCAGGGCGCTCAGCTTCATGCCGAAGTTCCAGACGCGGCGCAGGAAGCGGAAGCTGCCTTCGACGGCGGCGTCGTTCCACTCCAGCGTCAGCTCGGGCGGCGCGGTGAACATGGTGTACAGGCGGGCGGTGTCGGCGCCGTACTTCTCGATCAGCTCTTGCGGGTCGATGCCGTTGTTCTTCGACTTGGACATGGTGCCCACGCCTTCGTAGTCGATGGCGGTGCCCACCGGCAGCATGCCGTCGGCGCTGTCCACGGCGGTGATCAGGCGGGCGCCGGTGACCTTGCCGGTTTCGTCCAGGACGTGCTCGACGTCCTTGGGCCAGAAGTACTCCTTGCCGCCCTTGGCGGTGCGGCGTGAGTAGATGTGGTTGAGCACCATGCCCTGGGTGAGCAGCTTCTTGAAGGGCTCGTCGGCCTTGACCAGGCCCAGGTCACGCATGACCTTGGTCCAGAAGCGCGCGTACAGCAGGTGCAAGATGGCGTGCTCGATGCCACCGATGTACTGGTCCATCGGCATCCAGTAGTCGGTGCGAGCGTCCACCATCTGGCCGTGGTTGTCGGCGCAGGTGTAGCGCAGGAAGTACCAGCTCGAGTCCACGAAGGTGTCCATCGTGTCGGTTTCGCGCTGGGCGGGCTTGCCGCACTTGGGGCAGCCGACGTTGAGGAAGTCGGGGCGCGACTTGAGCGGGTTGCCGCTGCCGTCCGGCACCACGTCTTCGGGCAGCACGACCGGCAGGTCCTTTTCAGGCACCGGCACGGGGCCGCAGTCGGCGCAGTGGATGACGGGGATGGGGGTGCCCCAGTAACGCTGGCGGCTGATGCCCCAGTCGCGCAGGCGCCAGGTGGTCTTCTTCTCGCCGATGCCCTTGGCGATCAGCAACTCGGCGACCTTGGCGACGGCGTCCTTGTGGGCCAGGCCGTCGAGCACGCCGGAGTTGACGCACACGCCTTGCTGCTTGTCGCCGTACCAGTCGGCCCAGGCGTCCAGGCTGAAGGTCTTGCCTTCGACACCGATGACCTGTTGGATGGCGATCCCGTACTTCTTGGCGAAGGCGAAGTCGCGCTCGTCGTGCGCGGGCACGCCCATCACGGCGCCGTCGCCATAGGACATCAGCACATAGTTGCCGACCCAGACTTCGACCTGCTGGCCGGTGAGCGGGTGGGTGACGAACAGGCCGGTGGGCACGCCCTTCTTTTCTTGCGTGGCGAGCTCGGCCTCGGTGGTGCCACCGTGCTTGCACTCGTCGATGAAGGCCTGCACTTCGGGCTTGGAGGCTGCGGCGTGCAGGGCCAGGGGGTGCTCGGCCGCCACGGCGCAGAAGGTCACACCCATGATGGTGTCGGCGCGGGTGGTGAACACCCACAGCTGACCGTTGTTGATCTTCTGGCCATCGGCGCCGGTGATGTCGTGGCTGAACGCAAAGCGCACGCCCTCGGACTTGCCGATCCAGTTTTCCTGCATCAGGCGCACGCGCTCCGGCCAGCCCGACAGGTAGTTCTTGTCTTCGGGGTTGGCGACGGCGCCCAGCAGCTCGTCGGCGTACTTGGTGATGTTCAGGTAGTAGCCCGGGATCTCGCGCTTTTCCACCAGGGCGCCCGAGCGCCAGCCGCGGCCGTCGATCACCTGCTCGTTGGCCAGCACGGTCTGGTCAACCGGGTCCCAGTTGACGGTTTGCGTGCGGCGCTCGCAGATGCCGGCTTCCAGCATCTTGATGAACAGCCACTGGTTCCACTTGTAGTACTCGGGCTGGCAGGTGGCGATTTCGCGCGACCAGTCGATCGCCAGGCCCATCGCCTTCATCTGCTTCTTCATGTAAGCGATGTTGTCGTAGGTCCAGGCGGCAGGCGGCACCTTGTTCTTGAGCGCGGCGTTTTCGGCGGGCAGGCCGAAGGCGTCCCAGCCCATGGGCATCAGCACGTTGTAGCCGTTCATGCGCAGGTAACGGGTCAACATGTCGTTGATCGTGTAGTTGCGCACGTGGCCCATGTGCAGCTTGCCCGAGGGGTAGGGCAGCATGGAGCAGGCGTAGAACGATTTCTTGTCTGGGTTCTCGGTGACGCGGTAGGCGTCGTTGGCTTCCCAGTGCTGTTGGGCACGGGCTTCGACGGCACGCGGGTCGTAGGTCTGGTTGTCGGAAGGAGCGCTCATGGGGTCACCGAAAAGACAAGAGAGGCTGGCAGCCCTGGGAGGAAGCGGTGCGGTGCACAGCCGTCGGGTGCCAGCCTGTGAAGGTGGAACCGCTGATTATAGGAAGTAGCCGGCGGCAGGGTGGGGCGCTTTGCCGCCCAGGCTCGCGATAATGCCGGGCGGCAGTGTTGCCGTGCCGATGTCTGGGCCCTGACATGCTCATGAAGCGTTCCCTGCGTCAGCTCACCCGCACCTTCGTGACGGGCCTGCTGGCTGCCTTGCCTTTGTTTGTGACCGCCGCCGTGTTCATCTGGCTGGGGCGGCTGCTGTACGCCTGGCTGGGGCCGAGCAGCTTGGTGGGCAAGGTGTTCGTCAGCCTGGGGATCGGGCTGTCGGGTTCGGTGATGCTGGGCTATGTGCTGGGCGCCTTCATCATCGTGCTGGGGGTGTTCGCGCTCGGGCTGCTGGTCGAGGCCGAGTTGCAGCGCGGCCTGGCGCGGCTGGTCAATGCGGTGGTGCGCCGCATCCCGCTGGTGCGCAATGTCTATGACCTGATCCGCCGCTTTGTGGACATGCTCAGTCAGGGCGAAGAGGACGGCCTCAAGACCATGAGCCCGGTCTGGTGCCGCTTTGGCGACAGCGGCGGCGTGAAGGTGCTGGCGCTGCTGTCCAGTCCCGATCCGGTCGAGATCGATGGGCAGCCTCACCTGGCGGTGCTGGTGCCTACCGCACCGGTGCCGGTGGGCGGCGGCCTGCTGTATGTGCGCGAGGATTGGGTGACACCCGCCGAGGTGGGCATGGACGGACTGACCAGCATCTATGTGTCGATGGGCGTGACGTCCAGCCAGGTGCTGGGACGCAGCCAGGCCTTGCCCAAGGCGCAGGACCCGGCTGCCTGAGCCAGGCTCAGATCAGGCCTTCTGCCTTCAGTGCGCGCTGGGTGGCCGGGCGCGCAGCGACGCGACCCTGGAAGGCGATCAGGTGGGGCCAGGCGCTCAGGTCGAGCTGGACGAACTTAGCCCAGCCCACCACGGTGAACAGGTAGGCGTCGGCCACGCTGAAGGTGTCGCCCATCAGGAAGTCGCGATCGGCGAGCTGGTCGTTGACGTAGCCCAGACGGCGTTGCAGGTTGGCGCGGGCCAGCTCCTTCATCTCGGGTGTGGCCGCCGGGTTGAAGAAGGGGCTGAAGTTTTTGTGCACTTCGGTGCCGACAAACGCCAGCCAGCTTTGCAGCTGGTAGCGGGCCTTGCTGCCGTTGGCGGGCGCCAGGTTCAGCTCAGGGGCCAGGTCGGCCAAGTATTGCAAGATGGCCGGGCCTTCGGTGAGCAGGTCGCCGTCGTCGAGCAGCAGGGCGGGCACATAGCCCTTGGGGTTGATGGCCCAGAAATCGGCGCCGCTGGCGGTGACCTTCTTGGCCAGGTCGACAGCTTCGGTCTCGTAGGGGCGGCCGAGTTCTTCGAGGACGATGTGCGAGGCCAGCGAGCAGGCGCCGGGTTTCAGGAACAGTTTCATCAGGGTTCTCCGTGGGCGAACAGGGTCACAAGGGCTTGCGGCGCATTGTGACCGAGGGGGCTTGCCCATCGCTGGCGCTGGGAATTGGCGCCAGCGATGGGGCGCGGAGACGCCTGTCTGTGTGCCCTCACTCGTCGCTCAGGTGCGGGATCGTGCCTTCGGCCAGATCACCGGTGTCGGGATTGATCCAATCGGCGATGCCGATCTCGGCCGATACCTCGCCGACGTCGTCTTCGGCCGTCGGGGCGGCTTCGTCGGCCGCGTGCATGTCGGCCCAGGCGGCGCGGGCGCTCTCGAAAGGACCGTTTTCGATGCGGCCGCCTTCACTCAGCCAGTGGTAGCCATCGGGGCGCAGCACGATGCGGGGATCGTTGACATCAAGGGCGTCGGCCTCGGCGAAGTCTTCGGTGGGCAGGCGGGGCATCGGCATCGCACTTCTCCGGTTCAAGGTGCTGACGCGATCATTGTGAGCCTGTGCGGCGTCGGCGTCGAGTCTTGTCAGACGGCGCGATGCGGTGTGCAGCGGCGCCCAGAAGGCGCCAAGAGGCCGCGAGGGACCCCGCTCGGTGTAAGGTGCGGTTCGGGGCTGTGCCCTCTGAATGACTGGACGATGTGGGAGACCGCCATGCGAACCTTGTACCTGTTGCTCTTGTTGCTCGCGGCCATGCTGGCAGCGGTCACCGTCTTGAACTGGGAGGCCTTTGTCAGCCCGACGGAGCTGTCCCTGGGCTTTGCCAGCGTGTCGCTGCCGCTGGGGCTGACGCTGCTGAGCCTGCTCGTGCTGCTCACCGTGATCTTCCTGGTGCACGCCGTGTACCTGCAGGGCACGGTCTTGCTGGACACCCGCCGCCACAGCAAGGAGCTGCAGGTCAACCGCGAGCTGGCCGACAAGGCCGAGGCTTCGCGCTTTACCGCCTTGCAGGAGTTCATCTCGACGGAGCTGACGCGCCAGGCGATGCGGCAGGCCGAGGCGCATCAGGCGCTGCTGGCCCGCATCGCGGAGCTGGAGCAGGCGGCGCAGACCTTCACCGAGCAGACCGGCAATTCGCTGGCGGCCAGCTTGGGCGAGCTGGAAGACCGCCTGGAACGCGGTTTGCCCGGGCCGCGCCGCTGAACGCGTGAGCTTGGCCGGCGAGCGAACGGCACGCCCATGACAACAAGCCGCAGGTGCGGCCAGCAGATGTGCAGCCCATGTGGCCTGCCGCATCAGGAAAAAGTGCGTCGGGCGGCCTTTGGAGGGGGGCGCGCTGATCAGCTTGTTGGCTCGATCAGGGGCGACGGTCCAGATCCTCAGTCCTCATCGACCGGGCCATGTCCCCCTTGTTCGGCGTCGATGACCTTCATGTTGTCCAGCAGCTTGAGCAGGTAGTGCACCGTGTGGGTGAGGTCGCTGTTCGAAAAGCCGCTCAATGCCTGTGCGTAGTAGCGCAGGATCTTGGGAGCTGCCTGCTCGAGCCAGACCTGGCGGCCGGAGTCGGTCATGGTGACCAGGCGGGAGCGCCGGTCGCGCCCATCCGGGGCGCTGCGGACATGGCCGTCGCGCTCCATGCGGCTGATCAGGCCGGAGAGGTTCTGGCGACTGACCATCAGGAAGCGGGCGAGGTCCCCCATGCTGATGCCGTTTTGTGTATCAGGACGTGACAAGGCCCCCAGAACCGCCCACTGCTGGGTGGTCAGTCCTTCGCTCTCAACGGCCTTGGTGCCGGTTTTATGCAACATGTTGGCGCATTGGTAGAGGCGGAAGAACAGGCGGTTGGCCTGTTCCATGCGGGCCATGTCGCCCACATCATTAGGGAAAACCATAGATGTTCCGTTGGTGTGGATGCTTGCGAAAAGATAGACGCAGGGCTAAGATTAGTCAACACATTGACATATCGGCTGCGTGACAAACATCCTGATTGCGCAGCATATCAACCCTCACTCTGGATGGAGAACCCCATGGCAAACTTTGAAGGCAAGACCGTGATCGTGACCGGCGGTGGTGGTGGCATCGGTGGTGCCACCAGCAAGCGCTTCGCCAAGGATGGCGCCAAGGTCGCCGTGTTCGACATGAACGTCGAAGCTGCGCAGAAGGTGGTCGACGAGATCAAGGCCGCCGGTGGCGTGGCCCAGGCCTTCAAGTGCAACATCACCGACCGCGCTGAAGTCGATGCCGCCGTGGCCGCTGCCGAAGCCGCCCTGGGCCCCATCGCCGTGCTGGTCAACAACGCCGGCTGGGATGTCTTCAAGCCTTTCGTGAAGACCGTGCCCGCAGAGTGGGACAAGCTGATCGCCATCAACCTGACCGGCGCACTGCACATGCTGCACGCGGTGCTGCCCGGCATGGCCGAGCGCAAGTACGGCCGCATCGTGAACGTTGCCTCTGACGCCGCCCGCGGTGGCTCGTCCGGCGAAGCCGTCTACTCCGCTTGCAAGGGCGGTCTGGTGGCCCTGTCCAAGACCCTGGCCCGCGAACACGCTCGCCAAAGCATCACCGTCAACGTCGTGTGCCCCGGCCCGACCGACACCGCCCTGCTGGCGGGCGTGGCCGAAGGTGCCCGCGATCCGGCCAAGCTGATCGAAGCGTTCAAGAGCGCCATCCCCCTGGGCCGTCTGGGCCAGCCCGACGACCTGGCCAGCGCCATTGCCTTCTTCGGCAGCGACGACGCTGGCTTCATCACCGGTCAGGTGATCTCCGTCTCTGGCGGTCTGACCATGCACGGTTGAGCCGATTGCATCTCATCCAACCTCATTCCAAGCGAGAACACCATGACTGTTGAATTCGAAGACATCCTGTACGAAGTGCGTAACCGTGTGGCGTGGATCACCATCAACCGCCCCGACAAGATGAACTCGTTCCGCGGCCAGACCTGCGACGAAATCATCAAGGCCCTGAACAAGGCCGGTTACGACCGTGAAGTCGGTTGCATCGTGCTGGCGGGCGCGGGCGACCGTGCCTTCTGCACCGGTGGCGACCAGTCGGCCCACAACGGCAACTACGACGGCCGCGGCACCATCGGTCTGCCGATGGAAGAGCTGCACACCGCCATCCGCGACGTGCCCAAGCCCGTGATCGCCCGCGTGCAAGGCTACGCCATCGGCGGCGGCAACGTGCTGTGCACCATCTGTGACCTGACCATTGCTTCCGAGAAGGCCATCTTCGGCCAGGTCGGCCCCAAGATGGGCTCGGTCGACCCTGGCTACGGCACCGCTTTCCTGGCCCGCGTGGTCGGCGAAAAGAAGGCCCGCGAGATCTGGTACCTGAACAAGCGCTACTCCGGCGCCGAAGCCGTGGCCATGGGCCTGGCCAACGCCGTCGTGCCGCACGACCAGCTCGACGCCACCGTGCAGGAATGGGCCGAGACGATCTGCGAACGCAGCCCGACCGCCATCGCCATCGCCAAGCGCAGCTTCAACATGGACACCGCGCACCAGAGCGGCATCGCCGGCATGGGCATGTACGCCCTGAAGCTGTACTACGACACCGAAGAGTCGCGTGAAGGCGTCAACGCGCTGAAGGAAAAGCGTCAGCCGGACTTCCGCAAGTACGCCAAGTAAGCGCACCGACGACAAGCACGTATCTGGAGACTGAGAGATGAACCCGAACCCGTATATCAACGAAGACCTGCAGGCGCTGGCCGAGACGGCCCGCCGTTTTGCGACCGAGCGCGTGGCGCCCGGTTTTCTGGAGCGCGACAAGACCCGCGACCTCAATCGCGAGTTGCTGCGCGAAATGGGTGAACTCGGGTTCATCTGCCCTGAACTGCCCGAAGAATTCGGCGGGCTGGGCATGGGCTGTCTGGCTGCGGGTGTGATCCACGAAGAGATCGCCCGTGCCGACCTCAGCTTCTCTTACCTGAACCTGCTGGCCTCGCTCAACGGCCAGATCCTGTCCAAGTACGGCAATCCCGAGGTTGTCGGCCCCTGGCTGCGCAAGCTGACCAAGGGTGAGGCCATCTGCTGTATCGCCCTGACCGAACCGCGTGGCGGCTCGGACGCGGCCAACCTGCGCCTGCGCATCGAGCGTGACGGCGACTTCTACGTCATCAACGGCGAGAAGACCTCCATTTCCGCCGCCGACCAGGCCGACATCGCGGTCGTGTTCGGTCGCACCGGCAAGCCTGAAGACGGTGCCCATGGCGTCACCGCCGTGATGGTCCCGATGGACACCCCGGGCCTGACCACCAACCGCTTCGACTGCCATGGCCAGCGCGCCATCGGCCGCGGCTCGATCTTCTTCGAGAACGTGCGCGTGCCTGTCAGCCACCGTCTGGGCGAAGAGAACAAGGGCTTCGTGCAGGTGATGCACGGCTTCGACTTCTCGCGCTCGCTGATCGGTCTGCAGTGCCTGGCCGTGGCCCGCGTCGCGCTGGAAGAAACCTGGGAATACATCACCCAGCGTGAAGCCTTCGGCAAGACCCTGTCCAACTTCCAGGGCGTGACCCACCCGCTGGCCCAGTTCGACACCGAAGTCGAAGGCGCCCGCCTGCTGTGCCTGCAAGGCCTGTGGCTCAAGGACCAGGGCCTGCCTCACACCGCCGAGGCCGGCATGGCCAAGTGGTGGGGTCCCAAGCTGGCCTACGACGTGATCCACCAGTGCCTGCTGTGCTACGGCCACGGCGGTTACGACCGCGGTCTGATGGAACAGCGCTTGCGCGACGTGCTGGGCTTCCAGATCGGTGATGGCACCGCCCAGATCATGAAGACCATCGTGGCCCGCGTGCGCGCCGGTCGCAAGAACGTGCCGGCCTGATGCCGGTGGCGGCCGGGCTGACAGTCCACCAGCCGCCTTGAGAAAAGAGATTGAGGAGACACCCCATGGATTTCGATGCTGTTTTGCTGGCGCCCCGTCGCGCCGCCGCCGTGACCCAAGGTTACTGGCTGGATCGCACCATCAACGACGAGCTGGACGCGGCCGTGGCCGCCTGTCCGGACAAGCTGGCGTTGACCGCGGTGCGCGTGGAGAGCGGTGAAGTCACCCGCTTCACCTACGCCGAGATGGCGCGCCTGGCAGACCGCATCGCCGTGGGCCTCACCAAACTTGGTGTGGGCAAGAACGACATCGTGGGCCTGCAACTGCCCAACTGGTGGCAGTTCACGCTGACCTACCTCGCGTGCTCGCGCATCGGCGCGGTGCTCAACCCGATGATGCACATCTTCCGCGAGCGCGAGTTGTCCTTCATGCTCAAGCATGGTGAGGCCAAGGTCGTCATCGTGCCCAAGGTCTTCCGTGGTTTCGACTTCGAAGCCATGCTCAACGGCCTCAAGCCCCAGCTGCCCGACCTCCAGCATGTGGTGGTTGTGGGTGCTGTCGATGCCAACGGCCAGCCTGCGGCCAACAGCTTCGAAGCCCTGCTGACCATTCCCGAGTGGGAAAAGGACGCGGATGCGAAGGCCATCCTCACGCAGCACCGTCCGACGGCCGACGACATCACCCAGCTGATCTACACCTCGGGCACCACCGGCGAACCCAAGGGTGTGATGCACTCGGCCAACACGGTGTTTGCCAACATCGTGCCCTATGCCAAGCGTCTGAAGCTGGGTGCCGACGACACCATCTTGATGGCCTCGCCGATGGCCCACCAGACCGGTTTCATGTACGGCCTGCTGATGCCCATCATCCTGAAGACCCATGTGGTCCTGCAGGACATCTGGGAGGCCAAGAAGGGCATCGAGCTGATCAATGCCGAGAAGGTGGCCTTCACGATGGCCTCCACCCCTTTCCTGACCGACCTGACCAACACCGTGCAGGCGGCCAACACCAGCGTGCCCACGCTGCAAACCTTCCTGTGCGCGGGCGCCCCCATCCCCACCGCCCTGGTCGAGCAGGCCCGCGCCGTGCTGGGTGTGAAGATCGTGTCCGCCTGGGGCATGTCCGAGAACGGTGCCGTGACCACGACCCGCCTGGACGACCCCGACGAGCGCGCCTTCAACACCGATGGCTGCCCGCTGCCCGGCGTGGAAGTCAAGGTGGTGGACGTGGATGGCACCGAGCTGCCGCACGGTCAGGCCGGCAAGCTGCTGGTGCGTTCGTGCTCCAACTTTGGGGGCTACCTCAAGCGCCCGCACCTCAACGGCACCGATGAGCAAGGCTGGTTCGACACGGGTGACCTGGCCCGCATGGACGAGCACGGCTACATCCGCATCACCGGCCGCAGCAAGGACGTGATCATCCGCGGTGGCGAGAACATCCCGGTCGTCGAAATCGAAAACCTGCTGTATCGCCATCCCGCTGTGGCCCTGGCTGCCATCGTGCCGTATCCCGATGAGCGCATGGGTGAACGTGCCTGCGCCGTGGTGGTGACCAAGCCAGGTCAGTCGCTGAGCTTCGAAGAGATGGTGGCGTACATGAAGGACCAGAAGGTCGCGATGCAGTACATCCCCGAGAAGCTACTGGTTCAAGAATCCATGCCCTCGACCGCATCTGGAAAGATTCAGAAGTTCAAGCTGCGCGAAATGATCGCCGATATGGTCAAGCAGGCTCAGTGAGTGAGCCTTCAAGAGAACGATCTGCCATGAGCTCCACAGAACAACCGATCCTGACCTCCACGCAAGGCCGCGTCGGGATCATCACCCTCAACCGTCCGGCGCAGATGAACGCGCTCAACGACGCGCTGATGACCGCCCTGGGCGAGGCCTTGCTGGCCTTCGACCGTGACGAGAACATCGGTGCGATCGTGATCACCGGCAACGACAAGGCCTTTGCCGCGGGTGCCGACATCGCCGCCATGGCCGACTGGACCTACCAGGACGTGGTGCGCGATCAGTTCGTGACCCGCAACTGGGAAACCATTCGCCAGGTGCGCAAGCCCGTGATCGGTGCCGTGGCCGGCTTCGCGCTGGGTGGTGGCTGTGAACTGGCCCTGTCGTGCGACATCGTCATCGCGGCCGAGTCGGCCCGCTTCGGGCTGCCCGAAGTCAAGCTGGCGATGCTGCCGGGCGCCGGCGGCACCCAGCGCCTGCCGCGCGCCATCGGCAAGGCCAAGGCCATGGACCTGTGCCTGACCGGCCGCCTGCTCAATGCCCAGGAAGCCGAGCGCGATGGCCTGGTGTCGCGCGTGGTCGCCAACGAACAACTGATGGACGAAGCGATGGCCGTGGCCACCACGGTGGCGAGCTTCTCGCTGCCGGCCGTCATGAGCATCAAGGCCTGTGTCAACCGCGCCTGGGAATCGTCCCTGGCCGAAGGCATTGGCTTCGAGCGTCGCGAGCTGTATGGCCGCTTCGCCACCGACGACGCCCGCGAAGGCATGCAAGCCTTCCTGGCCAAACGTAAACCGGTGTTCCAGCACCGTTGATATTTTTCAAGGATCACACCATGTCTTCACACGCCAAAGCCTCTTTCCAATGGGACGATCCCCTGCTGCTGGACCAGCAGTTGACCGATGACGAACGCGCCGTGCGCGACGCCGCCCGCGCCTACTGCCAGGACAAGCTGGCCCCGCGCGTGCTCGAAGCCTTCCGCCACGAGAAGACCGACCCGTCCATCTTCCGCGAGATGGGCGAGCTGGGCCTGCTGGGCGTGACCATCCCCACCGAGTACGGTGGCTCCGGTCTGAACTACGTCTCTTACGGCCTGGTGGCCCGTGAAGTCGAGCGCGTGGACTCCGGCTATCGCTCGATGATGAGCGTGCAGCACTCGCTGGTGATGGTGCCCATCAACGAATTCGGCACCGAAGCGACCAAGCGCAAGTACCTGCCCAAGCTGTGCACCGGTGAGTACATCGGCTGCTTCGGCCTGACCGAGCCCAACCACGGCTCCGACCCTGGCAGCATGATCACGCGCGCCACCAAGGTGGAAGGCGGCTACAAGCTCAGCGGCTCGAAGATGTGGATCAGCAACTCGCCGATTGCCGACGTGTTCGTGGTCTGGGCGCAGTGCAACGAGAACGGCAAGGACGCCATCCGCGGCTTCGTGCTGGAAAAGGGCTGGAAGGGCCTGAGCGCCCCGGCCATCCACGGCAAGGTCGGCCTGCGTGCCTCCATCACCGGTGAAATCGTGATGGACGAAGTGTTCGTGCCCGAAGAAAACGCCTTCCCCGAAGTGCGTGGTCTGAAGGGTCCCTTCACCTGCCTGAACAGTGCCCGCTATGGCATCTCCTGGGGCGCCCTGGGTGCCGCCGAAGACTGCTACAGCCGCGCCCGTCAGTACGTGATGGACCGCAAGCAGTTTGGCAAGCCCCTGGCCGCCAACCAGCTGATCCAGAAGAAGCTGGCCGACATGCTCACCGAGATCACGCTGGGCCTGCAAGGCAGCCTGGCCCTGGGTCGCCTCAAGGACGCGGGCAAGGCACCGGTCGAAGTGACCTCGATCATGAAGCGCAACAACTGCGGCAAGGCCCTGGACATCGCCCGCCTGGCGCGCGACATGATGGGTGGCAACGGCATCTCCGACGAATTCGGCGTGGCCCGTCACCTGGTCAACCTCGAGGTGGTCAACACCTACGAAGGCACGCACGACATCCACGCCCTGATCCTGGGCCGTGCGATCACCGGCTCGGCCGCCTTCTGATTTCACACACGCCTCGGAGCACAACAAGATGAAAGCACTCGTCGCCGTCAAGCGTGTGGTGGACTACAACGTGAAGGTTCGCGTCAAAGCTGACCAGAGCGGCGTGGACATTGCCAACGTCAAGATGAGCATGAACCCCTTTGACGAAATCGCCGTCGAAGAGGCCGTGCGCCTGAAAGAGCAGGGCATCGTCACCGAGGTGGTGGCCGTGTCCTGCGGCGTGGCCCAGTGCCAGGAGGTGCTGCGCACCGCCATGGCCATCGGTGCCGACCGTGCCATCCTGGTCGAAAGCGATGCCGAGTTGCAGCCCCTGGCCGTGGCCAAGCTGCTCAAGGCCCTCGTGGACAAGGAACAGCCGGGCCTGATCATCGTCGGCAAACAGGCCATCGATGACGACAGCAACCAGACCGGCCAGATGCTGGCCGAGCTGGCCAACCTGCCGCAAGCCACGTTCGCGTCCAAGGTGGCCAAGGACGGTGACAAGCTGGTGGTGACCCGTGAGGTGGACGGCGGTGCCGAAACCCTGGCGCTGAGCCTGCCGGCTGTGGTGACGACCGACCTGCGTCTCAACGAGCCGCGCTACGTCACCCTGCCCAACATCATGAAGGCCAAGAAGAAGCCGCTGGACACCTTCAAGCCGGCTGACCTGGGTGTGGATGTGAGCCCGCGTCTGAAGACGCTCAAGGTCAGCGAACCGCCTGCGCGCTCGGCCGGCATCAAGGTGCCCGATGTGGCCACCCTGGTGAGCAAGCTGAAGAACGACGCCAAGGTCCTGTGAGGCCGCTGCAAGGAGACACACACATGACCGCACTCGTCATTGCCGAACACGACAACGCCACGCTCAAGGGCGCGACCCTCAACACCGTCACTGCGGCCGCCGCTTGCGGCGCGGAGGTGCACGTGCTGGTGGCAGGCCACAACGCCGGCGCAGCGGCCGCTGCCGCCGCCCAGATCGCCGGCGTCACGCAGGTGATCCATGCCGATGGCCCCAGCCTGGCGCAGGGCTTGGCCGAGAACGTGAAGGCGCAGGTCGTGAGCCTGGCCTCCGGCTACAGCCACATCCTGTTCCCGGCCACGGCTGCGGGCAAGAACGTGGCCCCCCGTGTGGCCGCCCGCCTCGACGTGGCCCAGATCAGCGATGTCACCAAGGTGGTCTCGGCTGACACCTTCGAGCGCCCGATCTACGCCGGCAACGCCATCGCCACCGTGCAGAGCGCCGACGCGGTGAAGGTGCTGACCGTGCGCACCACTGGCTTTGACGCTGCGGCCGCCACCGGTGGCAGCGCCACGGTGCGCACCGTGGACGCCGTGGCCGACTCGGGGCTGAGCACCTTCCAGGGCAGCGAGATCGCCAAGAACGACCGCCCCGAACTGACTGCCGCCAAGATCATCGTCTCCGGTGGTCGCGCACTGGGCTCGGCCGAGAAGTTCAACGAGGTGCTGACGCCCCTGGCCGACAAGCTGGGTGCCGCCATCGGGGCTTCGCGCGCCGCGGTGGATGCGGGCTACGCCGCCAACGACCTGCAGGTCGGGCAGACCGGCAAGATCGTGGCGCCGCAGCTCTACATCGCTGCCGGCATCTCGGGCGCCATCCAGCATCTGGCAGGCATGAAGGACTCCAAGGTGATCGTCGCGATCAACAAGGATCCCGAAGCCCCGATCTTCCAGGTGGCCGACTTCGGTCTGGAAGCCGATCTGTTCGCCGCGGTGCCGGAGCTGACGCAATCGCTGTGATCCGCTCTGAGTGAGTCCCTCCGGGTGCCCAGACAGGGAACAAGCCTGGCGGGGCCCGCTCCCCCTGTGGCCACCAGCCACACCTCCTGACAGGAGACACCTTCTATGTTGACCATCAACCTGTTCAACGGGCTGGTCTATGGCGCCCTGCTCATCGTGATGAGTTCGGGCCTCGCCTTGATCTACGGCCTGCGCCGCGTCGTGAACTTCGCGCACGGTGCGCTCTACATGCTCGGGGCCTACCTGGGCTACACCGTGGCCCTGCAGACCAATTTCTGGGTCGCGCTGGTGGCCGCACCGGCGATCATGGCCGTGGTCGGCGTGCTGCTGGACCGCTATGGCTTTCGCCTGCTGCAAGACCGCGAGCCCCTCAACGTGATGCTCGTCACCTTCGGTTTGCTGCTGATCCTGGAAGACCTGGTGGTCGCCATCTGGGGCAAGGGCAACTACTCCATCTTCACGCCCGAGCTGCTCAACTTCTCGGTGAACCTGTTCGGCCATGATCTGCCGGCCTACCGCATCGCGGTGCTCTTCATGGGCATCGCCGTGGCCGTGGGGCTGACGCTGTGGCTGCGCTTCTCGCGCATCGGCCTGTTCGTGCGTGCCGCCTCCACCGAGCCGGTCACCACTTCGATGCAGGGCGTCAACACCGACGTGCTGAGCGCCGGTGTGGTGGGCCTGGGCAGTGCGCTGGCCGGCTTGGCCGGTGTGGTCGCCGGTCCTTTCCTGTCGCTGTCGCCGCACATGAGCTCGGACGTGCTGATCGACTCCTTCGTCGTCGTCGTGATCGGTGGCCTGGGCTCACTGGCTGGCGCCTTCATCGCCGCCATCCTGCTCGGGATGATGCAGGCCCTGGGCGCCGTCTACCTGCCCGGCGTGTCCGTCCTGTTGCCCTTCCTCTTCATGATCGCTGTGCTGATCTGGAAGCCGTCGGGCCTGATGGGCAGCCGCACCTGATCGACCGGGAGAACCACATGAACATGAGTATG
The DNA here is from genome assembly GCF_037482285.1 of Aquabacterium sp. G14. Classification (NCBI taxonomy): domain Bacteria; kingdom Pseudomonadati; phylum Pseudomonadota; class Betaproteobacteria; order Burkholderiales; family Sphaerotilaceae; genus Aquabacterium; species Aquabacterium sp. G14. The sequence goes on from NZ_JBBEYB010000001.1 coordinate 153,179, forward strand.
TCTCGCGTCAGCATCCTGTCCGTGCTGACCCTGATCCTGGGCGTGGGCATCATGACCTTCGTGACCTCCAGCTCGCTGCTGGCGATGTTCACGCAGGCCGTGGTCTATGCCATCTCGGCCTTGGGCGTGGGCTTCCTGCTGCGCCAGAACGGTCTGGTCAGCTTTGGCCACGCGCTGTTCTTTGGCGCCGCCGGCTACGGCATGGGCGTCATCCTGCAACTGGAATGGATGTCGGCCGAAGCCGCCATCTTCGCGGTGCTCGGCGGCCTGGCCGTGATGGGTTTCCTGATGGGCCTGGTGATCGTGCGGGTGCCCGGCATCGCCTTCGGCATGTTGACGCTGGCCATTGGCCAGATGGCTTACCTGCTGGCCACCCGCGCCACCGGCATGACCGGCGGCACCGATGGCATGAGCGTGGCCTGGCCCAACGAGGTGTTCGGCTTCTCGCAGTCGGTGCTGCTCAAGCCCGCGGTGCTGTTCATGATTGCCTGGGTGCTGATGGTGGTGGTCACCTACATCCTGCTGTGGGTCATCCGCACGCGCTTCGGTGCCATCACCGAGGCCATCCGCGACAACGAAGAGCGTGCCCGCTTCATCGGCATCACGACCACGGTGCCGCGTGCCCTCATCTTCGCCATCTCCGGTGTGGTCACCGGCATCGCCGGTCTGCTGTCCTCGTTCAACACCGGCTTCGTCTCGCCCGAGAACCTGCACTGGAGCGTCTCGGCCATCACCCTGCTGATGGTCGTGGTGGGGGGCTTCAAGCGCCCGGTCGGCCCGATCATCGGCGCCATCGTGTACTTCCTGTTCAAGGACCTGCTGGGTGAGTACGCCACGCACAGCAACGCCATCTTTGGCGCGGCGCTGATCGCGGTCATCGTGTTCTCGCCCGACGGGATCATCGGTGCCATCGAGCGAGCCTTCAAGGGCAAGAAGCCCGCCGGTGCGGCCCACCAGCCCATCAGCCACTGAGCGCCACAGGAGACACCCATGAGCCAATATGTACTGCAGGCCCAGGATGTGGCCATCCACTACGGCGGCGTCAAGGCGCTGGACGGCGTGGACATGACGCTGGAGAAGGGCCAGATCCGTGGCCTGATCGGCCCGAACGGCGCCGGCAAGTCCACCGTGATCGATGCCATCACCGGTCGCCGTCCGCTGACGCGCGGCAAGGTGACCCTGATGGGTCAGGACGTGAGCCACCTTGGGGCGGTCGAGCGTCGCGCCCGTGGCCTGTCGCGCAGCTTCCAGCGCACCTCCATCTTCCACGGCATGACCGTGCGGGCGCAGGTGGAGCTGGCGTCTTACAAGATGGGCATGGCGAACTCGGCCGAAGACGCTGAGGCCGTGCTCAAGGAACTCGACCTCGACCGCCTGGGCAACATCGTGGCCGAGGACCTGGGCTACGGCGAGCAACGCCGCCTGGACCTGGCCCTGGCCCTGGTGGGCCGTCCGCAGGTGCTGATGCTCGACGAACCGATGGCCGGCCTGTCGGTCAAGGAATCGCACGACCTGGCCAAGCACCTCAAGGCCTTGACCTCGAAGTGGGACGTGTCGGTGCTGCTGGTCGAGCACGACATGGACGTGGTGTTCGGCATCTCCGATGTCATCACCGTGTTCGAACTCGGCCGCGTGATCGCCCAGGGCGCCCCCGCCGAAGTCCGCGCCAACCCGCGCGTCCGTGAAGCCTACCTCGGGAGCACCGCATGACCGCTCTGTTGAACCTGCAAGGCGTCCAGTCCTACTACGGCTCGGCGCACATCCTCCACAGCCTGAGCCTGCACGTGAACGCGGGCGAGCGCGTGGGCCTGATCGGCCGCAACGGCGTGGGCAAGACCACCGTGGTCAACACCATCCTGGGCCTGGCCCAGATGAAGTCGGGTCACATCCACTTTGGCAGCAAGCCCATCACCAAGCCGCGCGCCTACATGGCCGCGCAAAACGGCATCGTCGTGGTGCCGCAGGGCCGCCGCATCATCGCCAACCTGACGGTGGAGGAGAACCTGCTGCTCGGCGCGGCCACGGGCCGCAAGGGCCACTGGAACGTGGCCGAGATCTACAAGCTCTTCCCCATCCTGAAAGAGCGCGCCCACACCTCGGGCACCGCCTTGTCGGGCGGCCAGCAGCAGATGGTGGCCGTGGGCCGGGCCTTGATGGCCAACCCCGATCTGATCCTGCTGGACGAGCCCACCGAAGGCCTGGCCCCGGTGATCGTGGACCAGCTCGCTGACATCTTCAACCAGGTGGCCGACCAGGGCACCGCGCTGTTGTTGATCGAACAGAACATGAGCCTGGTGGTGCGCGTGGCGCACCGCTATCTGGCGATGGCCAAGGGATCCGTGGTGGCCGAAGGCCGTGTCGAGAACACGCGCGAGTGCCTCAAGGACCTGGAAGAACACGTGATGGTGTGAGCCTTTTTTCGAATGTGGTGAATCGGCGGCCGGACCGCATCCGGCAGACATTGTTTGATTCGAGGAGACCATGATGAACAAGTACACGAAGATGACCCAGTTGCTGGCCGGTGTGGTGCTGGTCGCCAGCCTGCCGACCGCCGCCCTGGCTCAAGCCAAGGAACCTCTGAAGATCGCCCTGGTGGCGTCGAAGTCCGGTGGTTTCTCCACCATGGGCGCTGACGTGATCAGCGGCATCAAGTTCGCGGTGGACGAAGCCAACGCCAAGGGTGGTGTGGACGGTCGCAAGGTCGAGCTGGCCGAAGGCGACGACGAAAGCACGCCCGACGCCGGCCGCCGCGCCGCGGAGAAGCTGACCCGCGACGGCTACAAGTTCATCCTGGGTCCCATCACCTCCTCGATCTCGCTGGCCATCAGCCAGAACCTGACCCGTTGGGACGCCGCTTTCATCGGCACCATGGCCAAGGCCGACAAGCTGACCGCTGATGCTTGTAACCCCCGTTTCATCCGCACCAACCATTCCGACGCGATGGACCTGGCGATGATCAACCAGTGGGTCAAGGGCCTCAAGGGCAACAACTTCGCCATCTTGGCGGCCGACTATGTGTGGGGCCAGGACTCGGCCAAGTCCTTTGAAGCCGCCGTGACGGCCCAGGGCAAAAAGGTCAGCCTCAAGCTGTTCGCGCCCCTCGGCACCAAGGACTACGCGCCCTACATCCAGCAACTCAAAGCCGCCGGTGTGGACGCCATCTGGTTTGCCGACGTCTCGGGCGGTGTCAACTTCGTCAAGCAGGCCAACGACTTTGGCCTGAAGACCCCGCTGATCGGCCATGCGCTGGTCTCCAACTTCATCATCAATGCCACCGGCAAGCTGCTCGAAGGCACGCCTGGCAACGTGGGCTACACGCCTGACGTGAACTCGCCGGCCTCCAAGGCCTTTGCCGCGGCCTTCAAGGCCAAGAACGGCCGTCTGCCCACCGACACCGAAGGCCAGGCCTACAACGGTGCCATGGTGCTGTTCCAGGGCGTGAAGCTGGCCAAGAGCGTCGAGCCCGAAGCCGTGACCAAGGCCCTGCGCGGCGCCACCGTGGACACCCTGTATGGCAAGGCCACCGTGCGCGCGGCCGACAACCAGATGGTGATCCCGAACTTTGTGGCCCGCGTGAAGACCGCTGATGGCGTGCTGCGTCCGGTCATCGAGCAGACCTTCCCCGCCTCGATCACACCGGCCGCCTCGCCGCTGTGCAAGATGTGAGGGCCTGGGGGCGTTGAGCGCGCCCCCTCCTTTTGAATTCAGGTTTCAGAGCGCTTTGGGCAACCTTCGGGTTGCCCTTTTTTTTGCCTGGACGAGGCCGAGCGCGTGGGGTGTGTCAGCGCGCGCTCGCCTGCCGCACCGCATGCTCCCAGTGCGCCATGCGCGCCGCCGCTTCGTCACGCGACAGCTGCGGCTCAAAGGTGCGCTCGGCGCGCCACTGGCGACCGATCACGGCCGTGTCGGCATGCAGCCCGGTGCTCAAGCCAGCCAGGTAGGACGCGCCCAGCGCGGTCGTCTCCACCACCTTCGGTCGCACCACCGGAATACCCAGCAGGTCGGCCTGGAACTGCATCAGCAGGTCGTTGACGCAGGCGCCCCCGTCCACCCGCAGCTCGCGCAGCGCGCAGCAGCCCGAGGCCACGGCATCGCGGCTCATGGCCTGCAGCAGCGCGGCACTCTGGAACGCGATCGACTCCAGCGCCGCCCGTGCGATGTGCGCCACCGTGCTGCCCCGCGTCAGCCCCACGATGGCACCGCGCGCCTCGCTGTCCCAGTACGGGGCGCCCAAGCCGGTGAAGGCGGGCACGAACATCACGCCGCCGCTGTCGGGCACGCTGGCTGCCAGCTCTTGCACCTCGCTGGCGGTGCGCACCGCGTGCAGGCCGTCGCGCAACCACTGCACCACGGCCCCGCCAATGAAGACGCTGCCTTCGAGCGCATAAGCGCGCTGGCCGGGCAACTGCGCCGCCACCGTGCTCAGCAGGCCGTTGGCCGAAGGCTGGGTTTGTGCACCGGTGTGCATCAGCATGAAGCAGCCCGTGCCATAGGTGTTCTTGGCCATGCCGGCCTGAAACCCTGCCTGGCCAAACAGCGCGGCCTGCTGGTCGCCGGCCATGCCGCCAATGGGCAAGGCGCCCAGGCCGGCCAGGAAGTCGCCACTGCCCCAGATCTCGGGTTGCGCTTCGCCGTACACATGGCTGGAAGGGCGCACCTGTGGCAGCACCTCGCGGGGGATGTCCATCAGGCGCAGCAAGTCCTCATCCCAGTCTTGCGTGTGGATGTTGAACAGCATGGTGCGCGAGGCGTTGCTCACGTCGGTGGCGTGCACGGTGCCGCCGGTCAGGTTCCACAGCAGCCAGCTGTCCACGGTGCCAAAGGCCAGCTCGCCGCGCTGGGCCGCCGCGCGCGCGCCGTCGATGTGGTCCAGCAGCCATTGCAGTTTGCTGCCGGAAAAGTAGGGGTCGATGACCAGCCCGGTCTTGGCCCGGATCATCTCGGCCAGCCCTTCCTCGCGCCAGCGTGCGCATTGCGCCTCGGTGCGACGGTCCTGCCAGACGATGGCGGGGCCCACGGGCTGCCCCGTGTCGCGGCGCCACAGCACCGTGGTCTCGCGCTGGTTGGTGATGCCCAGGGCGTAGACCTCGCTGAGGTCATGGCCCAGGGTGCGCAACTGCGCCAGCGCGGCGTGGGCCGTGTCGCGCTGCGAGGTCCACAATTCCAGCGGGTCGTGCTCGACCCAGCCGGGGTGTGGGTAGTGCTGGCGCGTCTCCAATTGGGCACTGGCCAGAATGTGGCCGTGCTCATCGAAGACGATGCTGCGGGAACTGGAGGTGCCCTGGTCCAGGGCGAGGATCAAGGCCATGGTCAGGAGGCAATCGTCAAGGCCACGCCCCATTCCTGCAGCAAGGCAGGGAAGGGCGCCGGGGGCAGGGCTTCGGTGAACACCCGCTTCATGTCTTTCAGGTGCCCCACCTTGGCCAGCGCAGGCTGGTGGAACTTGCTGGCATCGGCCACCAGCCAGGTCTCGCGGGCCTGGCTCATCATGGCCTGGGCGGCGGGCAGCTCGCGCAGGTCACGGTCGCGCAGCGTGCCATCGGGGTCGATCCCCAGCGCGGTCACGATGCAGATGTCCACCTTGAACTGGCGCAGGTAGGCCACGGTGCTGTCGCCTTCGAGCGCACTGTCACGGCCCCGCAGCATGCCGCCGGCCACGTGCACCTTGCAGTCAGGGTGCTCGCTGAGCAGGCCGGCCACATGCAGGTTGTCGGTGATGACCTGCAGGCCGGTCTTCTTCAACAACTCGCGCGCCACGGCTTCGACCGTGGTGCCCACGCCCATCATCAGGCTGCTGCCATCGGGGATGGCGGCGGCCACCGAGCGAGCGATGCGCGCCTTGGCATCGGCCTGCACGGCCTGACGCTCCTTCCAGGCGGCCACGCTGGGGGCTTCGCGCGGCAGGCTCACCCCGCCGTGAAAGCGCAACAGCAGCCCGGCATCGGCGAGGCGCTGCACATCGCGGCGCACCGTCTGCATCGTCACGTCCAGACGCTGGGCCAGACGCTCGACCGACACGGCTCCCCGCGCCCGCACTTCATCGAGCAGCGCCTGCTGACGTGGGTTGGGACTCCAGGGGTTGGCAGGGGACATGGGGGACTCTCCGGGGCAAGGGGTGGCACGGCGCGGTGATGCCGTGGCAACGAAGAGATTGCAACATAAAAGCGCCCAAGCGCACCAGTTGTCGCAAGCATGCGATCACCGGACATGCGCGACTGTTGTCGCTCCCCCCTTCGTGCTAGAGTCAAAACGCACATCTTCTTACAGGAAGGTCCAAGACACGATGAAGCAGTGGAAGCAGGTTTCCGCCGTGGCCGCTGCGGCCATGGCCCTGGTTTCAGGGGGCGCACAGGCCCTGGGACTGGGGACACCCAACAGCCGGGCCATCCTGGGGGAATCCTTGCGGATCTCGGTGCCGCTGGAGCTGGAAACTGGCGAAGACACCGACGACGGTTGCCCGCAAGCCGAGGTCTACTACGGTGACGGACGCGTCGATGCTGGCAAGGTGATCCTGGGTGTGTCGCCGCAAAGCGGGCGCCATCGCGTGCTGACGGTGCGGGCCATCCAGCCCATCAATGAGCCGCTCATCGAGGTGAGCCTCAGCTACGGTTGCGGCGCCCGCCTCTCGCGCAAGTTCACGATATTTGCCAGCCCTCCCGAGTTCGTGCCCACCGTGGTGCTGCGCCCGGCCACCACCTCCGAGCCCGCAACCGACGCCCGCGTGAGCGAGGGCGCCGCCGCATCGGTCAGCGGCACGCGCGTGGCCACGGCGTCGGCGGTGCGCGCAGAGCCGGCCGCGCCCCGTGCCGTTCGACCCGTGCCGGTGCGTCGACCCGCCAAGGTGGCCGCGCCAGCTCCCGCGCCCCGTCCCAAGGCTCCGCCGGCGCCCCCCCCGCAGGCTGCCCCGGCACCGGTGCCGGAGCCCGTGGTCGCCCCCACCCCGGCGCCCACGCCGGCGGCGGTCCCTGCTTCGGCCAACCCGCCTGCCTCGGCGGTGGCTGCGGCGCCCAAGGCCTCTTCGGTCGTTGTGCGCAAGCCCGCACCGGCCCCCAAGCCGGCCCCCGTGTCGCGTCTGGTGCTCGACCCGGTCGTGCCCATGGCCGCCACGATGCCCGGCGCTGGCGCCAGCAGTGTGGCTTCGGCGGTGCAGCCCAATCTGGTCACTTCGCAAGCGGGCTCTGACCTCGATCGCCTGCAGGCACAACTGGCCCAAGACCGTCAGCGTCTCGACGAGATGGAAAAGCTCATCACCCAGTTGCGCCAGGAGGCTGAGCAGGCCAAGGCCGCTGCCTCCGGGGTGGGTGTGGGCCGACCTGCGGGCCTGTCCGATGCCAGCCATCCGGCCTGGTTGGTGGCCGTCTCGGCCGTGGCGGGCGCATCGCTGCTGCTCAGCGCCTACCTCCTCCTGCGTCTGCGCCGGCAGGATCAGGCCCGTGCCTGGTGGACCGATGCACCGCGCTGAGCTCGTTCGATGAGCCAGAGCGACCTGTCGCCGCTGCCCGAGGCCGATCACCACTGTGATGTGCTCGTGGTGGGCGGTGGCATCAACGGGGCGGGTATCGCTCGCGATCTGGCTGGGCGTGGCTGGCGCGTGCTCCTGTGTGAGCAAGATGACCTGGCCAGCCACACCTCGTCGGCGTCCACCAAGCTGATCCATGGGGGGCTGCGCTACCTGGAGCATGGCGCCTTTGGCCTGGTGCGCAAGGCCTTGATGGAGCGGGAGCGCCTGTTGCGTTCGGCGCCGCACATCATGCACCCCTTGTCCTTCGTGCTGCCCCACGATCCGCGCACGCGTCCGGCCTGGATGATCCGCCTGGGCCTGTGGTGCTACGACCACCTGGCGCCGCGCGACTTCCTTTCGGGCAGCCGGGCCGTGGACCTTAGTCAGAGCCCCTGGGGACAGCCCTTGCACCGTCAGTGGCGCCAGGGCTTCGTCTACACCGACGGTTGGGTGGACGACGCCCGCCTCGTGTTGCTGTGCGCGCTCGATGCCGCCGAGCAAGGCGCCCACATCCTGCCGCGGACCCGCTGCACGCAACTGCAACCCTATGGTGGCGGCTGGCGTGCCACCCTCGAGCGGCACCATGCCTTCACCCACCTTCCCACCCGCACGCTCACCGTGCAGGCGCGGGCCGTGGTCAACGCGGCGGGCCCGTGGGCCGAGCAGCTGTTGCGCGGCACCATGGGTGTGGTGGGCAGCGCCGCAGGCGGCGCGCGTGCGGCCAGCCGGGGGGCTCATCTGCGTCTGGTCAAGGGCAGCCACATCGTCGTGCCGCGCTTGTTCGAACACGACCACGCCTATCTCTTCCAGGGGGAGGACCGGCGTGTGGTGTTTGCCATTCCCTATGAGCGCGCGTTCACCCTCATCGGCACCACCGATGTCGACCACCCGGGGGATCCCGGCGTGGTGAGCGTGAGCGATGAGGAGGTGCGCTACCTGTGTGCTGCGGTGGGACGCTATCTGCGCCGGCCCGTTTCGCCTGACGAGGTGGTGTGGCGTTACGCCGGTGTGCGCCCCTTGCTTGACGATGCCACGGGTGCCGCCGCCGCGGTCACGCGCGACTATCGTCTGGAGACGCACACCCAGCCCGCGCCGTGGCTGACCGTGTGGGGCGGCAAGCTCACCACCTTCCGGGTGCTGGCCGAACAGGCTGCGGACCGCGTCGGCACCCTGTTGGGCGATCCGCGTGCCCGCTGGACCACGGAGGCCTTTCTGCCGGGCGGGCTGCTGCAGGCTGGCAGCGACACCGCCATGATCCCTGCCTCGCCGGTCGCCCAGTTGCGGGCCTTCCAGGCGCGTCTGCGCCAGCGTCACCCCTGGATGGACCTGGGCCTGGCGCGCCGCTGGAGCCAGGCCTACGGCAGCCGCATCGACCTCCTGCTCGACGGCGTGCGCAGCCGCGCCGACTTGGGCTCCGAAGTGGCCCCCGACCTGTACGAGGCCGAACTCTTCTACCTGCGTCGTCACGAGTGGGCACAGACGGCTGACGATGTGCTGTGGCGTCGCAGCAAACTGGGCCTGCACTACAGCCCCGCGCAACGTCAGGCCGTGGCCGACTGGCTGGCCGCTCAAGGTTCTGGCTGAGTCCCAGGTCGTGTCTCCCGTTTCAACCCCCACCTTCTGAGTTCTGCATGTCCCCGATACCTTCCACCACCTTGTTCGTGACCGGCGCTGCGGCGGGCATTGGTCGCGCGGTGGCCGAACGCTTCCTGGCCGCGGGCTGGTTTGTGGGCCTGTACGACGTTGACGAGGCGGGCCTGCAGGCTCTGCAGCAACGCTGGGGTCCTGAGCGCTGCGTGAGCGCCCGTCTGGATGTGAGTGCGGCCGACGACTGGCGGGCGGCGCTGAGCGGTTTCGCGGCAGCCACCGGAGGCCGACTGGATGTGCTCTTCAACAACGCGGGCATTGCCGTCACCCAGCCCTTTGAAGAGGCCGATCTGGCGCGCCACCACCGCCTGATCGACATCAATCTCAAGGGCCTGGTCAATGGCTGTCATCTGGCCTTCCCCTTGCTGCAGCGCACACCCGGCAGCCGCGTCATCAACATGTGCTCGGCCTCGGCCCTGTATGGTCAGCCCGAGCTGGGCACCTACTCGGCCAGCAAGGCGGCGGTGCGCAGCCTCACCGAGGCGCTGGACATCGAATGGCGCCGCCACGGCATCCGCGTCGTCGATGTGCTGCCGCTGTTCGTCAACACCGCCATGGTCACGGACGAGGTCAGCCGCATGAAAACCGTGGCGACGCTGGGCGTGCGTCTGGGGCCAGACGATGTCGCGGCCACGGTCTGGCGGTTGGCCACGGCACCGGCCGCCAGCTTGCCTGTGCACTCCTGTGTGGGTTGGCAGACGAAGCTGTTTGCGCTGCTCTCCAAGCTCTCACCGGGCTTCATGAACCGGCTGGTGACGGCCCGCATGGCCGGCTACTGAGACACTGACAGCGCGCTCAGCCTTCTTCGCGCGGCATCAGGAAGTGACCGCGTGCATTGGCCACCGGTCGCTGCGGGTCGTCCTGCCAGATCGAGACCTGGGCCAGCGCCACGCGGTTGCCCTGACGCACCGTCGTGCACTGCGCAAAGGTGTCCACCGGCTTGGCCGAGCGCAGGTAGGCGATGGCGAAGTCCACGCTGCGCGGGGCATCGGGGATGCCGGGGACCGTGTCCATCAGGTGCAGGATCATGGCGGTTTCCCCAAAACCGGCCAGCACCCCACCATGCAGCGCCGGCAGCATGGGGTTGCCGATCAGGTCGTGCTGGAAGGGCAGGCGGAACACCGGGCCTGCGTCCACCTGCGCTTGCTGGTGGATCTGCAGGAAGTCCACATAGGGCGAGCGGCCACCGGTGCGTGCCGGGGTTTCCGGCGTTGCGGCGGGGGTGCTGCGGATGTGATGGCTGGTGTCCAGGCTGGTGGGCGAGACCAGGTGTGAGGCGGCCTCGGCCGGCGTGGGCTGCTGGGCCGCGGGGGCCTTGCGGGTGCTGGCGGTGCCGCGCATGAAGGTCGCGTTGACCGTGGCGACGGGCTTGGCCTGCCCCAACTGGAACAGCTCGCCGCGCACGAAGGCCACGCTGCGTGACAGGCGGTGGCACTCGGCGCGGCAGGTCACATTCACGTTGGCCACCGGCGGGCGCAGGTAGTCCATGCGCAGGTCCAGCGTGGCGAAGGGCTCCATCTCTTCCATGGCGCTGCCCACGGCCAGGCCGCAGGCGGTGTCGGCCAGCACGCTCAGGCAGCCGGCGTGGATCAGGTTGCGCTGGGTGTCGCCCGTCCAGGTGGCGCGGGCGGGCAGCAGCAGCGTGACGAAGCCCTGACCGATGTCCACCACCTGCATGCCCGAAAAGGCGGCATACGGGATGCCCGAGACGAACGCCTGGGCCCAGTTGGTGCGGGAATCGCTGCTGAAGATGCTCATAGTCACAACCCGTCGAAATGCGCGAAAGGCGTGATTGTCTCTCTGCGCCGGCCCGTGTGCGTCAACCGCGCCACCTGGATATCCAGCCCCTCACTTTGGCATTGCGGACAAGCGTCGTCAAGGTGACAGTGCTGCGTCCGTTTCGCTCAGGCTCAGCCAGTCTGTCAGGCGCAGCACCTGCACCCCCTTGAGCCGGAACGCGCGCTTGTTCAGTTTGAGCAGCGCCGCATCCTTGCTGAACAGCCAGCGCGCGCCCACCTGCATGGCCAGGTCGATGAAGACCTGGTCGTCCGGGTCCTTGCAGCGCAGCCCGCAGGGCGGGGGCTCGTCCACGAAGGTGGCGTGCTGGAACACCGTCAGTGTCAGCATCGGGTCGGGCTGCCAGGGCTTGAGGTAGCTGCGCGGCCACACCTGGTGCCATTCCTTTTCCATCGACGGGCAGGCCAGCCAGCGCAGGCGGCCGGCCAGGATGGCCTCGGCGATCGGGTGGGCGGCCGGGTCCTTGAACACCCGCCAGTCCAGCAGGGCGTTGGTGTCGAGGATGACGATGGGGACGTCGCTGGCGGGCGTCGCCGCGTCGGCCTCGCTCATTCGGCGCGCGCGATCACGCCACCGCCCAGGCACACCTCGCCCTGGTACAGCACCGCTGACTGCCCGGGCGTGACCGCCCATTGCGCATCAGGGAAGCGCAGCGCGATCTCGCTGGCGCTGACCGCTGTGACCTCGCAGGGCGCATCGGCCTGACGATAGCGGGTCTTGGTGCCCACGCCGGTCTGTGCCACCGCGGGGCCGCGACCATCGACCCAGCTCAGGTCGTCGGCCACCAGGGTGTGCTGCAACAGCCAGGGGTGGTCATGGCCCTGCACCACATACAGGGTGTTGGTCGCCATGTCCTTGCGGGCCACAAACCAGGGCTCATGCTCGCCACCGCCGCGCGGCGCGCCTTTTTCCTTCACGCCGCCAATGCCGATGCCCTTGCGCTGGCCCAGCGTGTAAAAGCTCAGGCCCACGTGCTCGCCCAGCTTGCGGCCGCGGTCGTCCTTGATCGGGCCGGGCTCGTTCGACAGATAGCGGTTGAGGAACTCGCGGAACGGCCGCTCGCCGATGAAGCAGATCCCGGTGGAGTCCTTCTTCTTGGCGTTGGGCAGCTTGATCTCGTCGGCGATGCGGCGCACCTCGGTCTTGGGCAGCTCGCCCACCGGGAACATCGTCTTGCTCAGCTGCGCCTGGTTCAGGCGGTGCAGGAAGTAGCTCTGGTCTTTGAGCGGGTCCAGGCCCTTGAGCAACTCAAAGCGCTGGCCGCCTTCGTAGCGCGCATCGGCCACCGAGCGCACCCGGGCATAGTGCCCCGTGGCGATCTTCTCGGCACCCAGGCGCATCGCGTGGTCCAGGAAGGCCTTGAACTTGATCTCGGCATTGCACAGCACATCCGGGTTGGGTGTGCGCCCGGCCTGGTACTCGCGCAGGAACTCGGCGAACACGCGGTCCTTGTAGTCGGCCGCGAAGTTCACGTGCTCGATCTCGATGCCGATGACGTCGGCCACCGAGGCCGCATCCAGGAAATCCTGACGGCTGGAGCAGTACTCGCTGTCGTCGTCATCTTCCCAGTTCTTCATGAAAATGCCGATGACTTCGTGGCCCTGTTGCTTGAGCAGCCAGGCGCTGACGGCCGAGTCCACGCCGCCACTCAGGCCCACGACGACGCGTTGCCTCTGTTGCATGTCAGATCAGAAAAAAGCTCAGGAGGCCCGATGGTACGACGGCGCCGAAAACACCGACTCGTGCACGGTCAGGATCTCGAGCGGATAACGCTGGCCGGCCAGGTAGCTTTCCAGGCATTCCAGCAGCAGCGGGCTGCGGTGGCGCTCAGGGCAGGCGCGGATCTCGTCCGGCGTCATCCACACGGTGCGCACGATGCCTTCGTCGAGTTGCAGGTTCGGATCGGCCTCGCCCACCGAGCCGCAAAAGGCCAGGCGCAGATAAGTGATGTCTTCGCCCGTGCGGGTGCGACGGAAGCGTGACATGTACAGGCCGACAAAGCCTTCCGGCGTGAACGCCCGCGCGGTTTCTTCCAGGGTTTCGCGGATCACGCCTTCCAGCGGCGATTCACCCGGATCCAGGTGGCCAGCCGGATTGTTGAGCAGCAGGCCGTCAGAGGTTTCCTCTTCCACCAGCAAAAAGCGTCCGTCACGCTCGATGAGCGCAGCCACGGTGACGTTGGGTTTCCAGCGTACCTTGGAAGTGGGCGTGATGTCGGACGGCAAATCAGCCTTCAACAAATCGGCGGTGTTCATGAGCCAGACATTATCCGCCAATCCGTTCTGAACTGTTTGACGTTTCTGTGACGCGCTCAGAATTCACTGCTCAGGCGCCAGCGCTCCAGGGTGCTTTTCAGGTCAGCCAGCACCCAGCCCTTTTGCAGGGCCAGCAATTCCGGCGTGGTCTGGCGCATGCCAATCACGCTGTGCAGGAAACCGAAAACACGGTAGGTCAGCAAGGTACGGATGCGGAGATAGTCGGCGTCGAACTCGGCCTTGGGGGTGCCCACGGGGGCGTGCCATCGCAGCAAGGTGTCCAGATCCTCGTACAGCATCCGGGTGCCGGGCATGCTTTGCAGCTGTTGACGCAACTGCACCATGTCCACGTTCGGGCTGTCGCCAATGAAGATGAAGCGGAAGTGGTCTCGGTGCGCCAGCCAGTGGTCGATCATGGCCTCGCAGTACGCGACCGCGCGCTCCGCCATGGGAACGGACTGGCTGTGGGCCTGACAGGTCCGGGCCGCTTCTTCGATGATCTCGTCCCAGATGACGATCAGCAAGGCTTCCTTGCAGTCGAAGTACCAGTAGAACGCCATGGGCGTGACACCCGCCTCGGCGGTGATGCGGCGGATCGTGACCGCTGCATAGCCTTCGCTCAGAAAGATGCGCCGCGCGATGTCCACCAGTTCTTGGCGGAACTGTTCACGCGCGGCCGGGGTGAGGCGCCGTTTCGGGGTGGGGGCGGTGGAGGGCGGTGCGTCAGCCTGCATGAGGGACCTGTGTGTGTGACCCACAGTGGCCCACTTTAAACACGGGTTGCATCTTAGATGGGGCGGGGCACAGGGGCCAAATTCGGGGTATGAATCCCCGAATTTTCCGAGGGTTGTTCGCAAGGCGAACGCCTCTTGAATTCGGCGCATAGCCGAAATGCTGATGCTGCGCAATACGGCGATTGCCTGATCTCGATACATTGAAGCTGTCATCTTGTACGCGTACAGTACAGAGACATTTGTGATGTCATCACGCGGCGGCGTGCGCGCATCGCGGCATCCCGCGACCGCGCAGCGCGTGCCGGCAAAAAAGGTGGTCAGGGTGGATGCATTACAACCGGCGCGGGGCGCCGAGGTGGACATGAAGGTGTTCGACGAGTTGCAGCGCTTCCGGCTGATCGTCGAGCATTCCAGCAACATGGTGGTCATCACCGATGCCGAGCGTCGCATCGAATACGTCAATCCGTCTTACACGCGCGTGACGGGTTGGACCCTGCCCGAGGTGCGTGGCCTCAAGCCCGGCCGTTTGCTCCACGGCCCCTTGACCGACGCCGAGTCGGTGCGCCGCATCTCGCGTGCCCTGAGCCTGGGCGAGTCGATCGATGGCGTCGAGCTGGTCAATTACCGCCGCGATGGTCAACCCTACTGGGTGCGCCTGCACATTCGCCCCGTGCATGACGAATCGGGGCGACTCACCCACTTCGTGGCCATCCAGACCGACGTCACCGAGCGCCGTCAGTCGCGTGAAGCCCTGATGGCCAGTGAGCGCCGCCTGGCCGAAGCGCAGCGCCTGGCGCGCATGGCCAGTTTCGAATGCAACTTCGACACCGACGAGATGTTCTGGTCGCCCGGGGCCGAGCAGGTCGTGGGCCTGCCCGAGGCACTGCTGCCTTGCTCCTTCCGGGGGCACGTCAGTCTCCTCCATCACGATGACCGCGCGGCGCTGGACGATGCTTACTGGGCCCTGGTGTCCGAGCAGCGCCCCTACGAGATCGAGTACCGCCTGCTGTCTGGCGAGGGCAAGGTGCGCTGGATCCGCGAGCGGGGCTACTACCTGCCCGCCGAGGGCTCGCTGCCCAGTCGCATGTGCGGCCTGGTGTTTGACATCTCGGCGACCAAGGAGGCGCATGACCGCATCCAGTACCTCGCCTGGCACGACACCCTGACGGGCCTGGCCAACCGTGAGCAACTGCAGGAGGTGTTGCACCAACGCCTGGAGGTGGCGCGCGACACCGGCCAGCACATGGCCCTGTTGTTCGTGGATCTGGACCGCTTCAAAACGATCAACGATTCGCTGGGTCATCAGGTAGGCGACGAGTTGCTCAAGACCTGCGCGCAACGCCTGCGGGATGCCGTCCGCGGCACCGATGTGGTGGGGCGTCTGGGGGGCGACGAATTCGTCGTGGTGCTGGCTGGCGTGGATGCCGAAGCCGCCGTGGACCGCATCGCGAGCAAGCTGCTGAGCCGCATTGCGGCGCCCATGCTGATCCAGGATCGCGAGCTGCACGTCACCGCCAGCCTGGGCATCAGCCTGTATCCCCGCGATGGCGAAACCGCTTCCGAGCTGATGCGCCATGCCGATGCCGCGATGTACCACGCCAAGGGCAAGGGCCGCAACACGCACAGCTTCTTCAGCGAAGAGTTGAACGCCCGCCTCAGCGAGCGCTTCGAGCTCGAAAGCCAGCTGCGCCTGGCCCTGGCGCGCGGCGAACTGAGCCTGCACTTTCAGCCGCAGTTCCAGGCCGAGGGCACCCGCTTGATCGGCTTCGAGGCCCTGCTGCGTTGGCAAACACCCGACGGGCGCTGGATTCCGCCCGACCAGTTCATCCCGGTGGCCGAAGAGTCCGGCCTGATCCAGCCGATTGGCAACTGGGTGCTGGAGGAGGCCTGTGCGCACTGGCAGCAGTGGCGGGCGCAGTACGGGGGTGACATCCGTGTGGCGGTGAACCTTTCGGCCAGCCAGTTGCGTGACCGGGGCTTGCTCGCGCGCATCCGCCAGCTCACCGAGCGCTTCGACATGCCCCCCGGTGCGCTGGAGCTGGAACTGACCGAGGCCGTGGCCATGCACGATCCGGGCGCCAGCATCGAGATGATGAAGGAGCTGCGCGGTCTGCAGGTGTCCCTGGCGGTGGACGACTTTGGCACCGGCTACTCCTCGCTGGCCTACCTCAAGACCCTGCCCATCCAGCGCATCAAGCTCGATCGCACCTTCGTCAAGGACATGGAGCTCAACCCCGATGACCAGGCCATCTGCAAGGCGGCCATCCAGATGGCGCATTCATTGGGGTTGGAGGTCGTGGCCGAGGGCGTCGAAACCGATGCCCAGCGCAGCTTCCTGGTGGGCCACGGCTGCGACCTGATGCAGGGCTATCACCTGGGGCGTCCCATGCCCGCCTCCGGCGTGATGGCGCTCCTGGCGGCCCACACCGAACGGCCTCCGCCAGAGCTGCGCCCTCGCCGCAGTCGGTTCCGACCGTCGTGCCGTCCCTCTTGATGGCATCCCTGGGGCTCAAGGCCCGGTCTCCGAGAAAAGCAAAGCGCAGTTCGCATGAAAATCAATTTGCCTGTCACCCAACGTGAGTACGTGCTGCCCGATGGCGTCACGCTGATGTCTTCCACCGATCTGGACAGTCGCCTGACCTATGCCAACGCCGCCTTCATCGAAGTCAGCGGCTTTGAACCCGAGGAGCTGATCGGCAGTTTCCATAACCTCGTGCGTCACCCGGATATGCCCCCCGAGGCCTTTGCCGACATGTGGGCCACGCTGAAGGCGGGTTTGTCATGGTCCGGGCTGGTGAAAAATCGCCGCAAGAATGGCGATCACTACTGGGTGCGTGCCAACGCCACCCCTGTGCGCGATGGCCGGCAGGTGGTGGGCTACATGTCGGTGCGCACCAAGCCTTCGCGCGAGGAGGTCGCCGCCACCGAAGAGCTGTATGCCCGGTTTCGCCGTGGCGAGATGAAGGGCTGGGGCTTCCACCGCGGGCTCATCGTGCGCAGCGGCTGGCAGGCCTGGCGTTCGCTGCCTCAGGTGATGTCGGTGAACTGGCGCATCCGCTCGGCCTGCGCCGTCACGACCCTGCCGGCGATTGCCTGCGCGCTCTACATGGTGGACAACAGCGTGGCCTGCGGGGCCATGGTGGCGGCCACACTGCTGTCGGCCGTCATCGCCAGCGCCTGGCTGGAGTATCAGATTGCCCGTCCGATCCACATCATTTTGGGTCAGGCTCTGGCCGTGGCGTCAGGGCAGCCTGGCAAGAACCGCCGCCCTGACCGGGCCGATGAACTGGCTCTGTTGATGCGCGCCATCAATCAGGCGGGCCTGAACCTGCGCTCCCTGGTGGACGATGTGGATGTTCAGGTGGAAGGGCTGCGCCAGGCCAGTGGAGAGATCGCGGACGGCAACAACGACCTGAGCAGTCGCACCGAAGAGGCTGCCGCCAGTCTGGAGCAGACCGCAGCGGCCATGGACGAGCTCAGTGCCACCGTGGCCAACAACGCCGATTCGGCCCGCCAGGCGGCCGAGCGCTCGGCCGAAGTCAGTGCGCTGGCCCATTCGGGTGGGCAGGTGGTGGCGCAGGTGGTGGACACCATGGCCGACATCTCGCGCAGCTCCAGCAAGATCGCCGACATCATCGGGGTCATCGACTCGATCGCGTTCCAGACCAACATCCTGGCGCTCAATGCGGCCGTGGAGGCGGCCCGGGCCGGTGAGCAGGGTCGTGGCTTTGCCGTGGTGGCTGGCGAGGTGCGTGCGCTGGCCCAGCGCAGCGCCGGTGCGGCGCGTGAGATCAAGTCCTTGATCGGGGACAGCGTGGCGCGCATCGAGGCCGGTGCATCCCTCACTGCAGGGGCGGGGCAGACCATGACCAGCCTGGTCACCCAGGTACAGCAGGTCACCACCCTGGTCAGCGAGATTCACTCCGCGTCCAACGACCAGTCTGCCGGGATCGGTCAGATGAACCAGGCGGTCACGCAACTCGACCAGATGACCCAGCAAAACGCCTCGCTGGTGGAGCAGTCGGCCAATGCCGCGGCGCAGTTGTACCAGCGCACGGGGCGCCTGGTGGAGGCGATCCACGCTTTCCGTCGAACCGGCTGAGCCGCGCGCGACGGGGGACTGGGTTGCGGGTTAACCCGCGGCCTTGGGTGTGGGATCCACGCCATGCACCCAGTTGGTGCATGGTCTGCCCCCGCAGAAACCCGATCTTGTCAACAAGATTGTGTATGCTGACGGGTTCCATATGTCTTGCGGCGACGGTTCTTGCGGACCGGCGTCCTGTCATTTGTTCCTCATCTGTCCCACTAGGAGATCCGTATGCTCATTGGCATACCCATGGAGACCACCGCTGGCGAAAGCCGCGTGGCCGTGACCCCGGAGACCGTCAAGAAGCTCAAGGCCCAGGGCCACACGCTTCGCGTGCAGTCCGGAGCCGGCGTGGCCGCCAGCGTGACCGACGAGGCCTATGTGGCCGCCGGTGCCGAGATCACCGATGCGGCCGGTGCCTTCGGGGCCGAGATGGTGCTGAAGGTGCGTTCGCCGAATGCCGACGAGCGTGCGCTGATGAAGCCGGGCGCCGTGCTGGTGGGCATGCTCAACCCCTTCGACAAGGACGGGCTGCAGGCATTGACCGACAGCAAGCTGACCGCCTTCGCGCTCGAAGCCGCCCCCCGCACCACCCGTGCGCAGAGCATGGACGTGCTGTCGTCGCAGGCCAACCTGGCGGGCTACAAGGCCGTCATGATCGCCGCCGACAAGTACCAGCGCATCTTCCCGATGCTGATGACCGCCGCCGGCACCGTCAAGGCTGCCCGCGTGGTGATCCTGGGTGTGGGCGTGGCTGGTCTGCAGGCCATCGCCACGGCCAAGCGCCTGGGCGCGGTCATCGAGGCCTCCGACGTGCGTCCTTCGGTGAAGGAGCAGGTCGAGTCGCTGGGCGCCAAGTTCATCGACGTGCCGTATGAAACGGCCGAAGAGAAGGAAGCCGCCGAAGGCGTGGGCGGTTACGCCCGTCCGATGCCCCAGTCCTGGCTGGACCGCCAGAAGGCCGAAGTGGCCAAGCGCGTGGCGCAGGCCGACATCGTCATCACCACCGCCCTGATTCCGGGCCGTGCTGCACCGGTGCTCGTGTCGGAAGACATGGTCAAGTCCATGAAGCCCGGCTCGGTCATCGTGGACCTGGCGGCAGCGCAAGGCGGCAACTGCCCCCTGACCGAAGCTGGCCAGACCGTCGTCAAGCACGGCGTGACCCTGGTCGGTGAAACCAATTTGCCCGCGCTGGTGGCCGCTGACGCCTCTGCGCTCTATGCCCGTAACGTGATCGATTTCTTGAAACTGGTCATCAACAAGGAAGGCCAGTTCCATGTCGATCTGGAAGACGACATCGTCAAGGCCTGCCTGATGTGTCGTGATGGCCAGTTGCTGCGTGCCTGAGCACGTGGCTTTTGTGCCCTGAGGAGTAAATACCATGCAACGCAACATGCTGCGTGCCAAGCTGCACCGCGCCACCGTCACCGAAGCCATCCTGGACTATGAAGGGTCCTGCGGTATCGACGAAGACCTGATGGACGCGGCCGACATGAAAGAGTTCGAGTACATCGAGCTCTACAACGTCAACAACGGCGAGCGCTTTGCCACCTACATCATCAAGGCGCCGCGTGGCTCCGGCACCATTTCCCTCAATGGCGCGGCCGCCCGTCGTGCCCATGTGGGCGACCTGCTCATCATCTGCACCTACGCGCCGATGAACGAGGAAGAAGTGGCCAGCTACAAGCCCAAGGTTGTGTTGCTGGACGCCGGCAACAAGGTCAAAGAAGTTCGCAAGTTCACCTGATCCTCATCTTTTCACTTGGAGACCACGCGATGGAAGCTGTTTCACACGTTGTCATCAACCTCTCGATTTTCGTGCTGGCCATTTATGTGGGCTATCACGTGGTCTGGACGGTGACGCCCGCCCTGCACACCCCTTTGATGGCCGTGACCAACGCGGTGTCGGCCATCGTCATCGTGGGCGCCATGCTGGCGGCGGCCTTGACCGTGACGCCCCTGGGTAAATCCATGGGCGTGCTGGCCGTGGCGCTGGCAGCGGTCAACGTGTTCGGGGGCTTCCTCGTGACCCGCCGCATGCTGGAAATGTTCAAGAAGAAGGACAAGAAGGCGGGGGCCAAGTAAATGAGCATGAACCTGATTGCATTGCTGTACCTGATCGCCTCGGTGTGTTTCATCCAGGCGCTCAAGGGCTTGAGCCACCCCACCACGTCGATCCGGGGGAACCTGTTCGGCATGGTCGGCATGACGATTGCCGTGTTGACCACGGTCGGCCTGATCCATGGTCAGGCTGCGGCACTGGGCGTGAACTTCGGTGAAGGCCTGGGCTATGTGCTGGGCGCTCTGGTGGTCGGCGGCGGTGCCGGCGCCATCATGGCCAAGCGCGTCGAGATGACGAAGATGCCGGAGTTGGTCGCCTTCATGCACAGCATGATCGGCCTGGCCGCGGTGTTCATCGCCATCGCCGTGGTGGCCGAGCCCTACGCCTTCCAGATCGTCGCCAAGCCGGTGGACGGTTCGGTGGCGCCCATCCCGGTGGGCAACCTGCTGGAGTTGTCGCTGGGTGCGGCCATTGGGGCTATCACCTTCTCGGGCTCGGTCATCGCGTTCGGCAAGCTGAGCGGCAAGTACAAGTTCCGTCTGTTCCAGGGCGCGCCGGTGATCTTCAAGGGTCAGCACATGCTGAACCTGGTGCTGGGTCTGCTGGCCATCGCCTTGATCGGGGTCTTCATGGCCACGCAGCGCATGGACGTGTTCCTGGCCCTGGTGGCGCTGAGCTTCATCTTGGGCGTGCTGATCATCATCCCCATTGGCGGCGCCGACATGCCGGTGGTGGTGTCGATGCTCAACAGCTACTCGGGCTGGGCCGCGGCCGGCATCGGTTTCTCGCTGAACAACTCCATGCTGATCATCGCCGGTTCGCTGGTGGGTTCGTCCGGTGCCATCCTTTCGTACATCATGTGCAAGGCGATGAACCGCTCGTTCTTCAACGTGATCCTGGGTGGCTTCGGCGGTGACGCCGGGGCCGCGGCCGCCGGTGGCGCGCAGCAGCAGCGCAGCGTCAAGAGCGGCTCGGCCGACGATGCCGCCTTCATCCTCGGCAATGCCGAGTCGGTCATCATCGTGCCCGGCTACGGTCTGGCCGTGGCCCGTGCCCAGCACGCGGTCAAGGAACTGGCACAGAAGCTCACCGAGAAGGGTGTCAACGTCAAGTACGCCATTCACCCGGTGGCCGGTCGCATGCCCGGTCACATGAACGTGCTGCTGGCCGAGGCCGAAGTGCCCTACGACCAGGTGCATGAGATGGAGGACATCAACGCCGAGTTCGGCCAGGCCGACGTGGCCATCATCCTGGGCGCCAACGACGTGGTGAACCCGGCGGCTCACGTCAAGGGCAGCCCGATTTATGGCATGCCGATCCTCGAAGCCTACAAGGCCAAGACGGTGATCGTGAACAAGCGCTCCATGGCCAGCGGCTACGCCGGTCTGGACAACGAGCTGTTCTACATGGACAAGACCATGATGGTGTTTGGCGATGCCAAGAAGGTGGTCGAGGACATGGTCAAGGCGGTCGAGTAAGCGCCTGCGACGCGTTCACGCGCACGCTTCTGAAGGCCGGTCTGTGGACCGGCCTTTTTCATGGGCGTGGCGCTTTGCGTATCACCGCGCACGTGTCGGTGGACGTCAAAACATGCCCTGTTCTGTACGCAGGGCTAACGATAGCCCACGTCGAGTTCCTGTCGCCTAACATTCCTGCTTGCTCGCCAGAACAGGCGGGTGGGTCTCGTCAAAGACAAGGTCAATGCCGTGAGGGGAGGAACGATGGGGGCGTGTTTCACCAAGACCGAGCTGGGTCGCCAGGAGCTTCGGGCGCGGTCTTTGCCGTTGTCGCGCACGGCGCGCAACCTGCTGTTTGTGATCGACTCTGCACGGGCGGCGACCGAGTGGCTGTCGATGGTGCAGGGGGCCACGGTTGAGGATCTGCAGACCTTGCAAGATGCCGGACTGATCGCCGTGCTGGCGCCGCCGGCCACCGCCCCTGCCACTCCCCCCATGCGCACGCCGCCGGCTGCGGAAAGCACGCTCAGTTACGGTCAGCTGTACGAGCAACTCAATGCCCAGATCAAGAGCCACCTGGGGCTGATCAAGGGCTACCACTTCTCCTTGGAGATCGAGAAGGCCAGTTCCGTCGCCGAGCTGCGTGATGTGGCGCAGCGTCTGGTCGACGAGGTGCACCGCCTCAAGGGCGAGCGGGTGGCGCAATCGACCCAGGTGGCCTTGGGTTTGTCGGCTTGAGGCGTTCAGGCCGCTTGCACGCAGCGCCGGCGGCCAGCGTGCTTGGCAGCATACAGGGCGCGGTCGGCGCGCTGCAGCAAGATGTCCACGTCCTCAGGTGCCGCCCACAGCGCATAGCCCGCTGAAAAGCTGATCCGCAAGCTGGGCACAGCGGCGGATACGACGGTGGTGCCCAGCTTGGCTTGCAGGCGTTCCAGTGCCTGCAGGGCTTCCTGGGGCTGCTGCGTGTCAGGCAGGATCAGCAAGAATTCTTCGCCGCCCCAGCGGGCCATCAGATCGGTGTCGCGCAGCACTTCACGCGCGGCTTGCGCAAACGCCATCAGCACCTCATCGCCCACCTGGTGGCTGTGCTGGTCGTTGATCTGCTTGAAATGGTCCAGGTCGATCTGAACCACGCCAAAGGGTCGGCCACTGAGCTTGGCTCGCTGGTGCTCCTGATCCAGTCGTTCCTGGCCGTATTGGCGGCTGAGAAGTCCTGTGAGTGCATCGTGGCGGGTGACTCTCTCCAGCGCGCTCTGCGCGGCGGCCAGCTCGCGCCGCTCGGTCACGATGCGTTCACGCAGCAGCGCAAACTTGCGCGACTGCAGGGTGATCAGGCCCATGATGAAGGCAGCCGAGAGCAGCTTGACGGCTTGGGCGGCGGGACGGAAGGCGGGCAGTGACCACACAAAACCGCACACGAGCATCACCAGCAGCATCCCAACCAGGATCGCGCCGGTACGCAGGGCCGCCTGCGGGCTCAGACTCATGAAGCCGAAGACCAGGGCCAAGCCCATGGTCTGCAACAAGGCGGCCCGACCGGTGGGCACGGTGGCATAGGCCACGACCGCGATCAGGCAACCCCAGAGCATCTGGACGGACATCAGCCCCGGGTCGGCAAAGCGTTGGGTCCAGCCGCTGCGCACCAAGGGGTAGAACAACAGCATGCCCGGCAGCATGAGCAGGCCGAACATCAGCCCGAGTTGGGCGCTGATGCGCTGCTGGGGGATGGCGAACGTGACCATCACCAGGAACCACACCAGGTAGACCAGGCCGCCGAGCAGACACATCAGCGTGCGGTCACGCATGCGTGGGTCGGTGCCCAGCAAGCGGTCGGACCAAGACGAGGTGGCGACGGCGTTCATGTGCGGTCGGCCAGCACCGTGCGGGCACGGCCCTGGGCTTTGGCTTTGTAGAGGGCGCGGTCGGCGCGTTCTAGATCGCGGTGCAGCGGCACCCGCCCGCCCGGCTCACACAGGCCGGCCGAGAAGCTCACGGTCAGGCCCTCGCCGAAGGCCGCCCAGTCATGCTGGCGCACCTTCTGTTGCAGGGCGTCGAGGCGCTGTTGGGCGGTCGGCAGACCCGTCTCCGGCATCAGCAGCAGGAACTCTTCGCCGCCCCAGCGGGCCAGTCGGTCGGTGGGGGGCAAGGCGGTCTGGGCCACCTGGGCAAAGCCTTGCAGGACGGCGTCGCCCACTGCATGGCCGTGTTGGTCGTTGATCTGCTTGAAGTGATCCAGGTCGATGATGGCCAGACAGAAGGCCTGCTCGGTGCGGCGCAGGCGGCGAAACTCTTCATCGAGCAGGGTCTGCATGTGGCGGCGGTTGATCAGGCCTGTCAGCGCATCATGGGCTGAGGCGCGCTCCAGGTCGGCGACCGTCTGGGCCAATGCGGCCCGTTGGGCCAGCATCTCGCTGCGCATGCGGTAGCTCTTGAGCGAGACTAGGCGCATCACTGGCATGACGATGGCGCCTGTGCCCAAGCTGATCCATTCCGAGATCCGGTCGATGGGGGTGTCATGCAGCTGGTCATGCAGCAGCGTGGCCACGACCATCAAGGTGAGCGATCCCATCGTAGCCAGCACCAGTTGGCGGGTGGTGAGACGGTGGATGTCGAACAGCATCAGCAGGCACAGCCACAACAGGGCCAGGCCTCTCGATGCGTCGATCAGGGTGTAGGCCAAGACCACGGCGCCACAGCCGAACAGCACCTGGGGAAAAATCAGGGCGGGGTCATGCCATTGTTCAGTCAGGTCGTGGTGCAACAGGGCCCAGAACAGCAAGACGCCGGTCGTGCACCAAAGGGCCAGGGCGTGCGCCGCCCACAGTGGCACAGCGTGGAGCGTGCTCCCGAGGTAGGCAGACCCGACGCCGATGCAGTAGGGCAACACCGTGATTTGCAGACGATGCAAGCCCTGTTGAGCGGTGCCATGCCAATCCGCCGCCGCCGACGCGCGACCCCGAGGCGCAGGGGGCTCGCTGTGGGTGGTGGGGAGAAGAGGGCTGGACACCATGAACCGGTCGACGACTGCGTAAGGGCGCTGATCGATGATGCCAGTTTCAGTCGGTGCCTGTGAGGGGGGCCACCCGTTCTGGGGTATGTCCTTAGGCAGTGACGAGGGGCGATGAGACGCCATGGGCGCTGCGGGGCTTGAGGCCGAGCAGGGCACGGGCTTCGGCGGGGCTGGCGATGGCGCGACCGGCGTTGCGCGCGCACTGGGCCAGGGCCTCGATCAGCTGGCCGTTGCCAGTGGTGCGGGCGCCTCCGGGCAGGTAGAAGGTGTCTTCCACGCCGGTGCGCAGCATGCCGCCGAGGTCGGCGGTGGCCTGGTGCACGGCCCAGATCTCTTCACGGCCGATCAGGGTGGTCTGCCAGATGGTGTCGGGTTCGCGGTACTTGACCAGCAGCTTGAGCAGGTCGGCGTCCACCGGCATGCCCGAGGCCACGCCCATCACGAAGTTGTATTCGAGGTGGTCGGTCATGCCGGCCTTCTTGTACATGCCCACCGAGCGCACGATGCCCACGTCAAAGCATTCGAACTCGGCGCGGGTGCCGGTTTCGTTCATCACGTCGAGCATGGCCTTGACCTTGTCGACCTGGTTGTCGAACAGCATCGGGGGCCAGGCCCATTCGCCGTTGTCCTTGATCTTGAGGTAGTTCAGGCTGCCGGCGTTGCAGGCGGCGATCTCGGGGCGCACTGCGCGGATGCAGGCCGCCGGGCCGGAGATGTCGGTGCCGACCACGCCGGTGGTCAGGTTGATGATGACGTCGGGGCAGGCCTCGCGGATGGCGGTGTCGATCTCGGCGGCCACAGCCGGGTCCCAGCTGGGGAAGCGCCCCATGCCGGGGGCCTGCTGGCGCAGGTGCACGTGCATGATGGACGCGCCCGCGTTGTAGGCCTCGCGCGCGGCGGCGGCCATTTCCTGGGCCGTGACGGGCACCGGGTGTTGCTTGGGGTCGGTCAGCACGCCGGTGAGCGCGCAGGTGAGAATGGCCTTGTCCATCATTGATCCTTGGTGAGTTCGATGTCGATCAGCAGGGCCTTGGCCTGCACCTGTTCGCCCGGGACCGCATGCACGGCCTTGACCACGCCCGGGGCTTGCGCGGAGAGCCACATTTCCATCTTCATGGCCTCGATGCTCAGCAGCGGCTGGCCTTCGACGACCGCATCACCGGGCTTGACCAGCACCTGTGCCACCGTGCCCGCCACGGGCGAGAGGCCGCGGCTGGGGTCCTGACCACTGCCTTGGTTGGGCCAGGCCGAGACCTCGGTGAACACGTGGGTGGCCGCCTCGATCACGAGGTGCAGTTCTTCCCCGACCCACACGGCGCGGACGCGCTTTTGCACGCCGTCCAGTTCGTAGCGGCACCAGCCGGTGGCTTCGTCGTGCGAGAGCAGGCGCAGTGGGGTGGCAGGCGCCATGGGCGTGGGGTGGACCAGGTAGGTGTGGCCGGTGCCGTGCTGCACGCGCAGGGCACGCTGGTCGCTGCCGCAGGCCAGCGGGATGTCGTAGGCCAGCACGCTGGCGGCGCGCAGGTCGGTGGCACGGCCTTCACGGTGCACGGCGTGCAGGGCGGCGGCCAGCAGCCAGGCGGTGTCGGGGGCAGCAGGGCGCTGCAGCAGGGGCTCGCTCTCGGTTTGCCACTGGTCGATCAGCGTGGTGGTCATGGTGCCAGCGCGGAAACGCGGGTGGTCCACCAGGTCGCGCAGGAAGCGGGCGTTGTGGTTGAGGCCCAGCAGGGGCGCGTCGTCCAGCGTGGCGATCAGGCGGCGGATCGCGTCGTCGCGGTCGCGGCCGTGCACGATGAGCTTGGCCACCATCGGGTCGTAGTGCGGACTGACCTCGCCGCCTTCGCGGATGCCGTCGTCGATGCGCACGCCGTCGAACAGGGCCTGCTCGGGGCGCCACCAGGCGATGCGCCCGGTCTGCGGGGCGAAGTTGGCGTAGGGGTCTTCGGTGTACAGACGCGCCTCGACGGCATGGCCGCTCAGCGTGATCTGCTCTTGTGTGAGGGGCAGAGGCTGACCTGAGGCCACGCGCAACTGCCACTCCACCAGGTCCAGACCCGAGATCATTTCCGTGACCGGGTGCTCCACCTGCAGGCGGGTGTTCATCTCCAGGAAGTAGTAGTTCAGGTTCTGGTCAACGATGTACTCGATGGTGCCAGCGCCGCAATAGTGAATCGCCTTGGCGGCCAGCACCGCGTCGCGGCCCATGGCCTCGCGCATGGCGGGGCTGACGACCGGGGAGGGGGACTCTTCGATGACCTTCTGGCGACGGCGCTGCGCTGTGCAGTCGCGCTCGCCGATGTAGACGGCGTTGCCGTGGCTGTCGGCGAAGACCTGGATCTCGATGTGGCGGCCGTCGAGGATCAGGCGCTCGAGCATCAGCGTGCCGTCGCCGAAGGCGCTTTGCGCTTCGCGTCGGGCACTGACGATGGCCTGGGCCAGTTCGCTGTCCTGGTGCACCAGACGCATGCCGCGTCCGCCGCCGCCGCTGACGGCCTTGACCAGCAGCGGGTAGCCCAGGCGCTGGCCTTCGGCGATCAGGGTCTCGTCGTTCTGATCGGCCCCCAGGTAGCCGGGCGCGGTGGGCACGCCAGCCTTGATCATCTCCTGCTTGGCGCCGGCCTTGTCGCCCATCACGCGGATGGCTTCGGGCGAGGGGCCGATGAAAATGACGCCGGCATCACGACAGGCCTGGGCGAAGGCGGCGTTTTCCGACAGGAAGCCATAGCCGGGGTGGATGGCGTTGGCACCGGTCTGGCGGCAGGCTGCCAGCAGCACGTCGGCCTTCAGGTAGGACTCGGCCGCGGGGGCGGGGCCAATGCAGACGGCCTCGTCGGCCAGGCTGACGTGCGGGGCCTGGGCATCGGCTTCGCTGTAGACGGCCACCGTGCGGTAGCCCAGCTTGCGGGCGGTGCGGATGACGCGGCAGGCGATCTCGCCGCGATTGGCAATGAGGATTTTTTTCAGCATGGTGTCTTTATGGTGAACATCTCTGCATGCGGTGTCATCCCAGCGACCACCATGGATCCGGCTTCGCCGGTCCGTTGGTGGTGCCCCTTGAGGGGGCGCGCGCAGCGCGTAGGGGGTGGGTCATGGAACCCAGGTCGGCGCACGTTTTTGCATGAAGGCGCTGGTGCCCTCCTGGCCTTCTTCGCTGAGCACGGCGCGGGCGAACACCGCCGCGGCGTCGTCGATCAGGTATTCGGCCGAGGTGTGGCGGGCACGGGCGAGCAGCAACTTGGTTTCGGTGATGGCCTTGGGGCCGCAGGCCAGGATGCGATCGACCGTGCGCTGCAGCGCCGCAGCCAGGCTGGCCTCGTCGGCATGCACCTCGTGCACCAGGCGGATCGTCAGGGCTTCCTGCGCATCGACCTTGGCGCCCGTCACCGACAGGCGCTTGGCCTCGGCGTAGCCCAGGCGTTCGACCAGGAAGGGCGCGATCTGTGCCGGGACGATGCCCAGCGAGGTTTCCGGCAGACGGAAGCTCACGTTGTCGCGCGCCAGGGTGACGTCGGACACGCAGGCCAGGCCGAAGCCGCCGCCCATCACCGTGCCTTCCAGCACGGTGACGATGGGCAGGCTGGAGCGTGAGAAGGCCAGGCAGAGGCGACCGAACGCGGCGTTGACCGCTTCGATCGGGTTGCGCTCGTTGACCGCCTGCCCGGCGCTGAGTGCCGCCTGCTGCTGCGCCAGCTTCATGCGCGCCTGGGCCATGTCGCCGATGTCGCCACCGGCGCAGAAGTGGCCGCCCGCGCCGCGCAGCACCACCACGCGGGCCTGCGGGTCGGCTTCGGCGTCACTCAGGGCGGTGAGCAGCTCCTGCACCATGGTCATGGACATGGCGTTGCGCACCTCGGGCCGGTTCAGCGTGAGGGTGCAGACGCCCCGGTCCATCTGGACCTGAAGGGTGGTGTGGCTCATGGGGTGATCCTCAGCGGGCCTTCTTGGGCAGGGTGCCTTCGAGCTTGGCGATGATGCCCAGCATGATTTCGTCGGCGCCGCCTCCGATGGAGACCAGGCGACCGTCGCGGTAGGCGCGGGCCAGCGGGTTGTCCCAGGTGAAGCCCATGCCGCCCCAGTACTGCAGGCAGCTGTCGGTCACTTCGCGGGTCAGGCGACCGCACTTGAGCTTGGCCATCGAGGCCAGGCGGGTCACGTCCTTGCCCGCCACGTAGTCTTCGACCGCGCGGTAGGTCAGCGAGCGCAGCAACTCGACCTCGGTGCGCAGCTCGGCCAGGCGGAAGTGGATGACCTGGTTGTGGATCAGCGGCGTGCCGAAAGTGCTGCGCTCCTTGCAGTACGCGATGGTCAGGTCAATCAGGCGGTCCATCATCAGCAGCGAGTTGGCCGCGCCGTACAGGCGCTCTTCCTGGAACTGCAGCATCTGCATCATGAAGCCCGTGCCTTCGACGCCGATCAGGTTGCGCTTGGGCACGCGCACGTTGTCGAAGAAGAGCTGCGCCGTGTCGGACGAGCGCATGCCCAGCTTGTCGATCTTCTGGCGCTCGATGCCCTTGGCGTCCATCGGCACGATGATCAGTGACTTGTTCTCGTGGACCTTGCCTTCGGAAGTGTTGGCCAGCAGGCAGCACCAGTCGGCCTGCATGCCGTTGGTGATCCACATCTTGGAGCCATTGATGACGTAGTCGTCGCCATCGGACTTGGCCGTGGTCTTGAGCGCGGCCACGTCCGAGCCGCCGCCCACTTCGCTCACGCCGATGCAGCCGACCATGTCACCGGCAATGGCCGGGGCCAGGAATTCTTTCTTCAGCGCGTCCGAGCCGAAGCGGTGCAGGGCCGGGGTGCACATGTCGGTCTGCACGCCGATGGCCAGCGGCACGCCGCCGCAGTTGGCCACGCCCAGCGCTTCCGAGGCCACCATCGAGTACGAGAAGTCCAGGCCCATGCCACCGTAGGCGGTGTCGTACTTGATGCCCAGCAGGCCCAGGTTGCCCAGCTTCTTGAAGACGTCGTGGGCGGGGAAGTGCCCGGCCTTTTCCCATTCGTCGGAATAGGGGTTGATCTCGTTTTCGACGAAGCGCTTGACGGTGTCGCTGAGGGTGAGGTGTTCGGCGGTGAATTGCATGAGCGGTCCTTGAAACGGCGGGTGGGGCAGACAGGGCAGGGGGAGGGCAGGGCTTACAGACGAGCCACGCCGAAGGTGTTGGGGCGCAGCTGGCGCTGTTCGGCTTCGGCGGCCATATCCAGGCACATCGACAGCACGCGGCGGGTATCGCGTGGGTCGATCACGCCGTCGTCCCACAGGCGGGCGGTGCCGAACAGCACGCTGGCCTCGGCGTCCAGGCGCTTGCGGATCTCGCCGGACATGCCTTCGAGCATCGCGTCGTTGACGGGCATGCCGGCGCGTTCCATCTTGCCGCGCGTGACCAGTTCCATCACCTTGGCGGCCTGGGCGCCGCCCATCACGGCGGTGCGGGCCGAAGGCCAGCTGAAGATGAAGCGCGGGTCGAAGCCGCGACCGCACATGCCGTAGTTGCCGGCGCCAAACGAGCCGTTGAGCACCACGGTGAATTTCGGCACGCGGGCATTGGCCACGGCCTGGATCATCTTGGAGCCATGCTTGATGGCGCCGGTGTGCTCGGCCGTCTTGCCGACCATGTAGCCGGTGGTGTTCTGCAGGAACAGCAGCGGGGTGCCGGACTGGTCGCACAGCTGGATGAACTGCGCGGCCTTGGTCGAACCACTGGGCTGGATCGGGCCGTTGTTGCCCAGGATGCCGACCAGGTGACCGTTGATGCGGGCGTGGCCGCACAGGGTTTCGTGGCCGTACTCCGCCTTGAATTCGAGGAAGTCGGAGCCATCGACGATGCGGGCGATGACCTCGCGGGTGTCGAAGGGCTCGCGGTCGTCGGCGGGGATGCAGCCGAGCAGCTCTTGCTCGTCGTACAGCGGCGCGACCACGTCGGCCTTGGGCGGTGTGGCCGCATCCCATTTCAGCTTGTCGACCAGGTCGCGGGTCAGGGCGATGGCATGGGCGTCGTTGTCGGTCAGGTACTCGCCCAGGCCGGTCACGCTGGCGTGCATCTCGGCGCCGCCCAGTTCCTCGTCGGTGGCGTCTTCCCCGATGGCGGCCTTGACCAGTGGGGGGCCGGCCAGGTAGATGCTGGAGCGTCCCTTGACCAGCACGACGTAGTCGGACAGGCCGGGCAGGTAGGCGCCGCCAGCGGTGGACGAGCCGTGCACCACGGCGATCTGCGGGATGCCCATGGCCGACAGACGCGCCTGGTTGGCGAAACTGCGCCCGCCTTCCACGAAGATCTCGGCCTGGTACATCAGGTTGGCGCCGCCGCTCTCGACCAGGCAGATCAGGGGCAGCTTGTTCTCGCGGGCGATTTCCTGCGCGCGCAGGCCCTTCTTGAGGCCCATCGGTGAGACGGTGCCGCCCTTGAGGGCCGAATCGCTGGCGGTGATCAGGCAGCGCTTGCCCGCCACGATGCCCACGCCGATGATGGTGCCGCCGCCGAGGACGGACTTCTTGCCGTCGTCGTCGTGCATGCCCAGGCCGGCCAGGGTGCTGAACTCGAGAAAGGGCGAGCCGCGGTCGAGCAGGCGGGCCACGCGTTCACGCGGCAGCAACTGCCCACGCTGGTCGAACTTGGCGCGCTTGTCGGCCGAGCCGTCGCGCACCTGGGCTTCCAGCGCGCGGACCTGGTCCAGGCGCTCCGTCATGCGGTCGACGTTGGCCTGGAAGGCAGGGGACTTGGTGTGAAGGGCAGATCGCAGGGCAGGCATCTTGGTGAACCAGTCTGGAGAGGACAGGTTCACTGTAGAGTTGCTTGACGTTAACGTCAATCAAATGCTGACTAGGTAAACTACCTAGCCAGCCTTGGGCGGCGCGTCGCTACCCTTGGGAAACCTCGCAGGTTCGGCTGTCGAACGGGCGAGGAGTGTCCCGGCCCGTTAACATGGCGTCCGGAAAACGAAGTGGGGTGTTCTTGTCGTGGTGGGTTCCGTGAAAGCCAAAGCTGAAAATGCATCGACGTCCGAGCTCGCGCAGCGCGAGACGGGCCTACCACCGTCTTGGGCCTTTGACGACGAGGACGACACCAGCGCCGACGCCCTGATGGGCATCGCCGAGGTGTGTGAGCTGTACAAGGTCTCGCCCCGTGCCCTGCGTTTTTACGAAACCAAGGGCCTGCTGGCGCCGCGCCGCATCAATGGCACCCGGGTCTACAACAAAGTGGATCGCGCCCGGCTGACCCGCATCCTGCGGGCCAAGTCGCTCGGCACCCCGTTGGCCGAGATCAAGCACTACCTGGACATGTATGGGCAGCGCGGCGAAGGCCGCATCCAGCAGCTCACCTATGTCATCGAGAAGACCGATGCGGCCATTGCGGAACTCGAAGCCAAACGCGCCCAGATCGACACGGCGCTGGCCGAGTTGCGCGTCATCAACGCGCGCAGCCGCCAGACTTTGGCCGAGAAGCAGCAGGAAGACGGCGAGGCGCGCTGAGTTCAGCGTGTCAGCGTGAAGGCCTGCCAGCGTCGCGCTTGCAGGGCCCGGTCGGCTTCCAGTGCCGTGAGCGCGGCTTCCTGTAACTGGTGCAGGGATTCGGTGGCGTCCGTATACGCCGCCACCCCCATGGCCAGTCCCACACCCACCTCGTCGCCGCTGGGCAGCACCAGCGGCGCGGCCACGGCGTGGGCGATGCGTCGTTGCAGGCCTTCGGCCTCGTCGTCGCCACCGTGGCGCATCAGCACGCCGAAACGCGTCGGCCCCAGGCGGGCCAGCACATCGCCCAGGCGCACCTGCTGGGCCAGGCGTTGCACGGTGTCGTGCAGGGCGAACTCGGCGGCGGCGGCGCCGAAGCCGGTTTCAATGGTGTCGATCCCGTCGATGTCCAGGGCCAGCAAGGCAAAGGGTTCGCCCGTGCGCATGGCGTGGGCCAGTTCGGCTTCCAACTGCTCCTGAAACTGATCGGCCGGACGCAAACCGGGCAGCGCCGCCGCCAGGGTGGTCTGCGCCTCGTGTGGCACGAGCGCAGAGCTTGCGTGCTCGCGCAGGCTGCGCCGGTCTTGCAAGATGCGGGCGGCCACCAGGGCCAGGTCCTGCAAGCTGCGGCGTTGCACTTCGGTCCAGGGCGCCGCAGGCTGGGTGTCGAGCAAAACCAGGGTGCCCACAGCCAGACCTTGGTCGTCGCACAGGGCCGCGCCAGCGTACAGGCGCACATGCGGCTCGCCTTGCACCAGCGGGTGTTGGGCACGTGCCGGGTCGGCGCTCAGGTCTTCGACCACCAGCGGGCTCTGCGGCGAGGCCAGCACCGGTTCACACAGCGATTCGGTCCGCGCCAACTCCGACACATCCACGCCCACCCGGGCCACAAAGACCTGGTGGTCGGCCTGCATCAGGCTGATCACCGCCGCAGGCGCACCAAAGCTCTGGGCGGCCACCCGCACCAGCGCATCCAGGGCCGGATCGCCCATGTCGGCCGTGCAGGCCAGGGCCGCCACAGCGGCCAGACGCTGGGCTTCGTGTTCAGGGGCGAGGTGATTCGACATGGTGCTTTCGGGCGACGCCCCGCGGTGTTCGGCAAGGCTTGCTGTCTATATCGGCACTTTGGGCGCCAACCCAAGCCCTAGATTGCAGGGGCCGCCAGCCAAGGCTCAGGCCGGCCTCAGGCCTTCTTCAGAAACTCGGACTTCAGCGACATGCTGCCGATGCCGTCGATCTTGCAGTCCACATCGTGGTCGCCACCCACCAGGCGGATGCTCTTGACCTTGGTGCCTTTCTTCAGCACCAGCGAGGAGCCCTTGACCTTGAGGTCCTTGATCAGGATGACGCTGTCGCCATCGGCCAGCGGGGTGCCGTGCGCGTCTTTGATGACCGCGTCGGCCTCGCCTTCCTCGGCCTGGGCGGCCACTGGCCATTCATGGGCGCAGTCCGGGCAGACGTAGTTGTCGCCATCCTGATAGGTGTTCTCCATGGCGCAAACGGGGCAAGCGGGGATGGTGGACATGGGATTTTCCTTCTCAGAACGGGACAAAACCCCGATTGTCGCAGGGACATGTAGGGAGGGGCGCCTTTACACTGCCGCCATGCCCTTTGCTTCCCTTGGTTTGACCTCTCCCCTGGCCCGCGTCGCCGCCGATCAGGGCTTCGTGCACCCCACGCCCATCCAGTCGGCCGCCATCCCGGCCATTTTGCAGGGGCGCGATGTGCTCGGTCTGGCGCAGACCGGTTCGGGCAAGACCGCCGCCTTCGTGCTGCCGCTCCTGCAGCAGGTGCTGGGTACGCGCCGCAGCACGCCGCGCCGCTTGCTGGTGCTGATCCTGGTGCCCACGCGCGAACTGGCCGATCAGGTGGGCGGCGTGACCCGTGAACTGGCCCAGGGCCTGGGCGCGCCCGTCAAGGTCGTCACCGCCTTTGGCGGCGTGTCCATCAACCCGCAGATGATGGCCTTGCGCGGTGGCGCCGACATCGTCGTGGCCACACCGGGGCGCCTGCTCGACCTGGTCCAGCACAACGCCGTGCGCCTCGACGACGTGGCCGCCCTGGTGCTCGACGAGGCCGACCGTCTGCTGGACCTGGGTTTTGCCGACGAGCTGGCCGAGATCCTGGCGATGCTGCCGGCGCGCCGCCAGAGCCTGTTCTTTTCGGCCACCTTTGCCGACGAGGTGCAGGCCCTGGCTTCGGCCTTGTTGCACGACCCGCTGCGCATCGAGGTGCCGGCCGAGCCCGAGACCCGTCCGGACATCACCCAGCGCGCCATCGAGGTCGATGCCCCCCAGCGCGCCCAGCTGCTCAAGCACCTGATCCAGACCAGTGACTGGGGCAGCACCTCACGCGTGCTGGTGTTTGCCGCCACCAAGTACGCCACCGAACTGGTCGCGCACAAGCTGCACCGGGCCGGCATTCACGCGGCCGCCTTCCATGGCGACCTGAGCCAGGGCGCCCGCCGCGCCGTGCTCGACGCCTTCAAGGCCAGCGAACTGCAGGTGGTCGTGGCCACCGACGTGGCCGCGCGCGGCATCGACATCGCCGGCCTGCCCGTGGTGGTCAACTTCGACCTGCCCCGCTCGCCCGACGACTACATCCACCGCATCGGCCGCACCGGCCGGGCGGGCGCCAGCGGCCTGGCCATCAGCTTCATCACGCCCGACGCCGAGTCGCATTTCCGTCTGATCGAAAAGCGCCAGGGTCAACGCGTGCCGCGCGAACGCCTGGCTGGATTCGAGCCGGCGGCACCGGCGCCGACTGATGGCAGCGTCGTGGACGGCCCCAAGGGACTCGACCCGAATGGTGGCGTCAAAGGCAAGCGCAAGAGCAAGAAGGACAAGCTCCGCGAGGCCGCCGCCCGAGGGGGCTGACAGGTCGGCCGAAGTTTTTTCAACTTTTTTCATCCGCACTGCATCTTTTTCCTGCATCCGTTCGTAGTCCCAGATGAGCGCCCGCATCGCCTCATATCGAGGCCGGGTCGCCATCCGGATCGCCCACGTTCATTCACGCAAGGAAAAAGTCATGCAACACCGTTTCTCCCTCTCGCTGGCCGCCACCCTCTTGGCCTTGTCCTTCGGCGCCCAGGCCGACATGCGCCGCGACACCCCGCCGCTGAGCTGTGCCAGCGGCACCGCCGGCACCCTGGCCGGCAAGAAAGGTTCTGCCGACGACAAGCTCGACGTCGTGGCCCTGACCGCCGACAGTCGTCTGGTTTGCTTCAATGAGCACAAGCCTTCCAAGGCCCGCCTCATCGGCATGGTCAATGGCCTGCAAGGTGACACCCGTCTGGTCGGCATCGACTTCCGCGTGCAAGACGGTCTGCTCTACGGCGTGGGCGATGCGGGCGGGGTCTACACCCTCAGCACCGTCAACGCGGCGGCCGCCCTGGTCAACCGCCTGAGCGTGCCCCTGTCCGGCACCACCTTTGGCGTAGACTTCAACCCCGCAGCCGACCGCCTGCGCATCGTCAGTGATGCCGGTCAGAACCTGCGCCACAACGTCAACGCCAACGGTGTGACCCTCGCCGACGGCACGCTGAACTACACCGCTGGCACCCCGGCCCAGGGCATCGTGGCCGCGGCTTACACCAACAACGACCTGAGCCCGGCCACGCCGCCCACTACCGGCACCACCCTGTTCGTGCTGGACGCCACCCAGGATCAGGTCGTGCTGCAGTCGCCGCCCAATGCCGGCTCGCTGATGGCCACCGGCAAGCTGACCGTGGACGCGTCCAGCACCACCGGCTTCGACATCTACAGCGTGCTGCGTGACGGCATCACCGTCTCCAACCGCGCACTGGCCACGATGCACGCGGCCGACGGCTCGGTGGCGCTCTACAGCGTGGACGTGCTGACCGGCAAGGCCCAGCCGCGCGGCAAGCTGGCCTCTGACCTGAGTGTGGTCGACATCGCCGTGCCCTTGAGCCAGCACTGAGCACGGGCGCCCTCAAGCGCACGTCATAATGTGGCGAGGCTGGGATTTCCGGTCTTGCCTGATCCCCCATGGACCCCGTCAATGAGCCTGGATTTTGACCATGACGCCGCCCTGGAGGCCTGTGCTCGCGGTGAGCAGTTCGCCTTGCAGGCGATCTACGAGCGTGAGTCGCGCTGGCTGCTGAGTGTGGCCATGCGCATCGTGCGCAACCGCGAGCTGGCGCACGATGTGCTGCAAGAGGCCTTCGTGCAAATCTGGCAGCGTGCCGGGACCTACCAGCGCTCGCTCGGATCGGGACGCGGCTGGATCTACACCATCGTGCGTCACCGGGCCCTGGACGAAGCCCGTCGCGCCGAGCGCGAAACACCCGTGGGCGATGAGCTGACGGCGCTCATCGACAGCACCGCCACGCACACGGACACCGCACCCGACCTGGACGATGCGGCCCTCCAGTACTGCCTGTCGCAACTGGACGATGACAAGCGCCAATGCGTGGTGGACGCCTATCTGGAAGGCTACACCCATGAACAGATTGCCCAGCGCCGCAACCGGCCTGTGGGCACCATCAAATCCTGGGTGCGCCGCGGTCTGCTGGCCCTCAAGGAGTGCCTGACATGAACTTGCAAGACGCACTGGAACGCACCGCCTCGGCGGGCGAGTACGTGCTCGGCACCCTGACCCCGAGCGAGCGCGACACCTTTGAAGCCCAGCTGCGCATCGACCGCGAGCTGCAGGCCGAGGTGTACGCCTGGCAGGATCGGTTCCTGAACTTTCACGCCCACACGGCGCCCATGATGGTGCGTCCCGACCTGTGGTCGCGCATCGCCCGTCGCCTGGGAACAGGGCGTCCGCCGGTGGTGATGGCGCCGGCAGCGAACGATCCGTTCTGGCGCCGCACCCGCTTTTGGCAAGTCGTCAGCGGCCTGGCCGTGGCGGCCAGCGTGGTGATGGGCACAGTGCTGGTCACCATCCGTCAGCCCGACAGCATAGTGGTCAGCGCCCGTTACCTGGCCGTGCTGCAGGCGCCCGATCGCACCACAACCTGGGTGGTGGAGGCGGCCGCGGGCGGCGACGTGCGCCTCATCCCCGTGGGCGCGATGCCCGTGGTGCCGGCCGGCAAGGCGATGGAATTCTGGACCAAGCCCGAAGGCGCTGCCGGTCCCACCTCGCTGGGCCTCGTTCAGGCGGGGCAAACCTATGTGATCCCGGCCTCTCGCTTGCCTGCGTTGGGACAGCGACAGCTGTTCGAGCTCACGATGGAGCCGGCCAACGGCTCGCCCATCGGCCGTCCGACCGGTCCCATCCTCGCGGTAGGCAAGGCGGTGGCGCTGTGAGTGTCGCGTCGTCTGGTGCGCGTTCAGTCGTCCGACATCGCCCGCCAGACGATGTGAAACAGCGCGTCGAACTGGTCCACCAGCGGACGTTGCTCACCACGCACCACATGCATCAGGATGACCCGTCCGATGATGCCCATGAACACGTCCAGCAGTACCTTGGAGGACACGGTGTTGTTGAGCACCCCGCGCGCCTGCCCGTCTTTCAGCACGCCGCGAAACGCTCCCATCAGCTCCGGGCTTTCATAAATGCCGATCTGGTTGTGGCGTGACACCGGCACCGCCGTGAACAGCAGCAGGATCACGGCCGGGTGCTTGTCCATGTAGTCCAGCGTCACCCAGCAGGTCTTGCGCAGGCGCTCGCGCACGTTGTCGATGCCCTGCAGGTGGTCGAGCATGCGCTCGGCCAGGCGGCCTAGCATCACGTCGAGCATCGCGTA
Organism: Aquabacterium sp. G14; assembly: GCF_037482285.1. Lineage (NCBI taxonomy): Bacteria > Pseudomonadati > Pseudomonadota > Betaproteobacteria > Burkholderiales > Sphaerotilaceae > Aquabacterium > Aquabacterium sp. G14. Next base: position 190,892 of record NZ_JBBEYB010000001.1, read on the forward strand.
CACCAGCACCTCCTTGCTGCCGAAGTACTTGTAGATCGTCTGCAGGGACACATGGGCCGTGCGCGCCACGTCGATCAGGCTGACCTCATGGAAGTCGCGCTGGGAGAACAGGCTCAACACCGCCTTTTCGATGCGCTGCAGCGTGTCGGTGCGCATGGTGGCGAGCATGGCGCGGCGCTCCTCGTGGGTGCGCGGCGGCGGGGCGCTGGGGGTGCTGGCGGGCATGGGAATCCGGCTTTCCAAGTTGGTAATTCATCTTACCAAATGAACGATCGTTCGCCGAATCAGGCCCAATCCTCTTGCCTTGCGACGCGGCCTTGATCAACATGGATCATCTGCCGCAGACGCGATGCACAAAGGCATTCCATGCGACAGGACGACAAAATCTGTCGTCCAGGATGTCTGTTCTACGGGTTTCCACCAACGGTAATTCAAATTACCGTCAAGGGTCTGAAGGGAAGGCGTCGCGTCAAGCGGTCCACGCAGCTTTTCCTGAGGAGACCTCATGCCCATTCAGAACTTCGAATCCACCTGGATGACCGACGAGCACAAGATGCTGCTGGAGTCGGCCACACGCTTCTTCAAAGAACAGTGGGGTCCGAAGGACGAAGCCTGGCGTGCCCAGGGCATGATGGACCGCGAAGCCTGGCGCGAAGCCGGTGCCAACGGTTTCCTGTGCGCCTCCATGCCCGAAGAGTACGGTGGTGCCGGTGGCGACTTCGGCCACGAAGCTGCCCTGATCCTGGCCCAGGCCGCGGCTGGTCAGGCCGGCTTTGGCGGCTCGCTGCACTCGGGCATCGTCGCCCCCTACATCCTGCATTACGGCACCGAAGAGCAGAAAAAGCGCTGGCTGCCCAAGATGGCCACCGGCGAGCTGATCGGCGCCATCGCCATGACCGAGCCCGGCACCGGCTCCGACCTGCAGGGCGTGCGCACCTCCGCCGTGCTGGAGGGCGACACCTACAAGATCAACGGCAGCAAGACCTTCATCACCAACGGCCAGCTCGCCAACCTCATCGTCGTCGTCTGCAAGACCGACAAGACCAAGGGCGCGCAAGGCATCTCGCTGCTGGTGGTCGAGACCGACGAGGTCACCGGCTTCCGCCGCGGCCGCAACCTCGACAAGATCGGCATGGACGCGCAGGACACCTCCGAGCTGTTCTTCGATGACGTGGTCGTGCCCAAGGAGAACCTGCTGGGTCTGCAAGAAGGCATGGGCTTCTTCCAGCTGATGCAGGAGCTGCCGCAAGAGCGCCTGATCGTCGCCGTGGGCGGCGTGGGCGCGATGGAGCTGGCCATGCAGGAAACCCTGGCCTACACCAAGGACCGTCAGGCCTTCGGCAAGCCCATCTTCAACTTCCAGAACACCCGCTTCACGCTGGCCGAATGCCAGGCCCTCCTGATGGCCTCGCGCGCCATGGTGGACGCGGCCATGGTGTCTCACCTCAAGGGGGAGCTGGGCGTCGAGCGTGCCGCGCTGCTCAAGTACTGGATCACCGACCAGCAGTGCAAGCTGATCGACGAATGCTTGCAGCTGTTTGGCGGCTACGGCTACATGAAGGAATACGTGATCGCTCGCCTGTACGCCGACGCCCGCGTGCAGCGCATCTATGGCGGTACCAACGAAATCATGAAGGAGCTCGCGAGCCGTTTCTTGTGATCTGACGCTCGCGCCATCCCGCCATCTTTGAGGAACCATTCATGATCGAAGCCTACATCTACGACACCGTGCGCACGCCGCGCGGCAAGGGCAAGAAAGACGGCAGCCTGCACCAGGCCACGCCGGTGTGGCTGCTGCGCACGCTGCTGCAGGCGCTGCAACAACGCCATCACCTCGACACCTCGCTGGTCGATGACGTGGTGATGGGTTGCGTCACGCCGGTAGGCGAGCAGGGCGCTGACATCGCCCGCACTGCCGTGCTCGACGCCGGCTGGGCCGAGTCGGTCGCTGGCGTCACGCTGTCGCGCTTCTGTGCCTCGGGCCTGGAAGCCGTCAACCTGGCTGCGGCCAAGATCATGTCCGGCATGGAAGACATGGTGGTCGCCGGTGGCGTCGAGTCCATGAGCCGCTGGCCCATGGGCAGCGACGGCGGCGCCTGGGCCATGGACCCGCGCGTCAACACCGGTCTGGGCTTTATCCCGCAAGGCGTCAGCGCTGACCTCATCGCCACGCTCGAAGGCTTCAGCCGGGCGGATCTGGATGCCTTCGCCGCCGAGTCACACCGCCGCGCCGCGGCTGCGCAAGCCGATGGCCGCTTCGACCGCTCGGTCGTGCCCGTCACCGACCTCAATGGCATGACGATGCTGGCCAAGGATGAAACCATCCGCGTCGGCACCTCGGTGGAGTCGCTCTCCAAGCTGAATCCCTCCTTCGAGATGATGGGCACCATGGGCTTCGACGCGACCGCGCTCGACCGCTACACCACCATCGAAAAAATCCACCACGTGCACCACGCCGGCAACTCCTCGGGCATCGTCGATGGTGCCGCCCTGGTGCTGTTGGGCAGCAAGGAAGCGGGTCTCAAGGCCGGCCTCAAGCCGCGTGCCAAGGTGCGCATGTGTGCGGTCATCGGCTCCGAACCCACCATCATGCTGACCGGCCCCACGCCCGCCTGCCTGAAGGCGCTCGGCAAGGCCCGCATGCAGGCCAGCGACATCGACCTGTGGGAAATCAACGAGGCCTTTGCCACCGTGCCGATGAAGACCGCGCGTGACCTGGGTGTCTCGCTCGATCGCGTCAACGTCAACGGCGGCGCCATCGCCATGGGCCACCCGCTCGGCGCCACGGGCGCCATCATCCTCGGCACCGCCTTGGACGAGCTGGAGCGCACCGGCAAGTCCACCGCGCTGGCCTCGCTGTGCATCGGTGCCGGCATGGGCATCGCCACCATCATCGAACGCGTCTGATTCGGAGGCAACCCAACATGACCACATCCGTCAACGCGCAAGCCTTCACCCTGGACATCGACGCCGACGGCATCGGCCTGGTCACCATCGACATGCCCGGCCGGGCCATGAACGTGCTGAACCCGACGCTGACCGCGCCCTTCGCCGAACTCGTCCAGCGCCTGGAAACCGACGCCGCCCTCAAGGGTCTCGTCATCACCTCGGGCAAGTCCACCTTCATCGTCGGCGCCGACATCGACCAGCTCACGCAGATCACCTCGGCCGACGAGGCCTACGCGCTGTGCGAAAGCCTCAAGGGCATGCTGCGCCGCATGGAAAAGTGCGGCAAGCCCGTGGTCGCCGCGCTCAACGGCACCGCGCTGGGCGGTGGCCTGGAGCTGGCACTGGCCTGCCACGCTCGTATCGCCCTCAACGACCCCAAGCTCAAGCTCGGCCTGCCTGAAGTCAAGCTGGGCCTGCTGCCCGGTGGCGGCGGCACCCAGCGCGTGCCGCGCCTCATCGGCATCCAGAAGAGCCTGGAGCTCATCACCCAAGGCAAGGAGCTGACTGCAGCCAAGGCCAAGGACATGGGCCTGGTCACCGACCTGACCAGCTCACGCGATGAGCTCATTGCCAAGGCCAAAGCCTGGTGCCTGGCCAACCCCAAGGCCGCCGCGCCGTGGGACACCAAGGGCTTCCGCATCCCCGGTGGCGACAGCAAGAGCCCGGCCGTGGTGCAGGTGCTGGCCATTGCCCCGTCTATGGCCAACGCCAAGGCACACGGCAACTACCCGGCGCTCACCCACATCATGAGCTGCCTGTTCGAGGGCTGCCTGCTCGACTTCGATGCCGCCTCGCAGGTCGAGTCGCGCTACTTCGCCGCCTGCGTCGTCTCGCAGGTTTCGAAGAACATGATCGGCACGCTGTGGCACCAGCTCAACGCCATCAAGAAAGGCCAGTCGCGTCCCAAAGGCATCGCCGAGACCCAGGTGAAGAAGGTCGGCATCCTGGGCGCCGGCATGATGGGCGCGGGCATCGCCTACGTCTCGGCCAAGGCCGGCATCGACGTCGTGCTGCTCGACACCACGCAAGAGAACGCCGACAAGGGCAAAGCCTACTCGCAAAGCATCCTGGACAAGGCCATCTCGCGCGGCCGCAGCACCACCGAGAAGCGCGATGCGCTGCTGGCCCGCATCCAGACCACGACCTCGTACGAGGACCTCAAGGGCTGCGACCTGGTCATCGAAGCGGTGTTCGAAGACCGCGACATCAAGGCCGCCTGCACACAGAAGACCGAAGCCGTCATCGCCGCGGACGCCGTGTTCGCGTCCAACACCTCCACGCTGCCCATCACCGGCCTGGCCAAGGCCAGTGTGCGCCCGGCCAACTTCATCGGCCTGCACTTCTTCTCGCCGGTTGACAAGATGCCGCTGGTCGAGATCATCGTCGGCGCCCAAACCTCGGACGAGACCCTGGCGCGCGGCTTCGACTACGTGCTGCAGATCGGCAAGACACCCATCGTCGTCAACGACAAGCGCGGCTTCTACACCTCGCGCGTGTTCGCCACCTATGTGATGGAAGGCCTGGCCATGGTGGCCGAAGGTGTGCACCCGCGTTCCGTCGAGGTCGCAGGCCTGAAGGCCGGCATGCCCATGCCGCCGCTGGCCCTGCAAGACGAGGTCTCGCTGAGCCTGTCACTGCACATCTCGGCCCAGACCCGCAAGGACCTGGCCGCCGAAGGCATCGCCTACCCGGCGCATCCTGGCGAGGCTGTGCTGCAGGAGGTGTGTGGCGTGCGTGGCCGCGTCGGCAAGAAGAGCGGCCAGGGCCTGTACGACTACCAGGGCAAGGAGAAGACCCTGTGGCCCGGTCTGCTGGAGATCTACCCGCCCAAGGCCGAACAGCCCAGCCAGCAGGAGATCATCGACCGCCTGATGTTCATCCAGGCCAACGAAGCCGCGCGCTGCTATGAAGAGAAGGTCGTGCGTTCGGTGTCTGACACCAACATCGGCTCCATCTTCGGTTGGGGCTTTGCACCCCACCAGGGTGGTGCACTGCAGTTCATCAACGCGATGGGCGCGCAGGCCTTTGTTGCCCGTTCGCGTGAACTGGCACAGCGCCATGGCGCCCGCTTCGAGCCCGCTGCCATCGTGGTGAAGATGGCGCAAGAAGGTGGCCGCTTCGAGGACGTGGCGTGACGAATGCCCGCACCGATGCGCCCGGCCTTCCCGTGGGCACCGGCTTGAACGGGCTGCTGAGCGGCTTGCGCGTGATCGACCTCACGCGCAACCTGCCCGGCCCGTTCAGCACCCGCATGCTGGCCGACCTGGGCGCCGACATCCTCAAGGTCGAGCCGCCGGAGGGGGACCCGGCCCGCGCCTTGGGTTCGCTGTTCGACAGCCTGAACCACGGCAAGACCTGTCGGCGCATCGACTTTCGACAGGCTGACGATCTGGCGCAGTTGCGCGACTGGCTGGCCACCTCTGATGTCATGGTCGACAGCTTCCGCCCCGGGGTCCTGACGGCCATGGGCCTGGATGCTGCGACCTTGCACGCCCGCAACCCGCGTCTGGTCATGGTGTCCATCACCGGCTACGGCCAGACCGGCCCGTGGGCCAACAAGGCCGGCCACGACCTCAACTTCATGGCCCTGTCGGGCGCCCTCGATCAGATGCGTGCGCCCGATGGCAGCCTGGCGCAGTCCAATGTGCAGTGGGGCGATCTGGCCGGCGGCAGCGCCATGGCCACCATCGCCATCCTGTCGGCCGTGTTCTCTGCCCAGCGGACGGGCGAGGGTCACCACATCGACGTCAGCATGACGCACGGCCTGCACGCGCACCTGGTCATGCCCCGTTCCACGGCCGCCCTGCTGGCCCCCATGCTGGGACACCGTCCCGGCGCCGGGGAAGACATGCTCAACGGCGGACTGCCCTGCTACAGCCTGTACCGCACGGCCGACGATCGCCACCTGGCCGTGGGGGCGCTGGAACACAAGTTCTGGCGAGCCGCCTGCGAGGTGTTTGGCCGCCCCGACTGGATCGACCGTCACTGGCAGCGCGGTGCTTTCCCCGGCACACCGGATGCGCAGGCCTTGCGTGACGAGGTGGCAGCGCTGGTGGCCTCCCAGTCCCTGGCCGTCTGGGCCGAACGTTTCGCAGACGCCGATGCCTGCGTGACGCCTGTGCTGACCCTGGCCGAAGCCGAGGCCCACCCCTTGTTCGCTGGCGATGCCAGCGTCCAGCCCTGGCACATGGTGCCCAGCGCCTGAGGCCGCGTTACCGGCCGTTGCACATTCACCCCATCAGGGGGGCGTCCCCGCGCAGCCCCCCCTCCTAGACTCCCTGGCAAACGAATTTCACCCAGGGACACCATGATTCTGTCGGGCCGACCCGGTCAACTGACCGGCATGCCGGAGCTGCCGCCATTGCCATCTTCCGCTGCGCCGCTGTGGCAGGCGCTGGTGGCGGCTTGGCACACCGACACCCGTCTCTATCACCTGGCCTCGGCCAGCCGCGAGCGTCCGCTGCCCACCGACCTGATGGTCGAGAGCTTCATCCTGCACGATGCGGTCTCCGAGCCCTTCGTGCTCTACCTCAACACGCTGGTGCTCGACGCCCATGTCGAGCTGAAACAGCTCTACGCCCGTCCCGTCACCCTGCTGACCACCCTGGCCGATGGCAGCCAGGCGCGCCGCAGTGGCTACGTCACCGAGGCCTGGTCTCTGCAAAGTGACGGCGGCCTGGCCCGCAAGGCCTTGTTGCTGCGCCCCTGGATCGCCTTGCTCGGCCACAGCCTGCAAAGCCGCGTCTGGCAGGACAAGAGCGTGATCGAGATCGTCGAAGACGTGTTCGCCGACCACGCCAGCATTGCCGCCTGGGATTGGGACGAAGACGTGCCCACCTACGTGGCCCAGGGCCTGTTTGCCCGCAATGGCGGCCAGCGCAGCTACTGCGTGCAGTACCGCGAGACCGACCTCGCCTTCGTCCAGCGCCTGCTGGCCGAGGAGGGCATTGGCTGGCGGGTGGAGGAAGACGAGGCGGCCCCCGGGGGGCATCGTGTCGTCTTCTTCGTGGACAGCAGTCGCCAGCCGCAAGACCCCACCAGCCAGAGCAGTCTGGGCGGGCGCGGCATCCGCTTCCACGGCAGCAGCAGCCAGGAGGCCCAAGACAGCATCCAGGCATTGGCCGCACTGCGCGAGTTGGGCCCCACCGCGACGGTGGTGCAAGGCTGGGACTACAAGGCCCACGCTGCCATCAGCGCCGAGGTGCCCACCGCGCACCAATGGGGCGGCACCGAAGCCAGCAGCCTGCAAACCTGGCTGAGCAGCTATGACCCCAGCGGCGACTTCATCTGGGGCAGCAGCGCCGAAGCCCAGTTCGCCGCCACCCGCCTGCAGGAGGCGCTGGAGGCGCGCTACAAGCGCTGGCTGGGCCGTGGCACGGTGCGCACCCTGCGGGCCGGCACCTGGGCGGCCGTCACCCATTCCACCCTCGACCCGCTGGCCCAGTTCGGCCAAGCCGAGGGCGACAAGGACTTCTTCTTCACCCGCGTGCACGCGCTGGGCATCAACAACCTGCCCAAAGACCTCAGCGAAGCGATTGCGCGCAGCCTGGGCGAGGCGGCGTTGCCCGCTGCACTGGGCATGGAGGAGGGCGCCGAGCAGGCCATCGACCCCGATGCCACCACCGACACGGCGGCCGACACCCAAGCCCTGCGCGAACGCGCCGAGCGCACCGGCTACGCCTGCCAGTTCCAGGCCCTGCGCCGCAAGGTGCCCTGGCGCCCGGTGCTGCTGGACGGCACCGGCGCACGCCCCCGTCCGCGCCCCACCGCCTTGGGGCCGCAAACCGCCATCGTCGTCGGCCCGCAGGGGCAGATCAGCGCCCAAGGCGCCGACGAGCTCCACACCGATGCGCTGGGCCGCATCAAGGTCAAGTTCCACTGGCAGGCCAATCCCTTTGCACTGCAGCGTGCCAACAGCGACCACAGCTGCTGGGTGCGCGTCGTGCAGCGTGCCGCCACGGCCGGCGGCGGCCACCAGTTCATCCCCCGCATCGGGCAGGAGGTGTTGGTCGGCTTTCTGGGCAACGACATCGACCGCCCGGTGGTCATTGCCAGCCTCTACAACGGCCGAGGCGACTCCGGCATCGCGCCCACGCCCGGTAGCGCCGCGGGTGCGCCGGACACGGCGGCCCTGGCCGAGTCCACCGACCATCGCCCCAGCAGCCAGATGAACCGCGTCAACAGCGGCAGCGGCGGCCACAGCCCGGCCTGGCACGGTGCGGCCCCTGGTGCCCCCAGCGAGGGCAACGAAGGTCAGGCGAACGCCGCGGCGCTCAGCGGCGTCAAGAGCAAGGAATTTGGTGGCAGCGGCCACAACCAACTGGTGCTCGACGACACCCCTGGCCAACTGCGCACCCAACTGCACAGCACCCACAACCAGACCTGGCTGCAAATGGGCCACCTGCTGCACCAGGCCGACAACCACCGCGGCAGCTTCCGCGGCCTGGGCTTTGAGCTGCGCACCGACGGCTGGGGTGGCTTGCGCGCCGCGCGCGGCATCATGCTCAGCACCTTCAGCCTGCGTGATGGCCAAGGGCAGACGCCTGAGCCCGCCGGTGACAACGCCCCCGGCATGGCCCTGGCCAAGCAAGCCCAACAACTGAGCCAGACCTTCCATCAGGCGGCGACCACCCACCAGACTGTGGGGCTGGCGACCGCGGCTGGCAGCCAGCAAGCCGGCCAGAGCGCGCTTGATGATCAAGCCGCACCCGCTGCCGCCTTGACCAAGAGCCTGAGCGGCATGGTCAGCAGCACCAGCCTGCCCAACGCGCAAGCCGATGCGGCTGACAAGCTCACCCAAGGCGGCGCCGACAAAGTGCCCCACATGGCCGACCCCGACATCGCCCTGATTGGCAAAGCCGGTATCGGCCTCACGGCAGGGCAGGATCTGCACCTGAGCAGCCAGGACACCATCCAGATCGCCAGTGGACAAGACACGCATTGGGCCGTAGGTGGACAGGCTCGCGTGCAGGTCGGGCAGGCCATTGGCGTGCTGGCTGGGGCCATCCAGCCTGGCAGCGAAGCAGCAGGCAAAGGCCTGACGATGATCGCCGCGCAAGGCCCCATCGACCTGCAGGCGCAAGCCGGTGCCGCTCAGGTGGCAGCCAAGCAGACGCTGGAGTTGAAGACGGCCAGTGGCGTGGTCAACCTTGCCGCAGCCAAGAAGGTCGTGCTGGCGGTGTCAGGTGGCGCGAGCATCACCATTGCAGGTGGGCAGTTCACGGCCCAGTGTCCGGGGAAGATCACGGTCAAGGCCAGCAAGAAGGCGATGGTGGGACCGGGGACGATTGGGTGGCCCATGCCCCCACTTCCGCGTCAGTTCTGCCTGGCATGCATGCTTGCAGCCATGAAAGCTGGCTCTCCATTTGCAACGGTTTGAAGAGCAGATGCAATTCGCTTGTTCTCCTGTTTCGAGCGCACTGTGCGAGCGCATGGTGACGGTGTGTGCCGAGGAGGCCGAACCATGGCTGGCACTGCTGGACATGAGTATGCTCAATGAAAAATTACTTGATCGTCTCGTGCTGCGGCACTCGGTACAAGTTCATTGGGTACTCAAGGGGCGCGCGTTCGATAGCTTTGGTCAGCACGGGCCTGTTCTGCTGAGTGCGATGCCGGACAACTCGGACTTCTTGCGCCAGTTGGTATCAATGTGCCAACTCAAGCCCGCCTTTTCGTTGCTATCGCCGCGGTCCGATATGGCGAGTCTTGTAACCGTATTGCAGTGGCTTGCCTGGGTTGAAACAGATGATGACGATGTGCCCTTGTACTGCCGATTTGCTGATACTCGGGTCACGTCTTCGCTGCTAGCTGTGCTGAAACCACATCAGCGTGAGCAGTTGGCTTCTGTGATCAATTGGTGGGGGTGGCCGGATCGGTTAGGGCAGGGGTGGACCTGCGAGAAATTCGATCGGAACAACGGTCAGATCAGCACACCAGATCGACTGTTGGAATTCGATGCGCAGCAGTTTTCGCAAATGCTCACGATGGCCGAACCAGATATGGTCTATCAGATGTTGCTGGAGAAAATGCCAGACATCTTGCCTCAGCAAGAGGGAGGCCTCATTCACCAGAGGCTTGTCAGCATGCTCGCGGCTGCACACGCACACGGCCTTGACGACTTACCTGATCTGTTTCAGTTTGTGGTGTTGGGCCTGAGCACGTATGACGACTTCCATGCCAGCCCAGTGTTGGCACAAGGCTGGCGTGAGCATCGCAAGCCGAACCAACGCTTCACTGAATGGGTGAATGAGTGGCCAGACGAACTCTGGGCAGCTATCGAGTCCGAGTCCCAGGCAGCGTTTTACGGGGAAGCGAACACATGAAACGACGACAAATGAGTCGGATGTGGATCATTGGTGTGGCGGTGCTGCTCTCAGCTTGCGGCAAGGAGCTACCGAAGAACGAAGCCAGTGCAAGCACGATCTCAGGATTCAACTACAGCAGCGAAGGCATTCAGGAGTACTACGTCAACGGTGCCTGGGGGGGGGGCATCAGCATTGGCGGTGGTTATGGCACGGTGTGCTGTGTGAACCTGCCTGAGCGGTGGTCACCTGACCTCAAGGTGACGATTGGATGGCGGCGTAGCGATTGCGGACAAAGAGGGCCTGAGAACACGCGTTGCCCGCCACTGCCTTTGGATTTCCAGATGGGGCAAAAACCTCCTGAATGGAAATACAGGACGCTCAAGAAAGAGGTCTTGATTGAGCCCTTCGACAACGGAGACACAGTGCAGGTGTTCTTTCTGCCTGACGACGAAGTTAAGGTATATGTGACCTCGTTTGATCCTGAGCACAAGGATCATCCTGCCAAGTTAGGGCGTCCTCACCCCTTGGATAATCCAAACTGGAGAGAACTGAAATGAGCACGGTACTCAAGCCGGGCGCGGCGCAGCCCGCGTCATCACGGCTTTCGGCCAGAGAGCAACTGTCACGGGCTCAGGCAGTTAGTCAAGGTGCTTGCACTTTGCCGGCTTGCGTGGCGGACGTGCATGTGGGCATGTTTTTTGATGGTACCAACAATAACAAAAAACGCGACCAAGAAGACGTGCAGGACCCTAACGCACGCAGTCACTCCAATGTAGTGGTTTTATTTGACGCCTACAACGACCAGCGTCCCAAGCATTATCGTTACTACGTTCCAGGTGTAGGTACGCCTTTTCCCGACATCGGAGAGATGGGTGAGAGCAGGGAAGGCAAGTCGATGGCCAGAGGAGGTGAGGCTCGTATTCACTGGGCCATGATTCAGGTGTTGAATGCAGCTCACAGAGCATTGAGTGGTCAACCATTGGTTGACAAAGCAAGACTGGCAAGTTTGGTCAACGGCCCCAGTTTCCTTGGGGGGGGGCAACTTGGTTTCGACCAGTGATGCTCGTAGACGTGGTGTATTCAGCACTCTAATCTCAGAACTTGCGGCAAAACTACGTGATAACAAGCCGCGGCTTCAGACTTTGTACCTGACGGTGTTCGGCTTTTCCCGTGGCGCGGCTGAAGCTCGAGTTTTTTGTCATTGGTTGGACCGTCTCTGGAAGACAGTGGTTGAGGCAGATGACAGGCTTTATGGATGCATCCCGCGTCTGCGTATCCAGTTTGTGGGGCTATTCGACACAGTGGCATCTGTGGGGTTGGCGAACTCTGCTCCAGTACCTAATGACGGTGGCTTTATGGGCTGGGCTGACGGCACGCTGGAACTCCCTGCGAGGGTAGATCGATGTGTGCACTACGTCGCAATGCATGAAATTCGCAAGTCGTTCCCACTGTCGACCACTCGAAAGAGTTTATGCGCCGTGCGCGAGGTGATGTACCCTGGCGCCCACTCCGATGTGGGTGGTGGCTACGCACCAGGAGATCAGGGCAAGGCGCGTAGCAGGGCAGACCTTTTGTCACAGGTGCCTCTCTTGCATATGTTTCGTGAGGCGCGTGCGGCAGGGGTGCCGTTGGCTGATGCCAAGGAACTGGATTCAATTGGACGTGCCGAAACAATCAACGATTTGGCGCTCTCGCAAGAGCTTGCGCAGCGATTCGACGAATACCTTCAGTACGGCCCCAAAGGCGGAGAGATCAATAAAACGGTGTTGGAGCACTTGCGCTGGTACTGGCGTTGGCGCTTGCACGTGGGCTCTCACCTGAATCGATTGACCAGCTATCAGGCGGCTAGTGAACAGGATCGCGAGGACTTGCATGCCAGCGAGCAGGATTTCCTGCGCGATGTTGCGCAGGCACAGAGGGATCGTGATGCACAGGCACATCGACGGAAGAATCCAATATCGACTGCTCTGCAAGATGCCTCTATGGCGAGTGCCGGCGCACGAGTCGAGGTTCCTGTGCTTACGCAGGCTGAAAGCATCGTGTTGGCTGAGAAGGCAACCCCTCAACCAGTCCCAGCATTGATTGCGGAGTTATTCGATCAGCATATTCATGACTCTCACGCCTCCTTCTATCTGCTGGGCCCGACGTCGGCTCTTGAGCGAAAGCAGTTGATAGCTGATGTGGCGGCTAAGCAGCGACGTGGAGAAGCCTTGAACGCATATGAGCGTAAAGTGGCAGAGCTTCAGAAGCGCAGCCCGGGGCAACTCCCAAAGATCTCAGACTCTGACGTGCCAGATCTCATGAGCATGGAGGATGTTCTGACAAGAACTACTCTGCGCATGATGACGGCCACTCGCCGTGAGAGTGAGGGGCATGTTAGGGCAAGAGTGATTTTTGACAGAAGTTGAATTCCTTTTCTGTACGAGTAACACGAACGATTCTGGTTCGGTGGATTGAGTGTTGTGTGGCTTCGGCAGGTGCCTTACCCCCACACCACCTCCCCCACCGTCCTGCGCACCACCACCTTCCCATGCCGCACCGACAGCAGCGCATGCCCTTGCGTGCGCAGCACCTCATAGTCGTTCTCGGCGGACAGCAGCACCAGGTTCGCCGGTCGGCCCACTTCCAGACCATAGCCCTCGCCCAGTGCCATGGCCTGGGCGCCATGGTCGGTCACGAAGTCCAGCGCCCGCTGCAGGTCCTCGTAGCCCAGCATGTGGCAGATGTGCAGTCCCGCATCCAGGATGCGCAAGATGTTGCCATTGCCCAGCGGGTACCAGGGGTCCACGATGGAGTCCTGCGCAAAGCACACGTTCAGCCCGGCGCGGTCCAGCTCGGGCACGCGGGTCAGGCCGCGGCGCTTGGGGTAGCTGTCAAAGCGGCCCTGCAGGTGGATGCTCTCGGTGGGGCAGGAGATGAAGCTCAGTCCTGCCTGCTTGAGCAGCCGGAACAGCTTGTAGCAGTACGCGTTGTCGTATGAGCCCATGGCCGTGGTGTGGCTGGCTGTCACGCGCGCACCCATGCCCTTCACACGGGTGAGCTCGGCCAGCACCTCCAGGAAGCGCGAGTGGGGGTCGTCGGTTTCGTCGCAGTGCACGTCCACCAGGCGCCCGTGGCGTTCGGCCAGGTCCATCAGGAAGTGGAGCGACGAGACGCCTTGGTCGCGCGTGTTCTCGAAGTGGGGGATGCCGCCCACCACATCTGCGCCCATCTCCACGGCCTCGGTCATCAGCGCGCGACCATTGGCGAAGGACTCGATGCCTTCTTGCGGGAAGGCCACGATCTGCAGGTCCACCAGGTCGCGGGCCTCCTCGCGCACGGCCAGCATGGCCTTGAGCGTGCCCAGACCCGGTTCGGTGACATCGACGTGCGTGCGCACGTGCTGGATGCCATGGGCGGCCAGCATGCGGATGGTGCGGTGCGCGCGGGACTTGGTGTCCTCGGGCGTGACCAGTGCCTTGCGCTCGGCCCAGCGCTCGATGCCTTCGAACAGCGTGCCGCTGAGGTTCCAGTTCGGCTCGCCCGCGGTGAGGGCGGCGTCCAGGTGGATGTGCGGCTCGACCAGGGGAGGGATCACCAGTTTGCCGGCGGCATCGAAGCCGCTTGAGTCCGCTGCAGGCGGGGGCAGGGTGTCGGCTTGCGCCTCGATGGCGCTGATCCGGCCGGCATCCCAGCGCAAGGTGAACAGGCCGGTGCGGCCACGCAGGCGGGCGTTGACAATGTGGTTCATGGCAGGGTGCGTGTGTGAGATTGGTGAGGAGACAGTCGCCAGATCATCAGCGCAATCGCGATGTTCAGGCGGTGTTGGGCATCGTTGAGGTCCAGGCCGGTCAGGATCTGGATCTGCTGCATGCGGTAGTTCAGGGTGTTGCGGTGCACGTTCAGCCGCTGTGCCGCCGCCACCAAGTTGCCATTGGTTTGCGTCCAGGCTTCCAGCGTCGCCGTCAGGGCCGCATGGTGGCTCTGATCGTGCTGCAGCAAAGGGCCCAGAGTGGTTTGCACGAAGCGGTCCAGCAGGCTGCGGTCGCGGATCGCCACCAGCAATTCCAGCACCCCCAGCTCTTCAAAGCAGCACAGGCCCAGGCGCTCGGGGAAGGATTGGGCGGCCACCAGGGCCTGGCGGGCTTGCGTCAGGCCACGCGGCAGGTCCCGGGCCTGTGGGCAGACGGCACTCAGGCCGCCGAACACGCGCAAGGGCGTGTCGCCATCGTTGAGGGTGTGCAGGAGTTGCTCCACCAGACTGCGGTTGCGCTGGGCCTCGTCGCTGGCGGCAGCGGGCAAGAGGGCCAGCCACTGCTCGGCCTGGCTGACGATGGGCCAGGGCTCGCCCAGCTCGGCCAGGGCGCGGGTGAGGTGCGACAGCACCCCTTGGCGGAACGACTGCAGCAGGGTCTCTGCCATGTCGGGCGCATACGAGCGGAACAGGGCCGCGCTGCCGCCCAAGGTCAGCACCAGCACCTGACGGGGCTGGCGCAGGTCGATGGCCAGGCTGGCGGCGCGGTGGGCCCGCACGGCGTCATCGACCAAGTGGCCTTCCAGCAGGTGCTCGACGAACTGCTGGCGGGAGCTGCCCAGCCACTGGGCTTGCACCAGGGCCGAGCCGATGGCTTCGGTGACCACGATCATGGGCAGCGCATACGGCTGCTCGATCAGGGGCAGGCCCAGGCGATCGGCCTCGTGCAGCACGCTGTCTGGGATCTCCCGGATGTACTCGGGACCGGTCAGGATCACCAGGCCGGCGCAGCGTCGCTCATGGGCCTCGCGCACCAGCTGGCACAGGTTGGCCTCGCTGCGCAGCTGGTTGATGCCGGTGACGAACACCAGCTCACCGCCCAGCACCCACTCGGCAATCGACTCGTTCTCGGCCACATAGGGCCAGCGAACGGTGTGGTGCTCGCCGGCCTGCCCGGCACGCAGGCGCATGGCCTGGAGCCGGGGCAGGAGCAACACATCACTGATGCTCAGGCTCATGCGCTGACACTGCCCAGTTGTTGACGAGCGACGCGCACGCGCTGGATCTCGAACAGCACCACATAGCTGAGCGCGGCCACGCCAATGCCCACCAGTGGCGCCACCCAGGGCGAGGCGTAGGCGCACACGGCGCCGATGGCATAGGCGCCCAGGCCGACGCCGTTGAAGCGGGGCAGGGTGGTGGTGCTGAGCTGCGGGTAGCGGCCTTTGTGACCGTGGAAGAAGTCGGCCATGATCACGCCGCCGATGGGCGGGATGATCGAGCCCAGCAGAATCAGGAAGGGGATCAACATGTCCGACATGCCCGCGATCGCCAGCAGCGTGCCGATGCCGGCGCCGACCAGGGTGATGGTGCCGCGGCGATCCTGGCGGACCAGGTTGCAGCCGGCCGCGGCGAAGTTGTAGATGGTGTTGTCCTGGGTGGTCCACAGGTTCAGGAACAGCATCACCACGGCCGCAACCGACAGGCCTTGCAGCACCATGACTTCAACGATGTCGGGCTGCTGGTAGACCATCGCGCCGTAGGCACCCACGACGATCATCAGGCCATTGCCGATGAAAAAGCCCACCAGGCTGGAGAGCACGGCGGTCTTGCCATCACGGGCAAAGCGCGTCCAGTTGGTGGCCTGGGTGGCGCCGCTGACAAAGGTGCCAAACACCAGGGTGATGGCCATGTGCCAGCTCATGCTTTCCTTGGGCTGGATGGCGAGCAGGCCTTGGAGGCCGCCGGCATCCCGCGTGGCGATCCACAGCGACCAGGCCAGCAACGCGAGCATGGCGGGCACGGCCACGCGCGACAGCAGGTCCAGGCCCTTGTAGCCGATGAAGGCCGTCAGGCTGAAGCCGAAGCCAAACAGCACCATCAGCGGCATGGTCCAACTGCTGGGCAGCGACAGCATCTTGACCAGCACCAGGGCGATGGTGGCGGTGCCCCACGCGTACCAGCCGATCTGGGTGAAGCCGAGCAGGAAGTCCGACAGCTTGCTGCCGGTTTCGCCAAAGCAGAAGCGGCCCATCAGCACAGAGTTGAGGCCGCTGCGGCAGGCGATCAGGCTGAGCACGGCGGCATACAGGCCCAGCAGCAGGTTGCCCGCGATGGCCGCCCAGATGAGCGTCTTGAAGTCGAAGGCCATGCCCATCTTGCCGCCGGCAAACATGGTGGCCGTGAAGAAGGTGAAGCCGAACAAGAGGATGGAGGTGGACAGCAGTCCTTTGCGGGCGCCGGGCGGGACTTCACTGAGGGGGTAGTCGTGATCGAGGTCGGGGGCTTGGGCCATGGGGTGACTCCGGTTGCATGGGACACCGCTCACAGTGCAAACCCTGTGCCACGGCCCACGTCGGCGGTGCTGCGCGTGTCACCGTTCACCCATCACAAGTGGCTTTGTGCGCCATGCACAATTCGCGCTGCGACCGACGGCGTCGCGAGGGCGCTCTTCGCTGGGGACGCACCAAGCGCAGGCGGCCTCGCGTGACGGCGCCTCGCATCGGTGCAGGCAAGCCCGACTTCGGTGTGGGGCCTTGCGCGCGCGGTAAGCTGTGATCTTCCGTCTCACCACGTGTCCGCCATGCTCACCACCGCCTTGTGTTTGCGTCCCTGGATGCTGTCTCTCACCCTCTTGGGCGTCGCTGCGGCAGGGGGCGTGGCCCAGGCTGCACCAGCAGGCACCGCCGCGCCGGTGTCCAGCACGTGTCCGGCCCTGCTCAACAAGACCTTTCCTCGCCTGCAAGACGAAAAGCCCCAGTCGCTGTGCCAGTACAGCGGGCAGGTGATCCTGGTGGTCAACACGGCCAGTTACTGCGGCTTCACTTCCCAGTACAAGGGATTGGAGGATTTGTACGCCAAGTACAAAGGTCGGGGTTTGGTGGTGCTGGGTTTTCCGTCCAATGATTTCGGACAGCAGGAGCCCGACTCGGGTAAGCAGATTGCCGAGTTCTGCGCCAACACCTTTGGCGTGAAGTTCCCGATGTTCGCCAAGAGCAGCGTCAAGGGCGCGCAGGCCAACCCGCTGTTCGCCGAGTTGGCCAAGCTGTCGGGGACCACCCCCAAATGGAACTTCTACAAGTACCTGATCGCCCGGGATGGGCGCACGGTCGAGGCCTACAACAGCCTCACCGCCCCTGACAGTCGCAGCTTGGTGGCCGACATCGAGCAGGCCCTGGCGGCCCAACCTTGACCAGGGCGGCGCATGCGCTGCACACCCAAGAAAATGGCCCCGACGGTAACCGACGGGGCCACTTGGCGTGATGTCTTCTTTTTTCTTGTCTTCCCTGTTGTCCTGCTCAGCAGAACCGTGTGACAGCACTGGTTGAGACTGTAGAGCGTCTGCGCGTGACCCGCATCCCTCTCAGGGGGGTGATGTGCCATCCGGGCCCCAATCCGAGGGGAATGTGCACTTGGACACATCTTGGTCATTTTCGTGTGTCACAGCCGTCAAGTCGGGGTGTGCGCAGGTCGAAGAAAGACCCATGATGGTCTTGCAGACAGCGGCCCCGTCCCTATCTGATGACCTGACAGATGGATCACACAAGGAGTCACGTCCATGCACATGCTCTACAACTCCGACAGCTATGCCGTGGTGCAGATCGAGATGCTGCCCGAGCTGGGGGTCGCCACGACCGAGGGGGCCGGGCCGGCTTTGACGCGCGGTGGCTACGAGATCGTGGACAAGCATGCACGCAAGGAGCTCTTCCTCGAAGGCGCTTTGGCCGAGTCCTTCAAGCAAGGGGTCGAGGCCTTGATCGAATCAGCCCACAGCGTGGAAGACTTTGATGCGTATCTGGAACGCTTCGCCGGGATGGCGCAGCAGCCAGTCGTGATGCATTAACGAAAATGCGCGCGGGGAGCCGTTTGCGCCCCCGTAGCTGGGGTGAGTGCCCATGACTGGTGCCATCCCCCCTGCCTAGACTGCGACACCGTTTTGTATCGATTCGCATGTCTTCGCCCTTCATGGACGCCCAATTTCAGCCGTCGACCCTGCTCATCGCGTGGGCCCTCGGCTTGTACGCTCTGTTCCTGCAAGGCACGGTCGTGCGCTGTGTGCGCGCCAACGACCGAGATGCCGGCCTGGGTTGGTGGCTGGGCGGCGCGATGTGCGTCGGGACCGGTTTCTGGGCGCAATCCCTGCTGAATCTGGTGGCCCTGCAGCTGCCCATCCGTGTGGGATTCGTGGCGCAGGTGGTGCTGGCTGCCTGGATGCCGGCCGTCGTCATCAGTGCGGCGGCCATCTGGATGCAGACCCGTCTGCATTTTCCTGTGCGCCTGCGCGTCATCGGTGGGGTCCTGATTGCGTTCGGGTTCTGCCTGCTCACCTTCATTCACGCGTCGGCCATCATGTTCCAGCCGAGTGTGTCCTGGGATGTCTGGCGCTTGATGGCGGCCTCGCTGCTGACCTTGGGGGGCTGCCTGCTGGGCTCGCTGGCCTTGCGGCAGAGTCTGGCGGTCGAGCCACCTCTGTGGGTGCGGTCCTTGAAGGTGCTGGGCATCAGTGGGCTGTTCAACGCGGGTCAGGTGTGCATGGTGTGGGCCATGCAGGTGCCCGCGGGGGCCGAGTGCCTGAGCGTGGACCACCTGTCGGGTGATGGCCTGGTGCTGGTGCTCTCTGGTGCCGTGCTGATGTTGCTGGTCATGGGTCATCTCAGCATGCGACTCGATGCCCGCGCGCAGCGGCGACAGCAGGTGCTGGTCAATTCGCTCAAAGAGGCGCAGGCCGCTCTGGAGGAGGCCGCGCAGCATGACCCTTTGACCGGGCTGCTGAACCGCCAGGGGTTCGAGCGCATGTTGCACCAAGTGTTGGAAGACGCGGGTGCATCGCCGGCGAGACGGCTGTGCCTGATGCGTCTGCACGTCGATGGCGTGCGCACCCTCATCGAAACCTATGGTCACGCCCACGGTGATCAGCTGATGCGTCACTTGGCACTGCGGTTGAAGGTGGCCCTGCGCGAAGGCGATGTGCTCGCCCACGCAGAGTTTGACGAATTCCTCGTGCTGGCGCATGGCCTGGTGGACGAGCACGACATGGCCCAGTTGGCGCAGCGCTTTTTGACCGCAGTGCATGAACCCTGCCTGGTCGACGGCCATGAGCTCTCGGTGAGTGCCTCCATCGGCATCGCGCGCTCTCCCGAGAGTTTCAATGCCCGTTTGCTGTTGACCCACGCCAGCGATGCCATGCTCACGGCCCGCAAGGCGGGTGGTGGGGTCTACTGCTTTCATCGCAGTGGCGAAGACCAGGTGGGGGTCGACC
Organism: Aquabacterium sp. G14; assembly: GCF_037482285.1. Lineage (NCBI taxonomy): Bacteria > Pseudomonadati > Pseudomonadota > Betaproteobacteria > Burkholderiales > Sphaerotilaceae > Aquabacterium > Aquabacterium sp. G14. Next base: position 210,357 of record NZ_JBBEYB010000001.1, read on the forward strand.
AGGTGGCCTTGCAGCGTGACCTGCGGCACGCCATCGCGCGAGACGAACTGATGCTGCACTTCCAGCCCAAGCTGCATGCCGGCAGCGGGGCCTTGGCGGGCGTGGAGGCCTTGTTGCGTTGGCAGCATCCGGTGCGCGGTCTGGTGAGCCCTGCCACCTTCATCCCGGTGGCGGAGCGGTTTGGGCTGATTGGCGAGTTGGGCCTGTGGGTTCTCGATGCCGCTTGCCGCCAGGTGCGGCTGTGGCACGAGGCCGGGGTCGACGTGCCGGTGGCGGTGAACCTCTCGGCCCACCAGTTGCGTCAGCCCGATCTGGAGCGACGCGTGCGCGAAGCCCTGGTGCGACACCGCGTGCCGCCTGCCATGTTGATCCTGGAGATCACCGAGTCGGTGGCCATGGACGACATCGAGGCGTCCTTGCGGGTGTTTGACCTGCTCGACGACATTGGGGTGCAGCTCTCGATCGACGACTTTGGAACGGGCTACTCCAGCCTGAGCTACCTGCGCCGACTGCCCGCCCGTCAACTCAAGATCGATCGCAGCTTCGTCCGAGACCTGGACTCCAGCCCAGATGCGCAGGCCATTGTCGAGGCGGTGGTGCACTTGGCCCATGCGCTGGGTCTGAAGGTGGTTGCCGAAGGGGTGGAGACGCCTGAGCAGGCGGCCATCCTCACCCGCTTGCAGTGCGATGAGCTACAGGGCTATCTGTACGCCCGCCCGATGCCTGAGCGTGACCTGCTGGTGTGGGTGCTGCGGCAGGACATGGCGGTCATGGGCGTGGTGCCGGAAGGCCCGTCGCGTCCGGCGGCGGAGGTCAAGCAGGCTGCGAAGGGGGCGGGGCGCCCCATCACGGCATGGTCCGAACTGGACTACGCGCCTTTGCTGCGTCAAGTCGGTCGCTGAGCCGGGGCGAGTTCAGGGCGAGGCGGGCGGGCGCAGGTCTGCGCCGCAACGCCAGCAGTAACGCCCTTGCGGGTGTTGATCGATGGCATCACAACGCGGGCAGCTCACATCCGTGAACTGGCTGGGGCTGTCCAGTGGCGCACCTGCGGCAGCCTGGCGGCGCTTGGCCGTCAGCTCGGCGGTCACGATGCCCGTGGGCACGGCCAGCACGCTCCAACCCATCAGCATCACGAACGAGGAAATCAGCCGGCCAATGTCGGTCTTGGGCGTGATGTCGCCAAAGCCCACGGTCGTCATCGTGGTGATGGCCCAGTACATCGCCGTGGGGATGCTGGTGAAGCCATGCTCGGGCCCTTCGAACACATACATGGCGGTGGCCATCAGCAGCGAGATCATCAGCACGAAGGACATGAACACCATGATCTTGCGCCGGCTGGCCAGCAGCGCCAGGCCCAGGATCGTGTACTCCGAGACAAAGCCCGTGAGCTTGAACACCCGGAACACCCGCATCAGGCGCAGGATGCGCACATCCAGGAAGAACAGGGCGCCCGGCTCGATCAGGGCCAGGTAGGACGGCAGGATGGAGAGCAGGTCGATGATGCCGAAAAAGCTCAGGGCGTACTTGCGGGGGCGCTCGGTACAGGCCAGGCGCAGCACATACTCGACCGTGAAGACCAGGGTGAAGCCCCACTCCAGCACGTGCAGCAGCGGCCCATGGGTGTCGGCGATGCTGGCCACACTGTCCAGGATCACGGCCAGCACGCTGATCAGGATGGTCCAGATCAGGATCTGGTCGAAGCGCCGCCCGGCAGGCGTGTCCGACTCGTAGATGACGGTGTAAAGGGTGCGGCGCCAGCCTTGCGCGGGTTTGTCCAGATCGGTGTGCATCCGCCATTTATAAGCTTTTCGGCAAGGGGCATGGTGTGGTTGGCCTGCACAGTGCGCCCGACTCTCTAAAATGGCGGCATGAACACCCCTGCTTCCTCCGCTGCCCGCGCTGACGCCGCCTCTGTTTTGCCTCCGGTCGAGCGTCGGCCCTACACCCGTGCGGCCCAGTTGCCCCAGATCATGCGCGAGCGCATCGTCGTGCTCGATGGCGCCATGGGCACCATGATCCAGCGCTACAAGCTGACGGAAGCCGATTACCGGGGCGCCCGCTTTGCCGACCATCCCAAGGACCTCAAGGGCAACAACGAGCTGCTGCAGCTCACCAAGCCCGAGGTGATCCGCGAGATCCATGAGCAGTACCTCGCTGCCGGGGCTGACCTGATCGAGACCAACACCTTTGGCGCCACCACCGTGGCTCAGGAAGACTACGATCTGCCCGAGCTGGCCTACGAGATGAACCTCGCAGCGGCCAAGCTGGCGCGCGAATGCTGCGACCGTTACAGCACGCCCGACAAGCCCCGTTTCGTGGCCGGCGCCATTGGCCCGACCCCCAAGACGGCCAGCATCAGCCCGGACGTGAACGACGCCGGCGCCCGCAACGTCGATTTCGACACGCTGCGCCAGGCCTATTACGAGCAGGCCAAGGCCCTGATGGAAGGCGGCTGTGACGTCTTCCTGGTCGAAACCATCTTCGACACGCTCAACGCCAAGGCTGCCATCTTCGCGATCGACGAGCTGTTCGAGGACACCGGCGAGCGCCTGCCCATCATCATCTCGGGTACCGTGACCGACGCATCAGGCCGCATCCTTTCGGGCCAGACCGTGAGCGCCTTCTGGCACTCGGTCCGCCACGCGCACCCCATTGCGATCGGCTTGAACTGCGCGCTGGGCGCCACGCTGATGCGCCCCTACATCGAAGAGCTGGCCAAGATCGCCGGGGACACCTACATCAGCTGCTACCCCAACGCCGGCCTGCCCAATCCGATGAGCGATACCGGTTTTGACGAAACGCCCGAGATCACGGGCGGCCTGGTCGAAGAGTTCGCCAAGGCAGGTTTCCTGAACATCGCCGGGGGCTGCTGCGGCACCACGCCCGACCACATCGCCGAGATCGCCAAGCGTGTGGGCCAGTGGAAGCCGCGCTGTCTGCATGAGGGCGGCACCACGGGCTTTCTCAGCGGCCTGAAAGCCGCCTGAGCGTCGGCGAAGGGCGGTGGCGCGGCACTCTGGATGCCGGCGCCGCCCGCTTAGTTCGTCGCGTAAGGATCGTCGAAGCCGAGCGCGGCCATGATCTCGCGCTCACGCTGCTCCATGGCCTGGGCTTCGTCGTCTTCCAGGTGATCCCAGCCCTGCGCGTGCAGGGCGCCGTGCACCAGCATGTGGGCGTAGTGCGCCACCAGGTCCTTGTGCTGCTCCTGGGCTTCGCGCTCGACCACCGGCGCGCACAGAATCAGGTCGGCCATGACCACCGGCTCTTGCGTGTAGTCGAAGGTCAGCACATTGGTCGCGTAGTCCTTCTGGCGGTAGTCGCGGTTGAGGGCCTGTCCCTCCTCGGCGTCCACGATGCGCACGGTCAGTTCCGCATCGCTTTCCAGCGCGGCTTTCAGCCAGCGCGCCACCTTGTGGCGGGGCAGTTGGTCACGGTGGCGCTTGTCAGCGAATTGCAGGCTCAGGCTCAGGGTCGGTTTCATTGGGTCGGCAGGTCGGCGTCAGGGCCGTCGGCAGGAGGTTCGCTGGGACGTGGGGCGCGGCCACCCCGGGGTGTGTCGGGTTCGGCGGCCTGGGCGGCATCGTAAGCTTCGACAATGCGCTGCACCAGCGGGTGGCGCACCACGTCGGCCGAGGTGAAGCGGGTGAAGGCCACCCCCTTGACGCGCTTGAGGATGCGCTCGGCCTCAATCAGGCCGCTGCGTGCGCCGCGTGGCAGGTCGATCTGGCTGATGTCGCCGGTCACCACCGCGCGCGAGCCGAAGCCGATGCGGGTGAGGAACATCTTCATCTGCTCGGGCGTGGTGTTCTGCGCCTCGTCGAGGATGATGAAGGCGTGGTTCAGGGTGCGGCCGCGCATGAAGGCCAGGGGCGCGATCTCGATCAGGCCCTTTTCAAACGCTTTCGTGACGCGGTCAAAGCCCATCAGGTCGTAGAGCGCGTCGTACAGCGGGCGCAGATAGGGGTCGACCTTCTGCGTGAGGTCGCCGGGCAGGAAGCCCAGGCGCTCGCCGGCTTCCACCGCCGGGCGCGTCAGGATGATGCGCTGTACGCTGCTGCGCTCGAGCGCGTCCACCGCGCAGGCCACGGCCAGGAAGGTCTTGCCTGTGCCGGCCGGGCCGATGCCGAAGGTCAGGTCGTTGCTCAGCACCTGGCGCAGGTAGCTGACTTGGTTGGGCGTGCGGCCCTGCAGGTCGGCGCGACGGGTGTGCAGGGTGGGGCCGTCCGGCGCTTCGTCGGGCAGGGGCGGCACCTCATCGGCCGTGCGGCCGCGCTTGGGTTGCAGCGCGCGCTGTTTGGCTGCCAACACGGAGGTGATGGCGAGCTGCACCATCTCGGCACTGATGGGCCGCGCACTTTGCGCATACAGCGATTCGAGCAGCTCGACAACCTGCTGCGGTACGCCGCGCGCGCCCTCGATGCGGAAGTGTTCGCCGCGCCGGCTCAGCGTCACATTGAAGGCCGCTTCGATGGTGCGCAGATGTTCATCCAACGAACCGCACAGATGTGCAAGTCGGGAGTTATCCGGAGGCGAAAAGCTGTGTCGCAGTTGCATAGCGGCCTGTATTGAGCGAAAGCATGCAAATTGTCGCCTGCCGTGCGCGTCAGCGCATGACATCTCTTGCGAAAATCAATCGAACTTTGTCGTGCACGGATCGCGTGCCGCAGCAGGAGCCGTTTTGAGCATGTCGTATCGCGGGTGGCAATCGTGGGCCCGCCGTTTCCGTCAGGAGTGGAGCACCGCCGAGGAGGGGGTGAGCGACGCTGCGGCCGACCGCAGCGGTGGCGGGGTTTCGCGGCGCCTGTTCTGGATGGCGTTGTTCATGGGTTTGCTGCTGGCCGGCGCGGTTGGTTGGGGCTTGTTGCTGCTCAACCGCGAGGCCGTGCGCCTGAGCCACCCGGCTGCAGGCAACACGGAGGGGGCGGGCATCCAGACCTTGAGCCGTGCCTGGGTGGTGCCCAGCGAGGCGGAGCGCTTCCCGGAAGGTGCGCCCGGGCGTTGGTTGGCCTTGCCCGACGAATGGGCCCTCAATCACCCTGGCTACAAGGGCGGGATCTGGTATCGCTTCCAGATCGACGAGGCTATTGCGCGTCCAGGGGGAGAGGATTTGCGGGCCATCTACATCGAGCGGGCCTGCTCCAATGTGGAAGTGCGGCTCAATGGTCAAGTGCTGTACCGTGGCGGGCGCATGACCGAACCCTATGCCCGGCACTGCTACCGGTCACACGTGGTTTCCCTGCCTCTGGCGCTGTTGAAGGCACAGGGCAATGTGCTGGACCTCAAGGTGGTGGGCTATCCCCTGGAGCAGGTGGCGGCGCGGCAGCGCGCCGGTGGCTTGGCGTCGGTACGCATCGGCTCTTTGGCCGACATTCGCGAGTTGTACGACGAGCAAGAGTTCTGGACCTCGACCCTGTCGCGCGTGCTGGGGGGCATCCTGGCCGTGATGGGTCTGTTCGCCCTGGGGCTGGCGTGGATTCGTCGGCTCGACTACCTGGCGTACTTCGGCCTGTTGACCACGGGCTGGGCGTTGGCGACTGCACGTTTCTGGCTGACCGAGCTGCCCGCGCCCAATGCCACGGTCGAGGTGCTGATCGCCATGATGTTTGCCCCGCTGGTGGGCTGTGCCGTGCAGTTTGTGCTCTGTTATGCCGGGGCTCGTCTGCAGCCCATGATCAGCGAGGTCTGGATGTGGCGCGTGCGCGCATGGTTGTGGGCGCAGTGCGTGCTGGTGCCCTTGACGCTGGTGTGGCTGGGGTTCGATCGCATCTTCGATGGCGTGGGCCTCTGGTACCCGGTGTTCGCCATCGAGATCTGTGCCGGCATTGCCTACTTCCTGTGGGCTGCGGGCAAGAAGCGTCGTCCCGAGTTCTGGCTGATGTCGGCGGTCATGGGCGTGGTGGTGGCGGTGCTGGGCATTGAACTGTCTTACCAGGCGGGCTGGATCAAGCTGTGGGGTGTGCACGTGACCCACTTCGTGATGCCGCTGCTGTATGCCGCGGTGGCCATCCGCCTGATGCAGGTGTATGCCAAGGCCTTGCAGGCCGCGCAGGGGGCCAAGACCAAGCTGGAGCAGCGCGTCAAGGAGGTCACGGCCGACCTGGAGCGCAACTTCAACCAGATCGCCGAGTTGCGCGCCGAACAGGTGGCCGAAAAGGAGCGCAAGCGCATTGCCTCTGACCTGCACGACGACCTGGGCGCCAAGCTGCTCACCATCGTCCACACCAGCAACAACGACCGCATCTCGACGCTGGCGCGTGAGGCGCTGGAAGAAATGCGGCTGTCAGTGCGCGGCCTGACTGGGCGACCCATGGTGCTGTCTGATGCGTTGGCCGACTGGCGCGCCGAGGTGGTCTCGCGCCTGCGCCAGGCCGGCATCGAGTGCGAATGGCGCAACCCCAACGACATCATCGAAGAGCCGCTGTCTTCGCGCACCTATGTGCAGACCACGCGCATCCTGCGCGAGGCGGTCAGCAATGTCATCAAGCACAGCGGGGCTTCGCATGTCGTGGTCTCGGCCGAGGTGCATCTGGATCTGCACGATTTCGTGCTCGTCATTCAGGACAACGGCAAGGGCATCGCGCTGGAGCTGGACGACCGCCCGGATCGCGGTCACGGCATGACGAGCATGAAGCACCGTGCCAAGCAGCTGAGCGGGCAATGTCTGGTCGAGTCTGGTCCCGGTTTTGGCACCGTCATTCGCTTGACGCTGCCTCTTGAAGTCGCCACCATGCAGCAGCCGGGGGCCCACGTGGTCCCACGCATGGTGGATCAGGTGCGCGGCCAGTGAGCGCATCCATCCCATCCGTAGAGAGAGAGGTCACACCCCTATGAAGCAAATTCTTCTCCTGGAAGATCTGCCCGAAATCCGCGCCTGGCTCAAGGCCCTGGTCATGCAGGTGTTCCCGGACGCCCAGATCAGTGAAGCCTCCCGCATCCACGATGCCCTGGAGCTGGTCAACGCCGTGCGCTTCGATGTGGCCTTGCTGGACCTGGGACTGCCCGATGGGTCGGGCGTGGAAGTGGTGCAGGCGCTGCGCGAGAAGCAGCCCGAGGCCCAGTCGGTGGTGGTGACCATCCACGAAGACGACGATCACCTCTTCCCCGCATTGCAGGCCGGCGCCTTCGGCTACCTGCTCAAGGAGCAGTCGCGCGAGCAGCTCTCCGAGCAGCTCCAGCGCATCAGCCAAGGCGAGCCCCCGCTGTCGCCGTCCATCGCCCGCCGTGTGATCCAGTACTTCACGGCGCAGGCCCGCCAGCAACCCATGCGCGAGCCCGACAACGTGACCCCGCACGTGCAGTTGACCGAGCGCGAAAACGAGGTGCTGCTGCGCGTGGCCAAGGGCTTCACCCTGCCCGAAATCGGCGTGCAGCTCAACCTGTCGCGCCACACCATTGCCGACTACGTCAAGCAGATCTACCGCAAGCTCAATGTGTCGTCGCGGGCCGAAGCCGCGCTCGAAGCGCAGCGCCTGGGCCTGTTCCGCCGCTAAACTGGGCTCATGATCTCTCGACTGACTGGGGTGCTGTCTGAAAAAGCACCCCCCTTTGTGCTGGTGGACGTCAACGGCGTCGGCTACGAAGTGCAGGTGCCCATGAGCACCTTCTACAACCTGCCCGAGCTCGGTGCCAAGGTCACGCTGCTGACCCAGTTCATCGTGCGCGAAGACGCGCAGCTGCTCTACGGCTTCCTCACGCCGACCGAGCGGGCCTCGTTCCGCGAGCTGATCAAGATCAGTGGCGTGGGGCCGCGCATCGCGCTGGCGCTGCTCTCGGGTCTGAACACCGACGAGCTGGCCCAGGCCGTGTCGGCGCAGGACGCCAGCCGCCTGGTCAAGGTGCCCGGCATCGGCAAGAAGACCGCCGAGCGCCTGCTGCTCGAGCTCAAGGGCAAGATGGCCCCGGTGCTGGCCACGCCCGACTGGAGCGCGGTCAGCGATGCGCAGACCGACATCTTGCAAGCCTTGGTCGCGCTGGGTTACTCCGACAAGGAGGCGCAGGTGGCCCTCAAGGCGCTGCCGCCCGATGTGTCGGTCAGCGACGGCATCAAGCAGGCGCTCAAGGCCCTGGCGCGTTGAACGAACAGCGTGGTGCGTGACGCCTGGTGCCGGTATCATCGGCCATCATGCGTTTTTTCCGTTCATTTGCCTGGCTGCTCAGCGTCGGTGCGCTGATGTCGGCCGCCACCGCGACCGCCGCTCCTGCTCGTGAGGCGGCGCGCGCTGGCGCCCCGATTCAGTCTCACGCACGCTTTTGCGAGCTCATGGTGCGCAAGCTGCCCAATGTGACGCCAGCCCTGTGCGATCTGGCGCAGCTGCAGCCCGGCCCCGCCCGTTCGGTGAAGGGGCACAACCTGCTGACGCGTGATGTGGTGGCCCCCAAGGCCACCTTGCGCGTGCTGGTGGTGGGGGGCGTGCATGGTGACGAGCTGTCCTCGACCTCGCTGGTGCTGCACTGGATTGGCGCCGCGCAGGATGCGCCCGCCAACATCCACTGGCGCTTCGTGCCGCTGATGAATCCCGATGGCATGCTCAAGGCTCGCCCCACGCGCACCAATGCGAACGGCGTGGACCTGAACCGCAACTTTCCCACGCCCCATTGGGACAAGGAAGCCCCGCGCTACTGGCAGCACCGCACCAGCAAGGACCCGCGTCGCTTTCCCGGGCACCAGGCCTTGTCCGAGCCGGAGACCCGCTGGCTGCACGACGAGATGGAGCGCTGGCAACCCCACCTGATCGTCGCGGTGCATGCCCCTTATGGCGTGCTCGATTACGACGGTCCGGTGACCGCGCCCAAAAAGCTGGGCAGTCTGGTGCTGGACCAGGTCGGCATCTTCCCCGGCAGCCTGGGCAACTATGGCGGCGTGCACAAGAAGGTGCCCGTGGTGACCATCGAATTGCCCAGCGCCCTGCGCACCCCGCAGGAGGCCGAGATGCGCAAGATGTGGCAGGACCTGCTGCGCTGGACCCACCTGCGCCTGCGCCCGCCCACCAGCTGACGCTGGGCTGTCAGGCCTGGACGCGCTCAGGTTTGGGGCGGTGCGGCCTGGGTGCTGGGCAGGGTGGCCAGGATCGACAGCAGACGCTGGATCTGCAGCGGCTTGACCAGGTAGTGGTTGAAGCCGGTCTGCAGCGCGCGGGCGATGTGCTCGGGCAGGGCATCGGCGCTCAGTGCGATCAGGGGCATTTGCTTGAGCGTGGGGTTGGCGCGCACGCGTCGGCACAGGTCCAGGCCGCTGCCATCGGGCAGGTTGATGTCGACCAGGGCCACATCGGGGCGCAGCTGCTCGATGCTGGCCAGTCCCTCGGCCGCGGTTTCGGCCGAATGCAGGCGAACTTGCGGGTAGGCCGCGAACAGCGCCTCGACCAGGCTGCGGTTCAGCGCGTTGTCTTCGATGTGCACCACGCGCAGCGGCGGCAGCATCACGGCCGGCTCCGGATGGTGCGTGCCGGGAGCCTGGGCACCAGGGGCGTGCTCGGCCAGGGGCAAGCGCAGGGTGAAAGTGCTGCCGTGCCCCAGGGTGCTGGTGACGTCGATGCGCCCGTGCATCAGTTCGGCCAGACGCTGCGAGACCGCCAGACCCAGGCCGTTGCCGTGGCTGCGTCCGGTGGCGCTCTCGAGCTGGACGAAGGGCTGGAAGATGCGTTCCTGATCGCCTGGCTCGATGCCGAAGCCTTGGTCACGCACCTCGATGAGGGCGACCCGTTCGTTGGGGGCGGGGCGAGATTGCAGCCACACCGTGGCCCCACCGGGGCTGAACTTGATGGCGTTGCGCAGCAGGTTGAGCAAGATGGCGCGGGTGTGCTGGGGGTCGGCCCACAGGGTCAGAGCCGGACCATCGATCAGCACGTGGATGTCGTGGGCCAGGGCCTCGCCTTCCAGTTCGTTGCGCACATCGCGCAACAGCACCGACAGTTCGATGCGCTGAGGGCGCAGGTTCAGCGGTCGACTCTCCAGCCGCGCATACTCCAGAGACTGGTCGAGCAGACTCAGCAGCTGCTGGCCGGCGGTGTGGATGTGGCCCACCTGGCGGCGCTGGGTCTCGGGCAACAAGCCATCGACGCTCATGTCCAGCAACTGGGTGAAGCCCAGGATGGCATTGAGCGAGGAGCGCATGCTGTGGCTCATGCGTGAGAGGAACTCGGCCTTGTTGGCCAGCGCCACCTCCGCTTCGAGGCGCCGGGCGTGCTCGGTCTCGGCGCGGCGCCGGTCGCTCATGTCACTGAGCACCTCGATGTGGTGGCTGACCTGACCTTCGTTGCCGATCACCCTTTGCACCGAGCGCGCCACCCAGAAGGGCTCGCCGTCCTTGCGGTGGTGGCAGATCTCCAGGCGTTCGATGCTGTCACCCTGGGCCAGGGCCTGGTTGATGTGGGTGATGGTGGCCGAGTCGGTGTGGGGGCCGCTGAGCAGTTCTTCCGGCTGCTGACCGTGGCTCTCGGTGAGCGTGAAGCCCGTCAGCCGTGTGAAGGCGGGGTTGACCCAGGTGATGCAACGCTGGGTGTCGCAGATCAGGATGGCGTCGCTGACGCGGTCGGCGATCAGGGCCAGTTCCTGGTTGGTGCTGTGCGCGCGCTGCAGGGCCGTCTGCAGTTGGTGGATCAGCTGGGCTTGCTGGGCGAGGCTGGCATCGCGCAGGTGCAACTCGTCGAGCAGGCGGGGTGCATCGTCGCTGAGTCGCTCGGAAATGCCGGCGGGCAGCTGGCGCGCCTCGCCGGGCGAGCGTCGGGTGGACGTGTGGGAATTCGCGTCCGCGTGAGGGCCAGAGGGGCGGGTGTCGGCAGCCGGCATGGGGGTCTCCTCGGTCTTCCTGATGCTGTTTTCGGTGGCCAGTTCGTGTGCCGGCATCACCACAAGGGGCAGTCTAGGCGCTTCGACCGTGCTTGAACACGCTGGTCCACCCTGCCCCCCTTGATGCGGGTCTGAAGCCCCTGCGCCGCAGTCGGATTTGGGCTTTCTGTGAACCTGACGATCCTTGTCAAAACATGTTGGATCACGACACATGAGTACCGTTTACGACTTCGAGGCGCAGACCATCACGGGTCAGACCGTCAAGCTGGATCAATACCGCGGCCAGGTGCTGCTCATTGTCAACACGGCCAGCAAATGCGGCTTCACGCCGCAGTTCGAAGGGTTGGAGAAGCTGTGGCAGCGCTTCGGTCCGAAGGGTTTGGCGGTTCTGGGCTTTCCGTGCAACCAGTTTGGCGGGCAGGACCCGGGTGCCAATGACGAGATCGCCTCGTTCTGTCAGCTCAACTATGGCGTGAGCTTCCCGATGATGGCCAAGGTCGACGTGAATGGGCCGCAGGCGCATCCGCTGTACCAGTGGCTGGTCAAGGAGGCGCCAGGCATTTTGGGCACCAAGTCGATCAAGTGGAACTTCACCAAGTTCCTCATCGGCCGCGATGGTCAGGTGCTGGGCCGCTACGCCCCGACTGACGCGCCCAAATCCCTCATCGATGACATTGAGAAGGCGCTGGCCGCTGCGGCCTGAGCGGGTTTGATCCATGTCAGACCCACAGGCCCTCCAGGGGCTTGACGGTCGGCATGGGCTCTTGAAAATGGTGGCCGCCCCACACATCTGTGGCGTGTTCAAACCGACTACGACTGGAGGACACCATGAGCAAACTGACCCGTTACACCAACCCTGTGGACGAACTGTTTCGCGGCTTCTTCGTCAAACCCATGGATCTGCCGTCCGAGCTGACGCCGCAGCAGATCAAGATGGACGTCAAGGAGCAGGACAAGGCCTACGAGGTGCATGCCGAGATTCCCGGCGTGAAGAAGGAAGACATCCACGTCGAGATCGACGGCAACCAGGTGTCGATCAGTGCCGAGGTCAAGCAGGAGAAGGAAGTGAAGGACGGTGAGCGCGTGCTGCGCTCCGAGCGTTACTTCGGTCAGGTCTCGCGCAGCTTCCAGCTGGCGCATGACATCGACGAGGCCGCCGCCACCGCCAGCTTCAAGGACGGCGTGCTGGAGCTGACCCTGCCCAAGAAGACCGTGGCCGGCGGCAAGCGTCTGACGATCAGCTGAGTGTGCGCCGAGCCCCCTCGGTTCGGTGAGGGCGCGGGGATGGCATTCGGTCATGGCACTGTGTCATGCTGGACGCCATGAGCGCACCACACGAACCAGAGGCGGCGGCCCGCCAGGCGCTGTCGACCTTGGCCGCGCAATCGGTCGAGGACGGCCTGCGCACCTTGGGCAGTGCCGAGCACGGTCTGACCCCTGAGGAAGCCGCCGAGCGGCTGGTGCGCTGTGGTCCCAACGAGGTGGCCACGGCCTCCGCCATCAGCGTCTGGCGTCAGTTGCTGGCCCGCGTGGCCAACCCGCTCAACCTGTTGCTGCTGGTGCTGGCGCTGGTGTCGGTGTTCACAGGCAATGTGCAGTCGGCGGTCATCATTGCCCTGATGGTGCTGCTGAGCATCACCTTGGGCTGGGTGCAGGAACATCGCTCGGGCCGGGCGGCTCAGGCCTTGCGCGCGATGGTGCACACGACGGCGACCGTCTTGCGCCGTGGCGGTGCGCCGGTCGCCAGCGCAGCCGAGCGTGGCGGCCACACGGGGACGGATACCCTGGAGGTGCCGATTGCGCAGTTGGTGCCCGGTGACGTGGTGCACCTGTCGGCGGGTGATCTGGTCCCGGCCGATGTGCGGGTGCTGTCGGCGCGGGACTTCTTCGTCAACGAGTCGGCCCTGACGGGTGAGTCCCTGCCGGTGGAAAAGTACCCGCTGGTCGAGGCCCCTGGCACCGACACGCTGGCCTTGCGCAACATCGCGTTCATGGGCACGCACGTGGCCAGCGGCACGGCCACGGTGGTGGTGGTGCACACGGGCGCGCAGGCCGTGTTCGGCGGCATCGCGCAGTCGATGACGGATGCGGAGGGCCCCAGCAGCTTCGCCTTGGGGCTGAACCGCTTCACGTGGCTGATGCTGCGCTTCATGGCGGTGATGGTGCCGCTGGTGTTCATCATCAACGGCCTGACCAAGGGCGACTGGCTGGAGGCGCTGCTGTTTGCCAGCGCGGTGGCCGTGGGGCTGACGCCCGAGATGCTGCCCATGCTGGTGACGATGAACCTGGCCAAGGGCGCGCTGGCGCTGTCGCGCAAGCAGGTGATCGTCAAACGGCTGGACGCGATCCAGAACTTCGGTGCGATGGACGTGCTGTGCACCGACAAGACCGGCACGCTGACCCAGGATCGCATCATCCTGGAAAAGTACGTGGACCTGAACGGCGAGCCCAGCGACCGCGTGCTGGACTTTGCCTACCTCAACAGCTACTACCAGTCGGGACTCAAGAACCAGTTGGATGTCGCCGTGCTCAAGTACGCCGAGGTGCATGCCAAGCTGCACGAGGAGGGGCTGTACCAGAAGATCGACGAGATCCCGTTTGACTTTCAGCGCCGGCGCATGTCGGTGGTGGTCCAGCGTGGCGAGGAGCGCCTGCTGATCTGCAAAGGGGCGGTGGAAGAGGTGTTCAGCGTGTGCCGTGAGGGTGACTTCGGCGGGCAGCGCGTGCAGCTTGATGACAGCCACCTGCAGGGCATTCAGGCCGCCGCGCGGGCCTTGAACGAAGACGGCTTTCGGGTGATCGCCATCGCCTACCGTCCACTGACTGCGGCCACCCACACGATGTCGGTGGCCGATGAGGCCGATCTGATTCTGCTGGGCTATGTGGCCTTTCTGGACCCGCCCAAGGAGTCGGCGCAACCGGCCTTGGCGGCGCTGCGGCGCCATGGCGTGGCCGTCAAGATCCTGACCGGTGACAACGAGGTGGTCACGCGCAAGGTGTGTCAGGAGGTGGGGCTGCCGGTCGAGCGCGTGATGTTGGGGCACCAGGTCGAGCCCCTGTCCGACCTGGCCTTGCAGGAGGCCGTGGGAGGCACGCAGGTGTTTGCCAAGCTCTCGCCCACGCAGAAGGCACGTGTGATCACGGCGCTGCGGGCCCGTGGCCATGTGGTGGGCTACATGGGCGACGGGATCAACGATGGCCCCGCGCTGAAGGCGGCCGACGTGGGCATCTCGGTGGACACGGCGGTGGACATCGCCAAAGAGTCGGCCGACCTGATCTTGCTGGAAAAGAGCCTGATGGTGCTGGACGCCGGTGTGCGCGAGGGACGCCGGGTGTTTGCCAACCTGCTCAAGTACATCCGCATGGGTGCCAGCTCCAACTTCGGCAACATGTTCAGCGTGCTGGGGGCGAGCGCCTGGCTACCGTTCCTTCCGATGGCGCCCATCCAGGTGCTGACCAACAACCTGCTGTACGACCTGTCGCAGTCGGCCATTCCGAGCGACCGGGTGGACACCGAGGAACTGCGTCAACCCCGGCGCTGGGAGATGGGCCAGATCGCACGCTTCATGCTGTGGATGGGGCCGCTCAGCTCGGTGTTTGACTATGTGGTCTTTGCGGTGATGTTCTACGGCTTCGGTGCGCAGACCGCCGCGCAGGCCGCCTTGTTTCACACGGGCTGGTTCGTCGAGTCCTTGTTGTCGCAGACCCTGGTGATCCACATCATCCGCACCGCACGCGTGCCCTTTGTGCAGAGCCGCGCCAGCGTGCCCTTGATCGCCACGACGTTGGGCGTGTGCGCGGTGGGCGTGAGTCTGCCGTATTCGCCGCTGGCGGGGGCTTTGGGGCTGGTGGCCTTGCCGTGGTCGTACTGGCCCATCCTGGGGGGCATCTTGCTGGCCTACCTGGGCTTGGCCCATCTGCTCATGCGGCGGGTCTGGCATCCGGCGCATGGGGTGGTGCAGCGGGTGAGCTTGCCCCCCTCTTGAGGGGGCTGCCCGGTGGCCTTGCCAGCGCGAGAATCGCCGGATCTTCAGCGTGGATGGCCGGTGGCCAGGAAAGCGATCGTGATGCGGACAATCAAGACTTGGCTGGTGTTGGGCATGGCATGCGCCTTGGCAGCTTGCGCCAGCAAGGGAGCGGATCGGGTCACGGACGCGGCCACGCGTCCGCTGGGCGACCTGAATCTGGTGCGCGAGGAGATCCCCGATGTGCTGCGCCAGGCGCAGGCCAAACCCTATCAACTGCCGGCCGAGGTGGACTGTGCCTCGCTGGTGCAGCGGGTCCACGAACTCGACCATGTGCTGGGGGCTGATCTGGACACGCCGCCCACCAAGGAGAACCCGGGCTTGATCGAGCGCGGCTCTGATGCGGCCGGTGATGCGGCCATTGGGGCGCTGGCGCGCACGGCCGATGGCTTGATTCCCTTTCGGGGCTGGGTGCGCAAGCTCAGCGGCGCCGAGCGTCATTCGCGCAAGGTCGAGGCCGCCATTGCCGCAGGCACCGTGCGGCGCGCTTTCCTGAAGGGAGTGGCGATCACCAAAGACTGTTCGTGGCGTGTCGCCCCTTCGCAGACGGTGGCGGCGACTGCCACCGTGGCCCCCTGAGCGGATTCGGGGAGTCGATCGGGGCTGATCAGGTTGGTGTTTTGGCCCAAGTGGGATATGGTGTGCAGACTCACCTTTTGAAAGCACTGCGTGCCACCTAAACCCAACTATTCGTTCGAAAAACGTCAGCGCGAGCTGGAAAAGAAGAAAAAGAAGGCCGAAAAGGCCCAACGCAAGGCCGAAGGCGGCGGTCACGCTGACGCGGTGGTCGAGGCAGACGCGGCACCGTCACGGGCCCCGGTGGCACCGGAATCTGGCCCCGTCGCCTGACGTCGGCAGGCCTCGTCCGCACGAGGTCATCGGGCATGCGGGCAGCGAGGCTGCCCGCTTTTGCTCAGTCGACCAGACCCTGCGCGTGATGCGTCAGGTGGTCGGCCACAAAACTCTGGATGAAGTAGTAGCCGTGGTCGTAGCCCTCGTGGCGGCGCACCGCCACCGGCTGGCCCACCTGCGCACACGCCTCTTCAAAGGCCTGCGGGTGCAGTTGCGTGGGCAGGAACTTGTCGGCCAGGCCCTGGTCGATCAGGATGCCTTGCGGGTAGGGCGCCGAGGTGGCCCGGCTCATCAGCGCGGTGGCGTCATGCTCGGCCCACGCATCCCGATCGTCTCCCAGGTAGCCACTGAAGGCCTTTTCGCCCCAGGGGCAACGGCTTGGATGCGCAATCGGCGCAAAAGCCGACACGGTGCGGTACTGGCCCGGATGACGCAGCGCCAAGGTCAGGGCGCCATGCCCGCCCATCGAGTGGCCGAAGATGCCGGCGCGGCTCAGGTCCACCGGCAGGTGCTTGCCCACCAGGGCGTGCAGCTCCTCGGTGATGTAGGTCTCCATCTGCCAGGCCGCCGACCAGGGGCGCTGGGTGGCGTCCAGATAGAAGCCGGCGCCCACGCCGAAGTCCCAGCTGTCCGACTGCCCCGGCACCTCGGTGCCGCGCGGGCTGGTGTCGGGGGTGACGATGGCCAGGCCCAGTCGCGCCGCATGCTGCTGCGCGCCAGCCTTGATCGCAAAGGTTTCTTCCGTGCAGGTCAGGCCAGCCAGGTAGAACAGCACGGGCACCTTGGCCCCGCCGTGCAGCGCCTGCGGCGGCAAGTACACGCCGAACTGCATCGGCAGGCCGATGGCGCCCGAGGCGTGGCGGTAAAAGCGTTGCACCCCGCCAAAGCAGGCGTGCTCCGACAGCAACTCCAGCGTGCTCATGCCTGATCCTTCCCGATCAGTACACGACGATGGAGCGGATCGACTCGCCGCGCTTCATCAGGTCAAAGCCTTCGTTGATCTGCTCCAGCTTGAGCTTGTGCGTGATCAGCTCGTCGATCTTGAGCTTGCCGTCCATGTACCAGTCCACGATCTTGGGCACGTCGGTGCGGCCGCGTGCGCCACCGAAGGCCGAGCCTTCCCACTTGCGGCCGGTCACCAGCTGGAAGGGGCGGGTGCTGATCTCGGCGCCAGCCTCGGCCACGCCGATGATGATGGAGCGGCCCCACCCCTTGTGCGTGCACTCCAGGGCCTGGCGCATCGTGGTGGTGTTGCCGATGCACTCGAAGCTGTAATCGGCGCCGCCATCGGTCAGCTGCACGATGGCATCGACGATGTTGCCGCCGGCGGCCGCGATGTCCTTCGGGTTCAGGAAGTGGGTCATGCCGAAAGCCCGGGCCATGGCTTCGCGCTCGGGGTTGAGGTCCACGCCGATGATCTTGTCGGCGCCTACCATCTTGGCGCCCTGGATCACGTTCAGGCCGATGCCGCCCAGGCCGAAGACGACCACGTTGGCCCCCGCTTCCACCTTGGCGGTGAACAGCACGGCGCCCACGCCGGTGGTCACGCCGCAGCCGATGTAGCAGATGGTCTCGAAGGGCGCGTCTTCACGCACCTTGGCCAGCGCGATCTCGGGCACCACGATGTAGTTCGAGAAGGTGGAGGTGCCCATGTAGTGCAGGATGGGCTGGCCGTTGAGCGAAAAGCGCGAGCTGCCGTCGGGCATCAGGCCCTTGCCCTGCGTGCTGCGGATCTTCTGGCACAGGTTGGTCTTGCGGCTCAGGCAGAACTTGCACTCGCGGCATTCGGGCGTGTAGAGCGGGATGACGTGGTCGTTCTTGCGCAGCGACTTGACGCCCGGGCCCACGTCCACCACCACGCCCGCGCCTTCGTGGCCCAGGATGGCGGGGAACAGGCCTTCCGGGTCGGCGCCCGAGAGGGTGTAGTAGTCGGTGTGGCAGATGCCGGTGGCCTTGATCTCGACCAGCACCTCGCCTTCGCGCGGGCCTTCGAGGTCGAGCGTTTCGATGGTCAGCGGAGCGCCTGCTTTCCAGGCCACGGCGGCACGTGTCTTCATGGTGTGTTCCTTGGTGGGGTCGTGTTCTTGGGATGGCGCTCACTATCCCACAACCCGGGAAACCTGGCACGTTTTCGGGTTGTCCGGGCAGCCGATAATCGAGGGCATGTCAGCTGCGCCATTACAGGCGCCCACAGGAGACCCATCCATGTTCCGTCACGTTGACGCCTACCCTGGCGACCCCATCCTCACCCTCAACGAGGATTTCCAGAAAGACCCGCGTCAGGGCAAGATCAACCTCAGCATCGGCATCTACTTCGACGAGGAAGGCCGCCTGCCGGTGATGGACGCCGTGCGCGCCGCCGAGACCGAACTGCTGGGCCACATCGGCCCCAAGCCCTATCTGCCGATGACCGGCAACCCCGCCTACCGCCAGGCTGTGCAAGAACTGCTGTTCGGCGCCCAGCACGAGGCCGTGACCAGTGGCCGCATCGCCACCATCCAGACCCTGGGTGGCTCGGGCGGTCTCAAAGTCGGTGCCGATTTCCTCAAGCGCTACTTCCCCGGCTCGCAGGTGTGGGTGAGCGATCCGACCTGGGACAACCACAAGGCCATCTTTGAAGGGGCGGGCTTCCAGGTCAACACTTACCCCTATTACGACCCCGTCACCAAAGGCCTGAAGTTCGACGCCATGCTGGCCGCCATCGAGGCGCTGCCGGCACAGAGCATCGTGCTGCTGCACGCCTGCTGCCACAACCCGACCGGCGTGGACCTGAACCCGGCGCAATGGACCCAGCTGATCGAGGTGATCCAGGCCCGCAAGCTGTTGCCCTATCTGGACATTGCTTACCAGGGCTTTGGCGACGGCATCGATGAGGACGCATTCGCGCTGCGCGCGCTGGCGGACGCGGGCGTGAGCTTCTTCGTGGCCAACTCCTTCTCGAAGAGCTTCTCGCTGTACGGCGAGCGTGTGGGCGGCTTGAGTGTGGTCTGCCCGGACAAAGAGCAAGCCAACCTGGTGATCGGCCAGCTGATGTCGGCCGTGCGCCGCAACTACTCCAGCCCGCCCACCCACGGCAGCGTGCTGGTGGCCAAGGTGCTGCAGACGCCCGCGCTGCGCCAGCAATGGGCCGATGAGCTGACTGCCATGCGCGAGCGCATCAAGGTGATGCGTCAGCGCCTGTACGACGGTGTGGTGGCGCAGCTGCCGGGCCGGGACGTGCGCTACTTCATCGACCAGCGCGGCATGTTCAGCTACACCGGCGTGAGTCCCGAGCAGGCCGAAGCCCTGCGCACCGAGCACGGCGTGTACGTGCTGCGCTCGGGCCGCATGTGTGCTGCCGGCTTGAACGTCAACAACGTCGACCGTGTGGCCGAGGCCTTTGCGGCCGTGCTGGCCAAGGGCTGAGCCGTTCCATGAAAAAAGGGGCCGCGTGAGCGGCCACCGGTGCGGTGGCGAACGGGCAGGCTGGCGCTGAAGCTCAGCGCAGCTTGAACCAGCCCACCGCCTCGGTCAGCTTGGCCGTCTGCTCCTGCATGCTGGAGGCGGCAGCGGCGGACTGCTCCACCAGCGCAGCGTTCTGCTGTGTCATGGCATCCAGGTGAGAGACGGCTTCGTTGACCAGGCCAATGTCTTGGGCTTGCTCGCCAGCGTTCTCGGCGATGCGTGCAATCGTCTGATCGACCTGCTCGACGCTGGCCAGGATGGCCTGCATGGCGGAACCTGCTTCTTGCACCAGGCGTGAGCCAGACTCGACCCGCTCGGTGGATGCGGCGATCAGGCTCTTGATCTCGCGCGCTGCCTCGGCACTGCGCCCAGCCAGGGTGCGCACCTCGCTGGCCACCACGGCAAAGCCCCGGCCTTGCTCGCCCGCCCGGGCGGCTTCCACGGCCGCGTTCAGAGCCAGAATGTTGGTCTGGAAGGCGATGCCGTCGATCACGCCGATGATGTCGCCGATCTTGCGCGAGCTGGTCTGGATGTCGTCCATCGTGCTCACCACCTGGCTGACCACCTCGTGACCGCGCACCGCGTTGTCACGGGCCGAGGACGCCATCTGGTTGGCTGCGCGAGAGGCCTCGGTGTTCTCCTGCACGGCCTGGTGCAGCATGCCCACTGACGAGTGGGTTTCTTGCAGGCGTGCCGCGGTCTGCTCGGTGCGCTGGCTCAGGTCCTGGCTGCCCAGGGCAATTTCCTGGCTGGCGGTGACCATGTTGTCCACGCTGCCGCGCACCTGTCCGACCGTGCGGTTGAGCCCATCGGCCATGGCCTGCAGGGCTGCCATCACCTCGCCGATTTCATCCTTGACGCGCCACTGGATGGACTGGCTGATGTCGCCCTGGGCGATGGCGTTGGTGAGGTCGCGCGCGCGGCCCAGGCGGGTGGTGATGGAGATGCTCATGCTGCGCATGACGAACCACAGCAAGGCCGCGGCAGCCAAGCAGATGGGCAGGTAGAGCAGGGCACGCTGGGCGTAGAGGGTCTGCAGGTCCTCCAGGTACACGCCTGAGCCGATCACCCAGCCCCAGGGAGCGAAGGGTGCCAGATAGGTTTCCTTGACGGCCGGCTTGCCGGTGCTGGGGCGCTTCCAGCTGTAGTGGTGCACGCCGCCGCCCGGCTGAGAGCCGACCCGCACCAGGTCGTTGAACAGCGGCTTGCCGTCGGCGTCCTTCACCTGGGTCATGTCCTGCCCGTCCAGCTTGGGCTGGTCGGCGTGCATGACCATGCGCACATCCTGGCTCAGCACGAAGAGGTAGCCGTCTTCGCCGTTGCGCAGTTGTCGCAAGACGTTGGCGGCCTGGGTGCGGGCCTGCTCGGGGTGCAGGTGCTGCTGATCCACCTCTTTTTGCAGCCAGGTGAGCACCGCCACGGCGCTGTTGACCTGGTCGCGCATGGCCTGCCGTCGGTCCTCCAGGCTCAGCTGGTACTGGTTGTAGAGCAGGAAGCTGGCAATGCCGATCACCACCAGCACGGTGCCAATGGTGGTCGCGCGGAGTTTGGCCGCCAAGGAGGCGGTATGGAGCCAGGAAGCCATGGTGGTCCGATGGGGGATCAGGGATTTCCGCAGTCTCTGCCACGAAAGCCGCCGCCGTCAAAGGCGGATACCCGCATTGACCCGCACAGGAGATGCAGGGGTGTGCGATGTCGCACAATGTTCCTGGATCATGGTTCTCAGGTGTCCGGCCCCATCAGTTTGATCGGGGTGATCTCGACGCTGTCGTGCGTGCCGTCGTTGACCCACAGGGTGCCATCCTGCACCGTGATCTGCAGCTGCATGCTGCGCTGAGCCAGTTGCGCCAGGGCCTGGCTCTGCTCGGAAGGGATCTGCCACACGGTCAGGTTCTGCGCGCGCGTGAGCTTGGTGGCGATGTTGCTCCACCAGACGTTGGTGCTGCTCTGGAAGGCGTAGAGGCTGACCTTGCGGGCGCGGCCGGCGGCTTTCATCAGGCGCTTGTCATCGGGTTGGCCCACTTCGACCCAGTGCAGGATCTCGTCGGAGTAATTCTTTTGCCACAGCGCGGGCTCGTCGGGCTCCCACATGTCTTTGGCCAGCTCGATCGTCCCCTCGGAGGTGTCAGCCGGCCAGCCCAGGGCCAGGGCCAGCACGCGGATCATCATGCGCTCGTCGGCCTCAGAGGGGTGGCGGGCGATGGTGATGTTGGTGTCGACGTAGACGTTGCGGTCCATGTCGGCCAGGTTGAGCTGGGCTTTGTAGATCGTGGCTTTGATGGCCATGGGGAGAACCTGTCAGGAGCGGAAAACGGGCCGCACGGCGGCCCAAACCGCGATCATCCCGCAAAAACACGCGCCAGCCAGTCGCTCAAGGCCTGCAGCACCTGATCTTGTGCCACTTCGTTGAAGATTTCGTGGCTCAGCCCAGGCCAGGGGCGGGCGGTGACGCAGGTCGTGGGCGCCGCGGCGGCAAAGGCGGCGGAGCCGGCCGGATCCACGCAGCGGTCGTCTTCACCCCACATGATGAGGGTGGGGGTGTGCCAGGCCGGGGTGCGTTGGCGGACCACGGCGCCCGCATCGAGCAGGAAGTGGCTGAGGCGGCCGCTGATGCGGTCATGCACCAGCGGGTCGGCGATGTAGGCGGCCACGGTGGCGGGGTTGTGGCAGATCCACTCGGGCTTCAGACCATTGCCCACCGCCACATTGGGCGTGAGGCGGGCCACGGTGTGGAGCAGTGCTTTCTGCACCCCGCTCAGCGGGATGGCCAGCGCGGGGGAGGACAGCACCAGCGCTTCCACCGGGCGGGCCCAGGGCGCGGCTTCGGCGGGCTGGGTCTGCTGCGCGGCGACAAAGCGCGCGGCAATCGCGCCGCCCAGGCTGTGTCCGATCAGCAGCAGGCGCTGGCCGGGGTAGCCCAGGCGCACCAGATCGATGGCGCTGGCCAAGTCGTGCAGCAGATCGTCATCGTGCTGCAGCACGCCACGGGCCCCGGGTGAGCGGCCATGGCCGCGGTGGTCGTAGCTGACCACGCTCCAGCCCAGGCGGTTGAGGTGAGCGGCCACATGGGCGTAACGGGCACCGTGTTCACCCAGGCCGTGCACGATCAGGGCCACGCCGCGGCCGCGCACTTCGGGCGGCAGGGGCCAGTGGTGCAGGTGCAGGTCCAGGCCATCGCGGGTGCGGACGGTGGTGGGCAGGCGTTGCGGCATGGAGAGGCTTTCGTTAAGGGGGCGAGGAAAGAGGGGCGGGAGGCCAGGCGGGCGGCTCAGAGAGCATGGCCGGCACCGCGCAGCCGGCGCAGCCAGCTCAGGCCCACGGAGGTGGTGGTGCGGGGGCGGTATTCGCAGCCGATCCAGCCGTCCCAGTTCAGGCGTCGCAGTTCGTCGAACACCCAGGGCCAGGCCAACTCGCCGTCGTCGGGTTCGCCCCGGTCAGGCACGGCGGCGATCTGCAGGTGGCCGACCTGACCAGTGGGCAGCCACTGGCGCAGGCGCATGGTCACATCCCCCTCGACGATCTGGCAGTGGTACAGGTCCATCTGCACCTGCAGGTGCGGAGAGCCGATGCGCTGCACCAGGGCGTGTGCCGCGGTCTGGTGGGTCAGCAGGTAGCCGGGCATGTCGCGCGGGTTGATGGGCTCGATCACCAGGATGCGGCCATGGTGTTTGGCCTGTTCCGTGGCCCAGCGCAGGTTCAGCTCGAAGCGTACCCAGGCGTCGGCACGTTCTTCCGGGGTGCTCATGGGAGGCAGGCCGGCCATGATGTGGATGCGGGGGCAGTCGAGCGCCACAGCGCGGGCCAGGGCCTCACGCACCACGCGTTGAAAATCGGCCTGGCGTCCTGGCAGGCTGGCCAGCCCACGCTCGCCGCGTGCCCACTCACCGGGCTCGGCGTTGAACAGCACCAACTGCAGGTTCAGATCGTGCAGGCGCGCCTGGATCTCGGCCAGAGGGTGTTCGTGTAGCAGCAGGCACTCGACCCCGTTGAAGCCATCGCGGGCCGCGGCAGCAAAGCGGTCGAGAAAGGGCAGTTCGGGGTACAACCAGGACAGGTTGGCGGCGAATTTCAGGGCAGACATGGCACCGAAGCGTAGCCGAGAACGCCCCGCGTCCGCAGGTCATGGGCACGGACAGTCACGGGGGTTTCCTACAATCGACGCATGTCCTCACCTTCCCCCGACCAGGCGCGCGTGCCTGTGACCCGCCGTCTGATGTTCTGGGTGGCCCTCCTGTACTTCTCGGAGGGGCTGCCGCTGGGCGTTTTTTACGATCTGTTTCCGGTGCACATGCGCCAGTCGGGCGTGGGGCCCGCCGAGATCGGTCTGTTGAGTTTGCTGGGCCTGGCCTGGACCGTGAAGTTTCTGTGGGCACCGTTGGTGGATGCCTGGCGCGGGCACCGCCTGTGGATCGCCGGGGCCAATGCCGGCATGGCTCTGGTGCTGGCGACGCTGGCCTTGAATCCCCAGGCGCTGGGGCAGGGGGCGACCTGGCCCTGGGTGCTGCTGGCGGCCTTCACCTTCCTGTCGGCCACCAACGACATCGCCACCGACGGCTACACGATCGAGCTGCTGTCCAAGGGCCAGTACGGCGTGGCCAATGGCCTGCGCATCGGCTTTTACCGGGTGGGCATGCTGGCGGCCGGTGCCCTGCTGGTGGTGGCGGGCTGGTCGGGTACACCAGGGCAGCCCAATTGGGCGGCGGCCTATGGCATGGGCGCGCTGCTCATGCTGCTCAATGCCATGGTGATTGTGACGGCGCCACCGCAACCGCCGCGCGCTGCCCGCGTCGAGGGGGCATCGTCGCGCGAATGGGCGGCCGTGCGTGCACAGCCGCTGTGGCTGGTGGCGCTGGGCTTGCTGCTGGCCGGTCTGCTGTGGCCGGTGTTGGGCCCGGTGGGCAAGGCGTTCAACTGGGCCTGGGTGCAGGCCATCAGCAGCACCTGGTGGTTCAAGGGTGCGGTGCCTGTGGGCCTGATGTTCGCCGGTGCCATCCTGATGGTGCGCGCGGCGCGGGGTCCGCAGGCGCACGTCATGTCCGAAGGCCCGGTGTTCGGCGCCTGGGTGGACCTGCTGGCCCGCCCCGGCATGCTCGCCGTGCTGGTCTTCATCCTCACTTTCAAGCTGGGGGACGCGGCCATGGGCTTCATGGTCAAACCCTTCTGGGTGGACGCGGGTTTCACGCCCGCCCAGATTGGTCTGGTCAGCGTCAACGTGGGCTTGGGCCTGTCCATTCTGGGGGGGCTGATCGGCGGGGCCTATGTGGACCGCGTGGGCATCTTCAAGGGCTTGTGGGTGCTGGGCCTGTGGCAGGCCTTGTCCAACCTGGGCTATGCGCTGGCAGCTTGGTATGTCCCGCCCACCGAGCCTGGTATGCAAGTGAGTGTTCACTATCAAGCTGTGGTGTACGCGGCCAGTGGTCTGGAGAGCTTCACCGGCGGCCTGGGCACCGGGGCCTTTCTGGCCTTTTTGATGGGCATCACCAGCAAGGCCCGCGCCACGACCGAGTACGCCATCCTGTCGTCCATCTTTGCGTTTTCGCGGGCGGTGGCGGGGTGGGCTGGCGGCCTGGGCGTGGAGCAGATGGGCTACGCGTCCTTCTTTTTCCTCACCTTCTGGCTGTCTTTCCCGGCGTATTTGTTGCTGCCGGCCGTCCGGCGTATGCTCGGCCGCGACGAGACGCGTTAAGGACTTGAAGGGCGGCACGTCGCGCCCATCTGATCCCCTCTGTTGACCCGAAACCCCTGCCTGCCATGAACCCCTCCTTCTCTGCCGTGCGTGAACTCCCCCGTCGCCTGCTGTCGCTGGGCGTGGTATCGCTGGCGCTGGCCAGTCCCTGGGCCCTGGCCCGCGAGGGGGTGGACGTCAGCAAGCAGCACTCGGGCTTTGCGCGCCTGGTGCCCGCCGACCAGGTGGAAGCCGCTGCGCAGCAGCAATACAACCAGATGGCCTCCCAGGCCAAGGCGCAGAACGCGCTGCTGCCCGACAACCACCCTCAGGTGGTGCGGCTGAAGGCGATTGCCCAGCGCATCGTGCCCTACACCCTGGAGTGGAACAGCCGTGCCCGTCAGTGGCAGTGGCAGGTCATGGCCCTGAACTCGAAGGAGCTCAACGCGTTTTGCATGCCCGGCGGCAAGATTGCTTTCTACACCGGCATCCTGGAAACGCTCAAGCTCACCGACGACGAGACCGCGATGATCATGGGCCACGAGATGGCGCATGCCCTGCGTGAGCACGCCCGCGAGCGCATGGGCAAGAGTTCGGCCACGCAGATTGGCGCCAGCCTGATCTCGAGTCTGCTCGGCTTGGGCAGTGCGGGCGACACCTTGTTGAACATGGGCGGGCAGTTGCTGACGCTGAAATTCAGCCGCGAGAACGAGTCCGAAGCCGATCTGGTCGGCATGGAACTGGCGGCCCGCGCCGGTTATGACCCGCGGGCTGGCATCAGCCTGTGGAAGAAGATGGCCGCGGCCTCGAAGGGCGCGCCGCCGCAATGGCTGTCCACCCACCCGGCCAGCGGGACCCGCATCCAGGAGATGGAAGCGGCCATGCCGCAGGTGATGCCGCTGTATGAGCGTGCCGCCAAGCCGCCGCGCCGTTACGACGCGCCCGCCCGCACCGGCGCTTACTACCTGAGTCAGGAGCCACTGGCCTTCTGGGGCCGGGGTACCTCGCCGCTGTTGACGCGGGACTGAGGTTCGGCCGCCCTGAGGTCGCACCCACAAACCCCGCGCCCGGACAGTCGGGGCGGGGTTTGTTAACATGCCCCTATGCTTCATCGCTCGGCCTTCGCCTCTTGCTGCCTGCTGTGCGCCGCCCACCCTGGGATGGCAGCTGGCGTGTGCCTGCAGGGGGGCACCGGCCTGTTGGCGGCACGACGCTGGCCACACAAGCCGGTTGCACATTCCCCGGCCCGGCGATAACCCCACCTCCTTCTTTTTGCGCACACCATCATCGCCGGGCCCCTGCTCAGCGCGATCGTGCCTTGCCGTGTCACGCGGATGCGGGAGGCCGCCTTGATGGAGATGCGTCATGTCGACGAAGCCCGCCACGCTGTCCGCCCCGAACCCCGCTGCGGCGATGGAGTTCACCAAGCGCTTTCTGCGCGCCAAGAATCCCTGCGCCAACGGCTTTCGCTGGTTCGTGCGCCACATCGAAGACGGCACCAGCTACCAGGAGGCCCTGGACACGCTGGTGCAGGCGGGTCGTGTGGGCGACGCCTGCTGGCTGCTCGACCAGTTCGGCCCGACCGATGCCGTGCTGACGGTGGACGCCATCGAGGCCGAGGCCATCGTGTTCTCGGGAACGCTGGAGGTGCGTGGTCACATTGAGGTGAGCACGGTGCTGCGGGCCGGTCGCATGATCCGGGCTGGTGGGGGCATCCGCGCGGGCGAGGAGATCGTGGCCGGCGAAGGCATCCGGGTGGGCGGCGGCATCCGCTGCGAAGGCCGTTTGAGCTCGGGCGGCGACGTGCGGGCCGACTGGGGCATTGAGGTGCAGCGGGCCCTGACGTGCGCCGACGACGTGCGCGCCGGCTGGGACCTGATCTGCGGTGACAAGCTCCAGGTGGACGGCCACATTGTGGTGGGCCAGGACCTGATCGCACAGGCGGCGGTGCAATGCGGCAAGAGCGTGCGCGTTGGCCGGCGTCTGCGGGTGGCCGACAGCCTGCGTGCGGGACAGGGCATCTGGACCGGCGACGACATCGCCTGCGGTATGCACCTGGAGGCGGGGTGGGGCGTGAAGTCGGGCGGGTCGATCCAGGCGCAGGGGGCCGTGAAGGCGGGCGAGAGCCTGTGCGCGCATGGCGAGATCTGTGCCGGAGGCGGCTACGGCGTCTACGCAGGCCTGAGCGTGCAGGTGGACACCTGGGCGGCCAGTGCCCAGGTCATGGCCGAGCGCAAGCCCGAGGGCCTGATGAGTGGCTGCTGGGCGGGGCCTTCGCCGCTGGCTTGAGGCAGGCCTGCTCGCCTGTTCTCAGGTGGACGAGGTGGGTCGTTCCGGCTCAGCGGCCTTGCAGGAAGGGGTTGTAGCGACGCTCTTCGCCGAAGGTGCTTTCCGGGCCGTGGCCAGGGGTGAAGGTCACGTCGTCGCCCAGTGGCAGCAGCTTGGACTTGATCGCGTGGATCAGGTCGGCGTGGTTGCCTTGCGGGAAGTCGGTGCGGCCGATGCTGCCGGCAAACAGCACATCGCCCACGAAGGCATGGCGGGTGCCTTCGTGGAAGAACACCACGTGGCCGGGCGTGTGGCCGGGGCAGTGCAGCACCTTGAGCGTGTGCTCGCCGATGCTGACCTCGTCGCCGTCGTGCAGCCAGCGCGTGGGCGTGAAGTGTTCGGCCTGCGGGAACCCGAACATCTGGCTTTGCTTGGGCAGCCCGTCGATCCAGAACTGATCGCCGGTGTGCGGGCCGATGATGGGGAGGTCGAGCTCACGCGCCAGCGTGCCGGTGCCGCCCGCGTGGTCGATGTGCGCGTGCGTGAGCCACAGCGCCTTGAGAACCAGGCCGCGCTCTTCCACGGCCTCGAGCAGCTTGCCCAGGTCACCCCCTGGGTCGATCAGGGCCGCCTCGTGCGTGGCGTCGCACCAGACGAGCGAGCAGTTCTGTTCGAACGGGGTGACGGGGATGGTGAGGCGCTGGAACATGGGGCAAGAGGATGTGGACAACAAAGTCTCAAAACGTGTTGATTTGAAACGACTTTAGGGAGCGTAGCATCTTTGGGCCTGGGGGCGTGCATGGGAGGGCTATCGCTGATGGAACTCAGCGGCCGGGGATTCGCTCCTTCATTGCGCACAGTCTTTGAGCGTGATCCGTGCTTCCAACCCAACGAGGCGTGAGCAGTTTGAGCAACTGCAACCGTGGCTCAAGCCATATCGGCCGAGTGACGTGCCAGCTCAATGAATGCGTGCACGTAGTCGATGTCGGTGTCAGCTTCGCGCACACCCAGGTGAATCTGCTTGGCAATGCCCTTGGCACCCAAACGCACCGGCACGACCTCCATGCGCTGGGCGTATTCCTGCACCAGCCAGCGCGGCAAGGCCGCCACGCCCCGGTTGCTGGCCACCATCTGCAGCATGATGTCCGTGGTCTCGATGGCTTTGTGGCGCTTGGGGGCAATGCCTGCGGGCATGAGGAACTGCGTGTAGATGTCCAGCCGATCCGTGGGGACAGGATAGGTGATCAAGACCTCGTCCGTCAGCTGCCTGGGCTTGACATGGCCGGCACCCGCGAGCGGGTGGTCGGTGCTGACCACCAGCACCTGCTCGTAGTCGAACACTGGCTCAAAATGCAAGCCTGGCTTGTAGAGCGGATCGGGCGTGACCAGCATGTCGATTTCGTAGCCAAACAAGGCGCCGATGCCGCCGAACTGGAATTTCTGTTTCACGTCCACGTCGACATCCGGCCAGGCGGCCAGATAGGGCGAGACGATCTTGAGCAGCCACTGGTAGCACGGGTGGCACTCCATGCCGATGCGCAGGGTGCCCCGCTCGCCCTGGGCAAACTGGTGTAACCGCTCCTCGGCCAGTGTCAGTTGCGGCAGCACCCGGTTGGCCACGGCCAGCACGTACTGACCCGCCTGTGTCAGGCGCAAGCTGCGACCTTCGCGCAGCCAGATGTCGGTGCCCAGTTGCTGCTCCAGCTTCTTCATCGAGTGGCTGAGTGCCGACTGGGTGACGCACAGCACATCGGCTGCGGCGGTCAGTGATCCTTGCTTTTCAACCTCCTGGACGATGGCCAGGTGCATGCGCTCCAACATGATGAATGAGCAAATCTCATGGATTGTTGAATTAATACCATTTTACTTCATGATCTTGTGTCCTTAACCTTGCGGCCATTCTTGAACATCCAAAGCAACGGATCATGGCCATCACACACAACCTGGGCTTTCCCCGCATCGGCGCCAAGCGCGAACTGAAGTTCGCTCTGGAGTCCTACTGGAAGGGCGAATCGTCGCGCGACGCCCTCAAGGCTCTCGGCGCTCAACTACGCCGCCGCCACTGGGGCAACCAGTCCGAGCTGGACTTCGTGCCGGTGGGCGACTTCGCGTTCTACGACCAGATGCTGGACATGAGCTTCACGCTGGGCAATCTGCCCGAGCGTGTGCAGGGCTTTCAGGGCGATGTGCTGGACAACTACTTTCGCGTGGCCCGTGGCCGTTCTGCGCAGAGCGCTGAACATGCCGCATGTTGCGGCGGTGGCGTGGCCGCTGGCGAGATGACCAAGTGGTTTGACACCAATTACCACTACATCGTGCCGGAGTTCACCTCGGCCACCACTTTCCAGCTGGACGCCTCGCGCCTTCTGACGCAACTGGCTGAAGCCCGGCAGTTGGGCCTGAACCCCAAGCCGGTGATCATCGGTCCCGTGACCTACCTCGCGCAAGGCAAGGCCAAGGATGACTCGAACAAGCTGGCCCTGCTCGATCGCATCCTGCCTGTGTACGCCGAATTGCTGGACACGCTGGCGGCGCAAGGTGTGGAGTGGGTGCAGATCGACGAACCCATGCTCGTGACGGAACTCGATGCCGACTGGAAGCACGCGTTCAACACCGCCTACCACCAGCTCAAGGCCACCAAGGTCAAGCTGCTGCTGGCCACCTACTTCGGTCAGTTGGCGGAGAACCTGCACCTGGCAGCCAACCTGCCCGTGGCCGGCCTGCACATCGACGCCATCAACGGCCGCGAGGATGTTCAGCCCTTGCTGAACCTGCTCCCCGCCCACAAGGTGCTGTCGCTGGGCGTCATCAACGGCCGCAACATCTGGAAGACCGACCTGAATGCCGTACTGGACTGGATCGAACCCATCGCAGAACGCCTGGGTGAGCGCCTGTGGATTGCCCCGTCGTGTTCGCTGCTGCATGTGCCGGTGGATCTGGACAGCGAGCAAAAGCTGGACGCCGAAGTGAAGTCATGGTTGGCCTTCGCACTGCAAAAGCTCGATGAACTTCGCGTGCTGGCCAGTGCACTGAACAACGGCCGAGCGGCAGTCAAGGCGGTGCTGGACGTCAACAAGGCGGCCATCGATGCCCGCAGTGCCTCCCCGCGCGTGAACAACCCGGCTGTCAAGGCTGCGCTGCTCAAGATCACGCACGAGCTGGGCAAGCGACAGAGCCCGTATGCCCAGCGTGCGACCAAACAAGCCGCGCTGCTGAAGTTGCCGGCCTATCCGACCACCACCATCGGTTCGTTCCCTCAGACGGCCGACATTCGCCATGCCCGCAGCGAATTCAAGGCCGGGCGCCTTGATGAAGCTGGCTACCAGGCTGCGATGCGCAAGGAGATCGAGCGCGCGGTGCGTGAGCAGGAGGCGCTGGATCTGGACGTGTTGGTGCATGGCGAAGCCGAGCGCAACGACATGGTCGAGTACTTCGGTGAGCAGCTCGAAGGTTATGCCTTCAGCCAGTTCGGCTGGGTGCAGTCCTACGGCTCGCGCTGCGTGAAGCCGCCCATCCTGTTCGGTGACATCACCCGCCCCCAGGCCATGACGGTCGAGTGGATCAAGTACGCCCAATCGCTGACCCAGCGCCCCATGAAGGGCATGCTGACCGGCCCCGTCACCATCCTGAACTGGTCTTTTGTGCGTGACGACCAGCCTCGCTCGGTGTCGTGCTACCAGCTGGCGCTGGCCATCCGCGAAGAAGTGCTGGACCTGGAGAGGGCCGGGGTGCGCATCATCCAGATCGACGAAGCTGCCCTGCGCGAAGGCCTGCCGCTGCGCCAGGCCCAATGGCAGACCTACCTGGGTTGGGCCGTGGAGTCGTTCCGCATCACCGCCAACGGGGTGGACGACGAGACCCAGATCCATACCCACATGTGCTATTCGGAGTTCAACGACATCATCAAAGCGATTGCCGACATGGATGCCGACGTGATCACCATCGAGACCTCGCGCTCGGACATGGAGCTGCTCGACGCTTTCGAGAACTTCCACTACCCCAACGAGATCGGCCCGGGTGTGTACGACATCCACTCGCCCAACATCCCGACGCAAGAGCACATCGTGCAGCTGATGAAGAAGGCCGCTGAGCGTGTGCCGGCTGAGCGCCTGTGGGTGAACCCGGACTGCGGTCTCAAGACCCGTCAGTGGCCCGAGGTGATCCCGGCACTGACCAACATGGTTGCCGCGGCCAAGGCCTTGCGCCAAGTCGCCTGACCAGTCCGCCTCGCGGGCGTGGCCAGCGCACCGATGGTGCAGGCCTTGACGGCTGAATTTCCTGTTGATCGCTGAGCCGACCTGTGCCCCAGTCAAACCACTGGACAGAACTCGCCGGGGGCCCGGCAGTGTTGGATGTCGTGGCCGTGAGGCCTGACGGACTCTGTCTGCGGCGTGAGGCCGCAGCAATCATTGCAATGAGGGAGCGGTTGAGGTCCGATGGCGCTTCGGGTCCAACGGTTGACTCACCTGTGAATCGAATTGGGCGGGTCAAGGTGCGCCAAACAGGCGCCAAGGTGAGGACACTTGCGGCTCTGTTTCGGAATGCCCGCTTGTTGCATCAGGATTCGCATGGCCCGTCCTCCTCCTGCCGTTCGCGTGATCGACCTCACCGCCCGACTGGGCTTGCACGCCTTGGCGGATCTGGGAATCACCACAGCCTCCGAGCGTGGCCACTGGCCGCAGATTGCCTTGGGTCAGGGGGGCATGGCACCTCGACTCGACTGGTGGCGACCTGCCGGGGGCGATGCCTTTGCGCTGCCACCATCGGAGGCCGCGGCCACGATCTTGCTTGTGGGCCCGGGCTCTGCCAGCCTGTTGCGCGTGGCGCTCGCGTGGTTGGCGCCTGTCACCCAGGCGCCAGTTTGGGCCTTCGTGATGCCCAACGCCCTGATGGAGTCCGCGCTGTTCAAGGGGCTGCCTGCGGCACAGGCCGCTTGCACCTTGGCCTATCAGCTGCCGGACAGCAGTCCGCAAACCCTCTGGTTCATCTTGATGGCGCAACTGGGCAAGTTGCCCGTCGTGGACGAGCCGCTCCTTCACTCCTCACTTCCCAACGACATGAGTTCGAATCTGAAGCAATGCATGGATGCCGCGATGACCATCGACGGCGCTTTGGCGGCGGCCCTGGTGGACTATCGCAGTGGCATGTGCCTGGCCCAAGCCGGCGGTGGGCTCAATCTGGATCTGGCTGCCGCAGGCAACACCCAGGTCGTGAACGCGAAGCTCAAGACCATGGAGTCGCTGGGGCTGCGCCGCGGCATCGAAGACATCCTCATCACCCTGTCGGACCAGTACCATCTGATCCGTCTGGTGCCCAACAACCAAGGGCTCTTCCTCTACCTTGTCCTCGACAAGGCCAAGGGCAATCTGGCTCTGGCACGATACAAGTTGACCGACATCGAGCGCTCGCTCAAGGTCTGACTCACTTGTTCGCCACGGCCGTCCATGCTCATTCATCCGGATTTCTCGCGTCCCGCCCTTCTGAAGGCGGAAGATCACCAGTGGGTGTCGTCACCGCAGCCTGGCGTGGAGCGGGTCATGCTTGATCGGCTGGGCGAGGAAAAGGCGCGTGCCACCAGCCTGGTGCGCTACGCACCGTGCTCGGTTTTCCCGGCTCATGGTCACCCCGGAGGCGAAGAGATCCTGGTGCTGTCAGGGACCTTCACGGATGACAGCGGGGATCATGGCGCCGGCTGGTATCTGCGCAACCCCCCAGGCTCTTCGCACCAGCCTTCGAGTGCCGAGGGGGCGCTCATCTTCGTGAAGCTCTGGCAGATGGCGCCCGATGATCAACACACTGTGCGGATCGACACCCGCGATCCCGCGGCGTGGCGCCATGATGAGTCGGGGGCGGTCTGCCCCCTGTTCGACAGCGAGTCCGAGCAGGTTTGCCTGAGGCGTTACCCGGACGGGGCT
This sequence comes from Aquabacterium sp. G14, assembly GCF_037482285.1. Lineage (NCBI taxonomy): Bacteria > Pseudomonadati > Pseudomonadota > Betaproteobacteria > Burkholderiales > Sphaerotilaceae > Aquabacterium > Aquabacterium sp. G14. The sequence goes on from NZ_JBBEYB010000001.1 coordinate 243,314, forward strand.
GCCGTCAAGCTGGACATGCACGGGGGGGCCGAACTGTTGGTGACACAGGGCACGTTGTGGGCGGCTGGAGAGCGGCTGTTGCGGGGCGGCTGGCTGCGCTGGCCACCGAACGTGCCTTGCGAGCTGTCTGCGGGCGAGGGAGGGGTGACCATCTACCTCAAGACCGGGCACTTGAGCGCGCTCACCGTATGAGCCTCCAGCGTGCACGTGTGGCGATCGTCGGAGGTGGTCTCAGCGGTCTGACGGCGGCCTGGTTGCTGGCGCAGCAGGGCATCGACGATGTGGTGCTGCTGGAGTCTCGCTCGGGGCTGGGCGGGCGCATCCTGTCGGTCGACGCCCAGGGCGCGGCGGTGGATGCCACGGTCCCTGCCATCGATCGCTTCGACCTCGGGCCGACCTGGTTCTGGCCGGCGCTTCAGCCGCAATTCGATCACTTTGTGGCGGAGCTGGGGCTGGCACGCTTTCCTCAGTTCGATGAGGGCGATGTGCTGGTCGAGCGCACCCCGCATCAGGCGCCTTTGCGCGTGCAGGGATACCCCAGTGCGCCGGCATCGATGCGTTGGCAGGGGGGCACGGGTGCGCTGATTGCGGCGCTCCACCAGCGGCTGGATCCGGCCAGCTTGCGCACGGGGCACTCCGTGTGCAGTGTGCGTCGCGCTGGGGCGCATGTGGACGTCGAAGTCGAAAAGGCGGAGGGGGGGCGAGCCACCTGGCGTGTCGACCAGGTCTTGCTGGCGCTGCCGCCGCGCTTGGCAGCCCACCGCATCTCCTTCGAGCCGACGCTGCCATCCGAGTTGCTGCATCGTTGGCGGCAGACACCCACCTGGATGGCACCGCATGCGAAGTACGTGGCGATCTATGAGGCGCCGTTCTGGCGCGAACAGGGTCTGTCGGGTTCAGCGCGCAGTGCCGTGGGGCCGATGACCGAGATCCATGATGTGTCCATGCCGGGGGGCCATGCCGCCTTGTTCGGCTTCCTGGGTGTGCCCGCGCAGGTGCGCAGCCAGGTCTCCGAGGCCGACTTGCGCGCGCACTGTCGTGCTCAGTTGGGACGCTTGTGGGGCGCGCGTGCGGCGGCGCCGGTGGCCGACGCATTGAAAGATTGGGCAGCGGACCCGATGACGGCCACGGACGATGACCAGCATCCCTTGGGTCACCACGTCGAGGCGCCGCCTCGGAGCCCGGGGGCCGGGCCATGGCAGGGGTGTCTGACTGGCATCGGCAGCGAGTGGTCGCGGGAGTTTTCGGGGTACCTGGCAGGGGCGGTCGATGCGGCCACCGAAGGGGTGCGGGCGATGCTGGCTACGGGGCATGCGCGTGTTCCAATACTTGGTACGTGATATGGCGGCAGCCCCGGGGTCACTTTGCGGGCACCGACGGGCACGCGGCGCATGCTTGGGAGAAGCGCAATGAGTTGGTTGTACCTGGTGGTGGCCGGGCTGTTGGAGATCGGTTGGCCAGTGGGCTTGAAGATGGCGCAAGAGCCCGCGACCCGTTGGTGGGGCATCGCGGCTGCGGTGGGCTTCATGGCCAGCAGCGGATTTTTCCTGTGGCTCGCGCAGCGCCACATTCCCATGGGCACGGCTTACGCGGTGTGGACCGGTATCGGCGCGGCCGGGACCTTTCTGGTCGGGGTGATGTGCTTTGGTGACCCATCGTCCCTGATGCGCTACATGGGGGTGTTGCTCATCGTGGCCGGGGTGGTCACGCTCAAGCTGGCGCACTGAGAGATCAGGTGGCGGGGGTGTCCGCCGGATGGCGTGCCTGCCAGGCGCGCAGGGCCTGGCGGTAGGCGTCCATGTCCAGATCGTATTGATCAAAAATGCACGGGTCGCAACCGTTGCCGCAGCAGGCATCCAGATCGGGCTGCACGGGCGGCTGGGGCTTGGGATCTGATTCGGGCGAAGCGGGGGGCGGGGTGCTCATGGGCGATATTTTCGCCCAGCCGGGGTATCAGTACGCCACGTAGGGGCCTTGTCCCAAGGGGGTGTTCGCCTCGTCCAGCGCCGTGATCACACTGCGCCCGAAGAAGAAGGGTAGGCCAAAGTCGAAGGCGGCGGGATCGCCCACGGGGCCGGCCAGGTTGCTGTAGGCGTACGCTGCGCTGTTGTTGAACAGGTCGCGGGCGTTGGCCACCGTGACGTTGACCGAACTGGTCTGGCCATTCACGCTGCTGTTGGTGGCTTGTGCCGTTTGCGCGCTGGTCGGGCAGTACCACTGGGGCGCGTTGGTGCACAGCCTGTAGGCTGGGGAGGCGGTCGTGCCGAAAAACCAGCCGTTCGACCCCGAGTCCACGAAGCCTTTGGTCAGCACCCGGCCGGCAAACTCGGTGGTGAAGTAGCCCCAAAGGTTGGGGGCCATGACACTGGTGCTGGTGGGTTGGTTGTTGTCCGCGGTGCCGATCCCGAAAATCATGTTGCCTGTCGCGCTGGGCGATCCGCTGGCCGCGACCACCGGCAATTGGATGATGACACCGTTGTTGTGGGGGCTGAACTGGCTGACCGGTTGCTGGATCTGCTCGGTGCGCGGCACGGCGATGCCCATGAGCACGCCGCCACCGTGGTCAGCGTGGTAGTAACCGTTGTCGGTGACGTCTTCACACAGCGTGCCGCAATCCTGACGGTCGCTGCCCACGCCGAGAATGCCATTGGCCCCCAGATCGTTGATGCTGTTGTTGGGCGTGAGGCTGTCTTGCGCGCAGTCCGAGGGGGCGGCTGGGGTGCCTGTGGCACCCGCCAACTGGATGCGCAACTGGGCGGCCTGCTGCCCATCCAGTTGCGAGCCCCCCATGGACACGTCGGCACTGACGACCGGGCCCCACATGTAGCTCTGGTCAATGAACTGCACGCAGTTGTACAGCGGCTTGCCCTCGGCCTGGACCTGGGGCAGGGACAGGCTCACGGCCGAGCGCAAGAGCCGCAGACCGGTCGAGCCGGTGTCGACCAGCACATGATCGATGACCTGACAGTTGCTGGTGCCTGGCTCGCACACCTTGACGCTGGTGTAGAGGAGGTTGGCCACGCGCACGGACAAGCCGGCCGGCCCACTGCCCACCCGAACGGCTTGTACGTTCGGTCCCGACAGTGTGGGCGTGGAGACGGGCGGGTCGTTGCGCGAGCCGGAGGAGCCTCCCCCGCCGCAGCCTGCCAGCAGGCTCGCCAAGGTCATGCCGAGGCAGCGTTTCCACCAGATGGAGTGCAGGAAAGAGCTCATGGCAGCAAGGTCTGGATGTCAAGCCCGGCGGGCACCAGGGAGGGGATGTAGGCGTGGCCCTCGAAGCGGCCCATGCGACCGCGAGAGAGCATGACGAGGTCAGGCTGCTGCGTCATCACCGCGCCACCACGCTGGCCTGCTGCGCGCTTTTGCTGCACCGCTTGCTGAAACGCGCTGTAGTGTTCTCCGAAATAGCGCGACAGATTGGGCAGGACCGGCCCCCGCCAGACCACGGCGAACACCCGTTGCTCGCCATTGACGAACTCCTGGACGACGGTGCCGTTGGGGGCGACGGCGGTCGAGACCGTGTAGGGCGATGTAGGCGATGCGGTGCGCAACTGGCGAGCGGCAGGTGCGCCTTCCGCGACGGCGCTGGCAACGGCTTGAGGCGCGCGACCGAGCGCCGCCTGGGCGGCCGTGATCGGCAGCAAGGTGGTCGCCAGGGACAGCGCAACGATGCGCCAGTGAGCGAACAGATGGCTGAACATGGGGTGTGACGCTGTGATGAAAAGTGCGCCAAGCCTCTCCTGGGAAGGTCGAGCGACGCGCAACACGATGCAGTACAGCCTACCGCATCTTGCACCCCCTTGGTGCTCGGTGGGGGCTTGTGGATCCGTTCACTTGAGGGACAGGCCGTGTGACGGCCGAGCCATGCCACTGGCAGCGCCGAGCATTGTGTGAACATATTGTTCACATTGTCCGGGTGGCGGGCTGCAGGGCGACGGTGGATGACGATGCTGATCCCCAACGGGAAAGGAAGGAAACATCCATTGGATCAATGACTTAAGGGTTGTGGAGGGTGTGCCTCGGACGGTTGGCACACCCCTTGCGATGTTGACATTGCCAAGTCGACCTTCTTCTTTCCCTTGTTCAGGAGCTTTCATGTCTCTCGCCACTGCCCCCACCCCTGCCACCGCCCCCACGACCGTCAAGGCCTATCTGCGCCCCATCGACCGCGACGGCCTGATGGCCTTTGCCGAGAAGGGGCGCAACAACCCCGCCTCTCGCGGCACCAACAAAGTGCACACCGTGATGGAGGGCCAGTACCGCTCGCTCAGCTATGTGGGGAACCACACCCCGGTGGTGGTGGACGAGCCGCTGCATCTGTTCGGGCAGGACACGGCGCCTGCACCGGGCGAGATCGTGCTGTCGGGGCTGGGTGGGTGCCTGGCGGTGGGCATTACGGCCGTGGCCACCTGGAAGCAGGTCAAGCTGACCCGTCTGGAGGTGTTCATGGAAGGGGACATCGGCAACCCCGCAGCCTGGGGCGCCGGTGGGGCCCTGGAGAAGACCCCGCCGGAGATGGGTTTCCAGGCCATCCGCGTGAAGGTGGTCGTCGAGGGCGATGCCCCGCGTGAGGTGCTCGACGAGATCGTGCAGCACGCCAACTTCTATTCGCCGGTGGCCAACACGATGCGCAACCCCATCCCCTTCACCATCAGTCTGGCTGACTGAGGTTCGACCGCTTGCTGCACGAAGGAGTCCCTCATGAACCCCGCTGACACCCCCTCGGCCATGCTGTGTGAGCCGGCAAGCGCGGCTGACACGCTGATGGCTGCCGTTCAGGCCATTGCCCAAGGCCCCTTGAAGCAGCAAGTCGAGGCCATCGACCGCGGGCTGTACCCGACGTCGATCTTGCAAGGTCTGGCCCAGGTGGGGGGCATGAGTGCCCATCTGGACGCAGCGGGGCAGCCGGGCGACTACGGTCTGGCCATCCGGGCCATGGCCGAGGTGTCCCGCGTGTGTGGCGCCACCGGCTTCATGATGTGGTGCCAGGCGGTGTGCGGTCTGTACCTGCAGCAAAGCGGCAACCCGGCGCTCACCGGCGAGGTGCTGCAGGCACACCTGCGTGGCGAAGGCCTGGGCGGGACGGCACTGTCCAATCCGATGAAGAGCTATGCCCAGATCGAGCACATGCTGTTGCGCGCCCGTGCAGTGGACGGCGGATATCGGGTCAGTGGCACCTTGCCCTGGGTGAGCAACCTTGGGCCCCATCAGTACTGCGGCGCGATCGCTTCGATTGATGAGGGCTCATCCGATGAGCCTCATGAGGTCATGTTCCTGCTGCGCTGTGACGCACCAGGCGTAGAGATGCGCGAATGCCCGAGCTTCTCGGGCATGGAAGGCACGGGGACCTACGCCTTGCGCTTGACCGATCACTTCGTGGGCGCCGATCAGATCATCGCGGACCCCACCCGGCCGTTCATTGCCAGCATCCGTGCGGCGTTTGTGATGCTGCAGTGCGGCATGGCGGTAGGTGTCACGCAAGGGGCCATCGATTCCATGTGGGCGGTGGAAGGGCAGCTGGGCCATGTGAACCAGTTTCTGGAAGACCGCCCCGATGCCTTGCAGGCCGAGTTGGACGAGCTGACCGCGCGGGTCATGAAGCTGGCCGAGACGCCTTTCGACGCGCGCAAGGCGTTCTTCATCGATGTGCTGGACGCACGCGCCCACGGTGCAGAGCTGTGCCTGCGGGCGGCGCAGTCGGCCCTGATGCACCAGGGTGCGCGCGGCTATCTCTTGAGCTCCGATGTCCAGAGGCGGGTGCGTGAGTCGCATTTCGTGGCCATCGTGACCCCGGCGATCAAGCACCTGCGCAAGGAGATCGCACGCCTGAGCGAAGAGGAAATGCCGGCATGAGCATCGACCTGCCCTTTGCGCAGTACATCTGCGAAGCCTGCGGCTACGTGTACGACGAAGCCTTGGGGGATCCCGACGGGGGCTTGCCGCCTGGCACCCGTTTGGCCGACATCCCGGAAGACTGGGCCTGTCCGCTGTGCGGGGTGAGCAAGCACGACTTCGTGCCTTATGTGGCGCCCGACCTGGGGCAGTTGCGTGCCCAGGCCCGCAGTGCGGCACAGCCCCGTCGGCGTGCGGCATCCGCAGCGGGCGTGGTCATCGTGGGGGCGGGGCGCGCCGGTTGGCAGATGGCCGAGGCCTTGCGTGCACGGGATGCCAAGATCCCCATCTCCCTGGTGAGCGCCTGTGCCGGCGATGTGTACGACAAGCCGCTGCTGTCGGTGGCCGTGGCACGCGGCTTGAGCGTCACGCAGTTAGTCAAGGAGTCGGGGGCGCAGGCGGCGCGCCGTCTGGGCGTGACGCTGATGGCGCACACCCATGCGGTGCGTGTGTGCGAGGCCACGCACCAGCTGCGCACCACGCGAGGGCCACTGCCTTATCGACACCTCATCTTGGCGCATGGCGCACAAGCCGGCTTGCCGCCTGCGTTGCCGGAGTCCTTGTGTTGGCGCGTGAACCATCTGTCTGCATATCAGAAACTGCGTCAAGCCATTGATGGCTCATCGCATGAGCTGGTGATCGTCGGGGCCGGTCTCATTGGTTCCGAACTGGCGAATGACCTGGCGCTGGGCGGCCACCGCATCACCCTGCTGGACACGCAGACCACGCCATTGTCGCGCTGGCAGGCCGAGCAGGCAGGTCAGAAGGTGCTGCAAGCCTGGCGTGATCTGCCCATCCAGTTTGTGGGTGGCGTCGAGGTGGCATCGGTGGAGAAAGTGGGCGCGCGCATCCGCGTGACCACCCGATGCCATCGGGTGTTCGAGGCCGATCAGCTGATCGCGGCCACGGGTTTGCGCACGCCTTCACGTCTGGCGCAGTCGGCCGGTTTGAACTGGTGCGATGGCATCGCCGTGGAGGCACGAACCTTGCGTACCAATCGACCAGGCATCTATGCATTGGGTGACTGCATCACCGTCGATGGCCAGGCCAGCCGTTACATCGAACCGATCGTTCGGCAGGCTCGCACCATCGCTTCGCAGATCTGTGGAGACGAGCCTGAGCCCTATCAGGTCCGCCCCATGGTGGTGCGAGTCAAGACGACGTCGATGCCCTTGACCCTGCATTGAGGCGCACACCGCTGATCCCTTTCTTTCATCTTTGACCGAGGCCACGCCATGACGAACTCTGACGACAACATCTATCGCCCGTATTCGCCGGTATCGCGACTGGGCGGCTGCCCCTGCGGGCAACATGCCAGCGGGGCCGAGCATGACGCCGCCCTGCAGGCCGTGACCGAGGTCCGCGCCTCCGATGTCGAGACCTTGTCGCGTGACTTCATCGAAGCCGCGGCGGTGAAGGCCTTGTTCCCGGTGGAGGCCACGCGCCGTGCCTTCTTGAACGCGGTGGGACAGCGCACCGCCATGGCGGCCATCGCCAGCGTCTTGCCCCTGACCAGCTTGCAGGCCATGGCCCAGGAGAAGGGGGCGCTGGAAAAGACCGACCTGAAGATCGGCTTCATCCCCATCACCTGCGCGACGCCCTTGATCATGGCGCACCCTTTGGGCTTTTACCGCCAGCAGGGGCTGAACGTGGAGCTCAGCAAGACCGCGGGCTGGGCCCTGGTGCGCGACAAGATGCTCAACAACGAGTACGACGCCTCGCACTTCCTCAGCCCCATGCCGCTGGCGATCTCGCTGGGACTGGGCTCGAATGCCAAGCCCATGCAGGTGGCCACGATCCAGAACGTCAATGGTCAGGCCATCACGCTGGCGCTCAAGCACAAGAACAACCGCGACCCCAAGAACTGGAAGGGCTTCAAGTTCGCCATCCCCTTCGAGTTCAGCATGCACAACTTCCTGTTGCGCTACTACCTGGCCGAAGCCGGTCTGAACCCGGACACCGATGTGCAACTGCGTGTGGTGCCTCCGGCCGAGATGGTGGCCAACCTGCGTGCCGGCAACATCGACGGCTTCCTGGGCCCCGATCCCTTCAACCAGCGCGCGGTGTACGAAGAGGTGGGCTTCATCCACCTGCTGACCAAGGACATCTGGGACGGTCACCCCTGCTGCGCCTTTGGCACCAGCGTCGAGTTCGTGCAGAAGAACCCCAACACCTTTGCGGCCTTGTACCGCGCGGTCTTGACTGCCGCCGCCATGGCGCGTGGGCCCAAGAACCGCGAACTGATCGCCGGTGTGATCTCCAAGCCGCAGTACCTCAACCAGCCTGAGGTGGTGGTCAAGCAGGTGCTGACCGGCCGCTTTGCCGATGGCCTGGGCAATGTGCAGAACGTCCCCTCGCGGGCCGACTTTGACCCGATGCCTTGGGACAGCATGGCCGTGTGGATGCTCACGCAGATGCAGCGCTGGGGCTACCTCAAGGGCGATGTGAACTATCGCCAGATTGCCGAGAAGGTGTTCCTGATGACCGATGCGAAAAAGCGCATGAAGGAGCTTGGCCAGCCCGTGCCGACCGGTGCATCGCCGAAGTTCAAGGTCATGGGCAAGGAGTTCGACATGGCCAAGGCCGATGCCTACATGAAGAGTTTTGCCATCCGAAAGGCGGTGTGAGATGGGTGTTGCCAACAACCTCAAGCTGCGAGCGGGCCTCTTGTCCGCCCTGATCCTGGTGGTGATCCTGGGCATCTGGTACGTGGCGACCGCGCCGTCGGGGGCGGCGGCCTCCGGGGCCGGGCTGACCCCCGAGCAGATCGAGTACGCCCAGATGATGGGCCAGGACCCGTCGGCCACCAAAACCGATGGCTTCCCCACCTTGGGCCAGATGGGGCAGACCGTGTGGTCGCACCTGTCGCAGCCTTTCTACGACAACGGTCCGAACGACAAAGGCGTGGGCATCCAGTTGGCGCACTCGCTGGGGCGCGTGGCCCTGGGCTTCGGCCTGGCCTGCCTGGTGGCCATTCCGCTGGGCTTCGTGATCGGCATGTCGCCCTTGCTGCACCGCGCGCTCGATCCCTTCATCCAGGTGCTCAAGCCCATCAGCCCCTTGGCCTGGATGCCCTTGGCGCTCTACACGATCAAGGACTCGACCACCAGCGGCATCTTCGTGATCTTCATCTGCTCGATCTGGCCCATGTTGGTGAACACGGCCTTTGGCGTGGCCTCGGTCAAGAAGGAATGGCTCAACGTGGCTGCCACGCTGGAAGTCAGTCCTTTGCGCAAGGCCCTGCAAGTGATCCTGCCGGCGGCCGCGCCCACCATCCTGACGGGCATGCGCATCAGCATGGGCATTGCCTGGCTGGTGATCGTGGCGGCCGAGATGCTGGTGGGCGGCACGGGCATCGGCTACTTCGTCTGGAACGAGTGGAACAACCTGTCGCTGAGCAACGTGATCTTTGCCGTGCTGGTGATCGGCGTGGTGGGCATGTTGCTGGACCTGGCCTTTGGCCGACTGCAAAAGGCGGTGACCTATGTGGATTGACACCTCGGCCGTTGATGGCCTGAAGACCGCAGCCTCGACCCCGCAGACCGATGTACTCATGAGAAAGGCCCCTGTGACCACGCCACTGCTGCAAATTGAACGCCTTGGCAAGGCCTATGTGGCCGACAAGCCGGTGTTCGCCGATGTGTCCTTCACGCTCGAGCGTGGCGAGTTCGTGTGCGTGATCGGGCACTCCGGCTGCGGCAAGACCACGATCTTGAACGTGCTGGCCGGGCTGGACACGGCCACCGAAGGGCATGTGTTCATGGAGTCCCGCGAGATGGTCGGGCCCAGCCTGGAGCGTGGCGTGGTGTTTCAGGGGCATGCGCTGATGCCCTGGCTGACCGTGCGCGAGAACATCGCCTTCGCCGTGAAGTCACGCTGGCCCGATTGGTCGGCGGCGCAGACCAACGCACATGTCGAGAAGTTCGTGCAACTGGTGGGCCTGTCCCACGCGATCGACAAGAAGCCCAGCCAGCTCTCGGGCGGCATGAAGCAGCGCGTGGGCATTGCACGCGCCTTCTCCATCCAGCCCAAGATGCTCTTGCTCGACGAGCCCTTCGGCGCGCTCGATGCGCTGACGCGCGGCACGATCCAGGACGAGCTGATGGGCATCGTGCGCGAGACGCATCAGACCGTGTTCATGATCACCCACGATGTGGACGAGGCCATCTTGCTGGCCGATCGCATCCTGCTGATGAGCAATGGCGCTGAGACCGAGCAGGGCTACAAGCCGGGTGGCATCGCCGAGGTGGTGGTCAACCCGCTGCCGCGCGAGCGCACCCGCGCCACCTTGCACCACCTCGATGGCTACTACGACCTGCGCAATCACATCGTCGATTTTCTGGTGTCGCGGGCCAAGGCGCATTGACGCCCCGCGACGTGTCACGACCTGTTTGTTTTTCTCACCCACACTGGAGTTTTCATGAACCGCATGGACGTCACCGAAAAGATCATCAGCAACAAGGTGTCCAAGGGCATCAAATGGGAAGAGGTGGCTCAGAAAGTGGGCCTGTCCAAGGAGTGGACAACAGCCGGCTGCCTGGGTCAGATGACCTTTGATGCCGCCCAGGCCGCCATCATTGGCGACATCTTTGACCTGACAGAAGAAGAGCGCAAGTGGCTGCAAGTGGTGCCCTACAAGGGCTCGTTGCCGACGCCCGTGCCCACCGATCCGTTGATCTACCGCTGGTATGAGATCGTCAGCGTCTATGGCAGCACCATCAAGGAGCTGATCCACGAAGAGTTCGGTGACGGCATCATGAGCGCCATCGACTTCAGCATGGACATCCAGCGTCAGGGCGACCCCAAGGGCGATCGCGTCAACGTCGTGCTGTCGGGCAAGTTCCTGCCCTACAAGCAGTACTGACCGCTAACGCGATGCGCACACCGGCCGCGAGCCACGATGCCACTGCGCCCACTTCGGCCGAGGCCGCCGTGGGCGCGGAGAGCTGGCGTGCGCAGGAAATGCTGCTGATGCGGGAGGTGATGAAGCACATCGGCAAGAGCCTGTCGCCCGATGTCGTGCTGCGCGAGATGCTGCACCTGTGCTCGGAGTTGCTGGGCCTCAACCGGGGGCGCATCGTCCTGGCCGACAACCTGGAGGCCGTGATGGACCTGCCGCCCGGCAGCAGCCTCAAGGTGTCCTCGGCCCACATCGCCTACGCGTATGGGCTCACACAGGCCGAGCGTGAGCGCGGCCATTTCCGCGCCGGCGAGGGCATCACCGGTCGGGTGCTGGCGACGGGGCAACTGATCATCGTGCAGGACATCGATCAGGAGCCCACCTTCCTGTGCCGCACGGTCCAGCGTGCCGATCTGCCGGCGGGCCCGGTGTCGTTCATCGCCTTGCCGGTGCGGGTGGGGCTGTCCACGGTGGGGGTGCTGGCCTGCCACCGCATCCGCCATCGCTTCCGCTCCCTGGCCGATGACCTGAGCATCCTCGGCATCCTGGCCACCTTGATCGGCCAGTTGCTGGAGTTGCGCTTCACCGTGGAGCAACGCACCCGCACGCTGGAGGCGCACAACATGGCCCTCACGCAGGCGCTGGAGGCCTCGCCCGCCCGCTATGGCATCGTCGGCACCTCGCCGGCTTTGCTGCGATCGATCGCCGAGCTGGAGCAGGTGGCCGCCACCAAGGCCAGTGTGCTGCTGCTGGGGGAGTCGGGCACCGGCAAGGAGATGTTTGCCCGCGCGCTGCACCTGGCCAGCCCGCGCCGGGATCACCCTTTCATCAAGGTCAACTGCGCGGCCATTCCCGAAACGCTGTTCGAGTCGGAGCTGTTTGGCTACGAGAAGGGCGCTTTCACCGGGGCCGTGGGCGCACGGGCCGGTCTGTTCGAGCAGGCCGATGGCGGCACCATCTTCCTCGATGAAATCGGCGAGTTGCCCCTGTCCATGCAGACCAAGCTCTTGCGCACCTTGCAGGAGGGCACCATCGTGCGCCTGGGAGGTAAGCGCGAGGTGCACCTCGACGCCCGGCTGGTGGCCGCCACCAACCGCGATCTGGCGCACGAGGTGGCCCTGGGCGCGTTCCGCGAAGACCTGTTCTATCGGCTCAACGTCATTCCCATCCGGCTGCCCGCCTTGCGCGAGCGCAGCACCGATGTCCATGAGCTGGCCATCCATTTTCTCAACCGCTTCAACCAGGCCAACCAGCGCAACGTCAACCTCAGCGCGCGGGCCCTGCAGCGCCTGGAGGCGCATCCCTGGCCCGGCAACATCCGTGAGCTCGCCAACCTGATCGAGCGCATGGTGCTGCTGGGTGACAAGAGCGTGCTGGATGTCGCCGACATTGAGCGCTTTCTGCCCCGCACGTCCGCGGCGGACGCTTTGCGGGCGCGGTGGCCGGCCGACGAGCGTCCCATGCGGCCTCCCGCTATGGAGATGTCCGCGGTGCGGCCTTATCTGCCAGCGGGCTCGCATGCCCTGGCCGATCTCACCGAGGCTTTGCGCCAGCATGGCGGCAACCGCTCGCGCGCCGCGCAGGCCCTGGGCCTGACCCTCAGGCAGTTCAACTATCGGATGCTCAAGCTGAACGCCGCGCCGCCCAACTTGGTCAAGTGACGCTCACGCCAGGTCAGGGGCCTGGTACACCAGCACCTTCAAGGCGCGGTCACTCGACACATCGGCAAATGCGGCCGGGTTGGCCACGCGCTCCACAAAGCTCAGCTCCGGTGCCTCCACCGCCATCAGATCCTGCAAGAACGCCGGTCCCAGCTTGGGCGAGTTCAGGCACAGCAGTGCGTGCCCGCCGGGCATCAGCAGGTCGGGCAGGCGTCGCATCAGGCGGGCGTAGTCTTTCTCGGCCACGAAGCTGCCCTTCTGGTAGGTGGGCGGGTCGAGGATGATGAGGTCGTAGGGGCCGCTGCGGTTGATCTTGCCCCACGAGCTGAAGATGTCGTGCGGCAGAAAGCTCACGTCCGAGGTGATGCCGTTGAGGTGGTGGTTCTGCTTGCCAATCGACAGGGCGCCGGCGGCCATGTCCACATTGATGACCTGGCGGGCGCCGGCCTGCATGGCCACGACCGAGAAGGCACAGGTGTAGGCAAACAGGTTGAGCGCCTTGAAGCGTGGGTTCGTGGCGCTGGCCTGGGCCACGTGTTCGCGCACCCAGCGGCGCCCCTCGGCCATGTCCAGAAACAGGCCGTGGTTGAAGCCGCGCATCAGGTGCACCTTGAACTGCGCGCCTTGTTCGCTGACCACATGCGGGTCGGGCACGGCACCGCACAGCAGACGGGTATCGGCACGCACCTCGTCGCGGTGCTGGAAGACCAGGTTCAAGGGCTGGTCCGGCATCAGTTCCGCCCAGCGGGCCGTCAGCGCAGCCTGGATGGGGGCCAACTCGGCCTCGCTCACCGGTTGGTAGCAGGTCAGCAGCAAGACGGGGGGATACCAGTCCAGCGCCCAGGGCTCGCTGCCGGGGTACACGCCCCCGCGACCGTGGAACAGGCGTTGGGCATCAGTGGGCAGCGTCATCGTGGCGATGGCGTCGAGCAGGGCTTGTGGAGTCACGGCGGGGCAGAAGGGCAAAAATGGGGGCGACAAGGCTGGCGTGTATTGTCGGCCATGGGGGTGAGCACTCAGGTGGGCCGATGACCTTGTGCCCTACCCGGCGTCTGCAGCTTTGCTAACCTGCACGCTTGCGCACCTCGTGCGCCGCCTGACACCGATTCTCTGGAGCGCCTGACATGAGCGACACACGCGACGATGCCCCCGGCTACACCCCACCCGCCATCTGGACCTGGACCCCAGGCCACGGCGGCCGTTTTGCCAACATCAACCGCCCCATCGCTGGCCCCACGCACGAGCAGGACCTGCCCGTGGGGAAGCACCCGTTGCAGCTCTACTCGCTGGGCACCCCCAATGGCGTGAAGGTGACGGTGATGCTCGAAGAGCTGCTGGCTGCCGGCCACACCGGCGCCGAGTACGACGCCTGGCTGATCCGCATCAACGAGGGCGCGCAATTCGGCTCGGGCTTTGTCGACGTCAACCCCAACTCCAAGATCCCGGCGCTGATGGACCGCAGCGGCCCCGAGCCCATCCGCGTCTTCGAGTCCGGCGCCATCCTGATGTACCTGGCCGAGAAGTTCGGCGCTTTCTTGCCCACCACCCCCGCGCAGCGGGCCGAGTGCCTGTCGTGGCTGTTCTGGCAGGTCGGCAGCACGCCCTTCCTGGGGGGCGGCTTTGGCCACTTCTACGCTTACGCCCCCGTCAAGCTCGAGTACCCCATCGACCGTTACGCCATGGAGGTCAAGCGTCAGATGGACGTGCTCAACCGCCATCTGGCCACGCATCGCTACATGGTGGGCGATGACTACACCATCGCCGACATGGCCATCTGGCCCTGGTACGGTGCCTTGTCCAAAGGCCAGCTTTACGAGGCTGGGGAATTCCTGCAGGTCCACGAGTACGCCCATGTCGTACGCTGGGCGGATGAGATTGCGCAGCGTCCGGCGGCGCGACGGGGACGCATGGTCAACCGCGTGATGGGCGACCCGGCCAGCCAGTTGCACGAACGTCATGACGCCCGCGATTTCGAAACGAAGACCCAGGACAAATTGGCATGCCCCTGATCCTCTACGACTGCGCCACCGCCCCCAGTCCGCGCCGCGCGCGCATCCTGCTGGCCGAAAAGGGCATCGCCCATGAGACGGTGCAGGTGGACCTGCGCACCGGCGAGCAGCTGAGCGAGGCCTTTCGGGCCGTGAATCCGCTGTGCACCGTGCCGGTCCTGCGTACCGAGAGCGGCCTGCTGCTGACCGACAATGCGGCGATTGCTGCCTACGTGGAGGCGCAGTATCCCCAGCACCGATTGCTGGGTGTCTCGCCCGCTGAAAAGGCCGAAGTGGCCAGCTGGAACTGGCGCATGGAATTTGAAGGGCTGATGGCCGTGGCCGAGGCTTTTCGCAACGGGAGCCCGGCCATGGCCAACCGTGCCTTGCCGGGCCCCCAGGACCACCCGCAGATCCCGGCCCTGGCCGAGCGGGGCGTGCTGCGGACACAGCAGTTTTTTGACATGCTCAATGAACGTCTGGCCGATCGGGCCTTCATTGCCACGGAGCGTTTCAGCATCGCCGACATCACCGCGGTGGTGGCCGTCGATTTCGCGCGGGTCATCAAGGTGCGTGTCACCGAGGCGCACCCGCACTTGATGCGCTGGCGGGCCGCCATGGCCGAGCGACCGTCGATGTCGCTGTGAGGGCACAATGGGCGCGGCGTAGGTTTCCGTGCCGCAAGGCCTTGTGTCAGACGTGAGTGTTGCCAGTCCCCTTCCCTTGTTGATCGTGGTCGTGCTGGCCGGGCTGTGGGTGGTCTGGCTGTGGCGCCAGCCCCGTCGTCAGGCGCACCGTCGCGAACGCTTGCAGGCGGCCCCTTTTCCGGAAGCCTGGGAGCGCATCTTGCGCCGACGGGTGCCCTTGACCCGCAGCATGCCACCTGACTTGCTGGCACAGCTCAAGCGGCATATCCAGGTCTTCGTCGCAGAGAAGGCCTTCATCGGTTGCGAAGGCCAACCCATCACCGACGAGGTGCGCATCACGGTGGCGGCCCAGGCTTGCCTGTTGTTGCTCAACCGCCCCACCGACTACTACCCGCGTCTGCGCCAGATCCTGGTCTATCCCCGCGCTTTTTGGGTGCCTCGCACCCAGCCCGATGAGCACGGCCTCGTGCATGCCGACGACGAGTTGCGCGCCGGGGAGTCGTGGGACGAGGGGCAGGTGATCCTGGCTTGGGATGAGGCCCGTGATGGCGCCCGCATTCCGGATGATGCGTTCAACGTCGTGCTGCACGAGTTTGCCCACCAGCTCGATGCCGAGAACGGCCTGAGCAACGGGGCGCCCGATCTGGGCAGCCCGCAGCGCCATGTACGCTGGGCTGAGGTGATGCGGGCGGCATTTGCCGAGCTGCAAGGCCAGGTGGCCCGTGGGGAGGAAACCGTGCTCGATCCCTATGGGGCCAGCGAGCCGGTGGAGTTCTTTGCCGTGGCCACCGAGGCCTTCTTTGAGCGGGCGCAGGATCTCAAGCAGGTCCAGCCGGCGCTGTATACCGAACTGGCGCGCTTCTACCGAGTGGATCCGGCTGGCTGGTGAGCTGACACGACATCACGCGATCGCCCATGAAAAAACGGCCTCTTGCGAGGCCGTTGCACGCGACGCGCAGGTCGCGCGTCAGGTCACCCGATCAGGCTGCCAGCACGCTCGCCAGGGCGGCGTTGAAGGTGGTGCTGGGGCGCATCACGGCGTCCAGCTTGGCGGTGTCGGGCATGTAGTAGCCGCCGATGTCGGCCGGCTTGCCTTGCACCGCCGCCAGTTCGGCCACGATGGTGGCTTCCTGAGCGGCCAGGGCCTGGGCCAGCGGGGCGAACTTGGCGGCCAGGGTGGCATCGTCGGTTTGCGCCGCCAGTTCCTGAGCCCAGTACATCGCCAGGTAGAACTGGCTGCCGCGGTTGTCCAGCTGGCCGGTCTTGGGCGACGGGTTCTTGTTGTTCTCCAGCAGCTTGCCCGTGGCGGCGTCCAGCGTCTTGGCCAGGATCTTGGCCTGCGCGTTGCCGGTCTTCAGGCCCAGGTCTTCCAGCGACACGGCCAGCGCCAGGAACTCACCCAGCGAGTCCCAGCGCAGGTGGTTTTCTTCCACCAGTTGCTTGACGTGCTTCGGCGCCGAGCCGCCCGCGCCGGTTTCGTACATGCCGCCACCGGCCATCAGCGGGACGATGGACAGCATCTTGGCGCTGGTGCCCAGTTCCATGATGGGGAACAGGTCGGTCAGGTAGTCGCGCAGGATGTTGCCGGTCACCGAGATGGTGTCCTTGCCGCGGATCACGCGCTCCAGGGTGTAGCGCATCGCGCGCACCTGCGACATGATCTGGATGTCCAGACCGGTCGTGTCGTGGTCCTTCAGGTAACGCTCGACCTTCTTGCGCAGCTCGGCCTCGTGCGGGCGGTAGGCGTCCAGCCAGAACACGGCGGGCATGCCCGAGTGGCGGGCTCGGGTCACGGCCAGCTTCACCCAGTCGCGGATCGGGGCGTCCTTGACCTGGCACATGCGCCAGATGTCGCCCTCTTCCACGTTTTGCGACAGCAGGATCTCGCCGGTGGCGATGTCGACGATGTTGGCCACACCGGCTTCCGGGATCTCGAAGGTCTTGTCGTGCGAACCGTACTCTTCGGCCTGCTGGGCCATCAGGCCGACGTTGGGCACGGTGCCCATGGTGCGCGGGTCGAAGTTGCCGTTGGTCTTGCAGAAGTTGATCATCTCCTGGTAGATGCGGGCAAAGGTCGACTCGGGGATCACGGCCTTGGTGTCTTTCGGGCGGCCGTCGGCGCCCCACATCTTGCCGCCGATGCGGATCATGGCGGGCATCGAGGCGTCCACGATCACGTCGTTGGGGGCGTGCAGGTTGGAAATGCCCTTGGCCGAGTCGACCATGGCCAACTCGGGGCGATGCTCGTGGCAGGCGTGCAGGTCCTGAATGATCTCGTCACGTTGCGAGCTGGGCAGCTGCTCGATCTTGTCGTACAGGTTGACCAGGCCGTTGTTGACGTTCACGCCCAGCTCGTCAAAGAGCTGGCCGTGCTTCTCGAAGGCTTCCTTGTAGAAGATCTTGACGGCGTGGCCGAACACGATGGGGTGCGAGACCTTCATCATCGTGGCCTTGACGTGCAGCGACAGCATCACGCCGGTCTTGCGGGCGTCTTCGAACTGCTCTTCGTAGAAGGCGCACAGGGCCTTCTTGCTCATGAACATGCTGTCGATGATCTCGCCTTCCAGCAGGGACACCTTGGGCTTGAGCACAATGGTCTTGCCGCCGGCGGTCACCAACTCCATCTTCACGTCACGGGCCTTGTCCAGGGTCATGGACTTTTCACCGTGGTAGAAGTCGCCGTGCTTCATCGTGGCCACGTGGGTGCGCGAGGCCTGGCTCCAATCACCCATGCTGTGCGGGTTCTTGCGGGCGTAGTTCTTGACGGCGGCGGGGGCGCGGCGGTCGGAGTTGCCTTCACGCAGCACGGGATTGACGGCGCTGCCCAGGCACTTGGCGTAGCGGGCGCGGATGGCCTTTTCTTCCTCGGTCTTGGGGTCTTCCGGGAAGTCAGGGACGGCGTATCCCTTGCCCTGCAACTCCTTGATGGCGCTGACCAGTTGGTGCACCGAGGCGCTGATGTTGGGCAGCTTGATGATGTTGGTGTCGGGCAGCAGCGTCAGGCGGCCGAGTTCGGCCAGGTTGTCCGGCACGCGCTGCGCTTCGGTCAGGAAATCGGGGAACTCGCCCAGGATGCGGGCGGCCACCGAGATGTCGCTGGTGGTGACGTTGATGCCGGCCGGCGCAGCGAAGGTGCGGACGATCGGTAAGAAGGAGCTGGTCGCCAGCAGCGGCGCCTCGTCAGTCAGGGTGTAGATGATGGTGGGCTGCTGGGTGCTCATAACTTGCTTTCCGGATAGGGATGAGAACAATGCCGCCGGCTGGATCACAGTTACGGCGGGCATCACGGTGCCATGGTTTTGGCAAAGGCGTAACGATATCGCCTCTGGCGGCGAAATGCTTGCCTGGGGACAAGAAGTCGCGCGATGATCTCTGCCGTATAGCCGGTGCAAGCAGGAGATGTGCCGCTGCGCTGCGCCAACTTGGGGCACACTGAACCTTTCATCGTTCGAACCCGTCATGAGCACCTCTGACCCCGTTCCCCCGGATGACGCCGTCGACGCCGCCCGTCTGGACCCGGCTCGGCTGCAGGCTGTGCGTGACACGGGGCTGCTGGACACGCCGCCGGAGGAAAGCTTCGACCGGCTCACTCGCCTGGCCACCATGCTGCTGGAGGTGCCCGCGACCTTCGTGTCCCTGGTGGATGCCGAGCGAGACTTCTACAAGAGCGCTGTGGGGTTTGGCGAGCCTCTGGCCAGTGAGCGCGAACTCAAGGGCCGCACCTTCTGCCATTTCGCCTTGCTCTCGCCCAGGCCGCTGCTGCTGGACGATGTTCGGGCCTTGCCCGGATTGGCGGCGGTGCCCACCGTGCGCACCCTGGGCGTGCGGGCCTATGCGGGGGTGCCTCTGGTGACGCCTGACGGGCAGATTCTGGGCAGCTTTTGTGCGGTGGACATGCAGCCGCGCCAATGGACCGAGCGCGATGTGGCAGTGCTGACCGAGTTGGCCCATGCCACTCTGCGCGAGATCACCTTGCGCCAGGCGCTGGTGCGGCTGGCCGAGGCCAACCGCTTGCTGGCCGAGGAGATGCACAAGGTGGGCGTGCTCAACGAACGCCTGTCCGAACTGGCGCACACCGATGCCCTCACCGGCCTGTACAACCGCCGCGCCTACGATCAGGAGCTGGCACGGGAGTGGCGGCGTGTGCAGCGCAACGGTGCGGCGCTGAGTGTGTTGTTGATCGATGCCGATCACTTCAAGTCGATCAACGACCAGCATGGCCATGCCGTCGGTGACCGGGTTTTGCAGGCCTTGGCCGCCTTGATTCAGCGCAGCGCCCGCGAGATCGATGTGGCCGCACGCATCGGGGGCGAGGAGTTCGCCGTGCTGTTGAGCGACACCGGGGCCACATCCGCGCTCAACGTGGCCGAGCGCATTCGCAGCCAGATTGCCCAGTCCGACACGATGCCGGTGACCGGGGTCACCGTCAGCATCGGCGTGGCCACTTTGGCGGCGGAGGAGTCGGCTGCCAGCTTGCAGCACCGCGCCGATCAGGCCCTCTACATGGCCAAGTCACAAGGGCGCAACCGGGTGGTGTCGGCCCCCGGCTGAGCGGGCCTGGCTCAGGTCTGCGTCAGCAGGGCCTGGCAGGCGTCGGCGGTGGCGGGCCGACCGATCAGGTAGCCCTGCGCTTCGTCGCAGCCGATGTCGGTCAACACCTGGCGTTGCGCCGGGGTTTCCACGCCCTCGGCGATCACCGTCAGTTGCAGGTTGTGGCCCAACTGGACAATGGCCTTGACGATGGAGGCGCCGTCGGCATCGGTGAGCATGTCGCGCACGAAGGACTGGTCGATCTTGAGCTTGTCCACGGCCAGTCGCTTCAGGTAGGACAGGCTGGAATAGCCGGTGCCGAAATCGTCGATCGAGAGCTTGACGCCAAGCGCCTTGAGCCCTTGCAGGGTGGCGATGGTGCTGTCGACGTCTTGCAGCAGGATGGATTCGGTCAGCTCCAGCTCCAGCAGGTGGGCGGGCAGGCCGCTGGCGCGCAGGGCCTCGCGCACCAGGGCCAGCACGTCGCCGCGCTTGAACTGCAGGGCCGAGAGGTTGACGGCCACCACCGGGGGCTGAGGCAAGGCATCGGCCCAGACGCGGCCTTGGCGGCAGGCTTCGCGCAGCACCCATTCGCCGATCTGGATGATGTGGCCGCTGCGCTCGGCCAGCGCGATGAATTGTCCGGGTGGCAGCAGACCCGCCTCGGGGTGTTGCCAGCGCACCAGGGCCTCCACACCGACGATGTGGCCGCTGCGCAGGTCGAGCTGGGGCTGATAGTGCAGGCGGAATTCCTCGCGGCGCACAGCCTGCGCCAGTGCCCCGGTCAGTCGGATCTGGTCGACCAGGCCCGCGTTCATTTCGTGCGAGAAGAAGCGGTAGGCGTTGCGGCCCGCTTCCTTGGCACTGTTGACGGCGGTGTGGGCGTGGCGGAACAGGGTGTCGAAATCATCCCCGTCGGTGGGGAAGAGGGCGATGCCGATGGAGCAGGACGCGTTGAGGGCGTGCTCCCCCACCTGGAAGGGCTCGTTGAAGGCTTTGCTGACGGTGTCGGCCAGGCCGGCAATGCGGGCCAGGTCGTCCGGGCCGGTCAGCAGCACCACGAACTCGTCGCCGCTCATGCGGCTGATGGTGGCGCTGGGGGGGAGGCACTGGCGCAGGCGTTCGACGGCCAGCACCAGCACCTGATCGCCCACGGCATAGCCCAGGCTGTCGTTGATGTGCTTGAAGTGATCCAGGTCCAGGTAGAGCAGCGTCAGCGTGCGTTGCTCGCTGCGGGCCACGGCGGCCGCGTGTGCAAAGCGGTCGCCCAGCAGCAGGCGGTTGGGCAGGTGGGTGAGCGGGTCGTAATGCGAGAGGAAGTCCACCCGGGCTTTGACCTCGGCGTGTTCGGCGCGGGCGCGCAGGGCACTGATGCCATAAGCCAGGTCGTTGGCCAGCTCCATCAACAGGTTGAGCTCGTTGGTGTCGAAGGCGTCGGGCTCGCGGGCGTACAGCGTCAGGGTGCCGAGCACGCGCGCATCGCAGATCAGAGGCAGGGCCACGCACGATTGCAGTGCCAACTCGGCAGCCTTGGCCGCCCAGGGTTGCATGCGCGGATCGCGCGGGATGTCGGTCACCAGGCTGGGCTGTCCCGTGCGGATGGCCGTGCCCACCACGCCGCGGCCCCGCGCCGTGTCGGCCCAGCTTATGTTGACCTGTGCGAGGTAGCCGTTGCGATCGCCGCACTCGGCCGCCACGGTCACGCTGCGGTCTTCGTCTTGCTGGGCAAAGCCCACCCACGCCAGGCTGTAGCCGCCGCTTTCCACGCTGAGGCGACAGATCTCGCGCAACAGCGTGGGCTCGTCCTGGGCGTGTACCAGGGCCATGTTGCAGTCGCTCAGCAGGCGCAGGTCGCGGTTGAGGCGCTGCAGCGCGCGCTCGGTCTGCTTGCTGTGGCTGACGTCCTGCATCGTGCCGATGATCTGGGTGGCCTGTCCTGCACCGTCGAACAGGGCTTCACAGCGCTGGTTGATGAACTTCACGCGACCGTCCGGCCACTGCAGGCGGTAAGCGATCTCGCAGGGGGTGTGGCTGCGCATGGCCGCCTGGAAGTCGCGGTCCACGCGTTCGCGGTCGTCCGGGTGGATGAGGGCGAGGATGGCCGCGCAGGTGGGCTCGAAACGCGCCGGGTCTTGCTCGAAAATGCGGTAGACCTCGTGAGACCACTGCAGGGCATGTGTGCGCAGGTCGAGCTCCCAGTGGCCCAACTGGGCCAGGCGCTGGGCTTCGAGGAGGCGGGTTTCGCTGCGGTGCAACTCCGCCTGGGTGCGCTCGCGCTCGGCACTGAGGTCCTGCAGCTTGCGCTGGGTGTCGATCAGGCGGGCCAGCAGCGAGCCTTCCGGGGCATCCTGCGCCGAGCGGGTGGGCGTGAAGTTGCCCTGGCCGATGCGAGCGATCTGGGCGTGCACGTCGTCGACCGAGCCCCCCAGCACGCGGCGCAGCATCTGGGCCGCGCGAAACAGCATGACCATCAGGATGAGACCGCAGGCGATCAGCACGCCACGTGCGTACAGTGCATGGCGCTCGGCTTGGGCCACGGCCTTGTTGGTCCGATCTCGCATCAGGGCGTGAACCCGGTCGATGGGTGCGAGGATGGCGGCTTTGGCCGACAGGTAGCGTGCATCGTGCAGCATCTGAAGGGCCTCGGCATGGCGGCTGTCCGCACCAGGGCCCTCGGCATCGCGCAGGGCCATGGCTTCACGCTCGATCTGGGTGAGCCGGTCGGAGTGCGCCTTGGCCTGGATCAGGATGTCGAGCTCTTCAGGCGGGAAGCCGGCCTGGCGCATCAGCTCCATCAGGGGGATGCGTTCGGTGCTGTCGGGGCGAGGCGGCTGGCCATCGACCAGCACCAGGTCCCAGTAGATGCCGCTGTAGCCCAGCGGACGAGGGTGGATCCCGTCGCGGATGTCGAGGATGCGCTGGTAATGCTGGCGCGCCTGGGGGTGCTGGCTAGCCACGTAGAGGCGGGCCATGCGGGTGAGGTCGTCCGAGGACTGGTGCAGTTCGTCGGCCAGCAGGAAGGCGCGCAGGCGGGCCTCGTTGGCGCCATCGATGGCCTTCTCGGCGTTCGTGTAGACCGCGAAGGCCACGATCATCGCGCTGAGCGTGGCCAGGGTGTAGCCGATCTGGCGTGCGAAGGAGCGGGGCGCGCGCGCGTGGGTCATCTCAGTTCAGCAGGTCGCGGATGAGGGGCAGCACGGCCTCGGCGGCCCGCTCGCCTTCGGCGATGGCGGACTCGGCGCGGTGGAAGTCCATGGCCGCGATGTGGGACAGGCGCGGCCGGATCATGGCGTCAGCGGGCTCGCCTGCCAGGCGGCTGTGGGTGATGCGCACCTGCATGATGTTCAGGCTGGTGGTGAGCACGTCCAGCATGGAGGGGTGGTCGGCCGGGGAGGCGGGCACCTCGTCGCTGCGAAAGCGCGCCAGGATGGCGTCGAGCAGGCCATTGTCGGCAGGCTCGGGGGCGGCCGGTGCATCCCCGTCGAGAACCTGGGCGCGGGTGCGCCGGCCGATCAGGTCCCAGTTGAGGTCGACAGCGATGACGATGTCGGCCCCCAGGGCCCGGCACAGCGACACGGGCACCGGGTTGACCAGGCCGCCGTCCACCAGCAACTGTCCCTCGCGCACCGCCGGGGTGAAGAGACCGGGCAGGGCGATGGAGGCGCGCACGGCGTCGATCACCGGGCCCTCGCGCAGCCAGAGCTCGCGGCCGCTGCGCAAGGCGGTGGCCACGCACCCATAGGTCTTGGGCAGGTGCTGGATCTCGGGGCCGCTGTAGTGGCGGCGAAAGAATTCCACCAGTTCACCACCTTCGATCAGGCCGCCGCCCATCTTCAGGTCGAGCAGGCCGAGCACGGCCGGCCAGGTCAGTCCACGCACCCAGGGCTCCAGGCGATCGAGCTCGCCGGCGGCATAGGCTGCCCCTACTAGCGCCCCGATCGAGGTGCCGCAGACGATGTCGGGCGAGATGCCCGCGCGCTCCAGCACCCGGATCACCCCGATGTGCGACCAGCCGCGCGCCGAGCCACTGCCCAGCGCCAGGCCGATGCGAGGATGCAGGGCGTTCATGAGGTGATGGTCGGTGGAAAGTTCACAATGCGACAAGCATGACACAAGACCCGCCCACGTGGGGCTCAGTCGTGTGTCTGTGTGGGGGCATCGTCTGCCCCTGGGGGCGGTGGCACGATGTGGCTGAGGGCCGGCGGGATGTCGGGGCTGGGCGTGCTGTGCGTGCGGCGACGGAACAGCTCGGTGCGCGACAGCAAGATGGTGGTCACCGGCACCGTGATGGACAGCAAGATGATGATCAACCAGGCATGCAGGGCCAGGTGCTCCTTGCGCGCCGAAAAGTACAGAACCGTGGCCAGGGTGACGCACCACGACGAGAAGCTGAAGGCCAGCGCGGGCGGGTGCATGCGCTGGAAGAAGGTCTGAAAGCGCACGATGCCCACCGCCGCCGCCAGCGTGAAGAGGCCGCTGAGCATCAGCAGCAGCGCCACGATGACCTCGACCCAGCCAAACAGCTCGGGGTTCATTCGATCACCTCCCCGCGCAGCAGGAACTTGGCCATCGCCATGGAGCTGACGAAGCCGAACAGCGCGATCAGCAGGGCCGCCTCGAAGTACATCGCGCTGCGGTAGCGGATGGCCAGCACCATCAGCACCAGCATGCCGATGGTGTAGATCAGGTCCATGGCCAGCACGCGGTCTTGCGCCGAGGGGCCGCGGTACAGGCGCAGCAGGGCCAGCGCCATGGCCAGCACATAGCAGCCCAGGGTGAACACGATGGCGCCAAAGAGGAAGGGGCTCATTCGAAAATCTCCATCAGGGGGCGCTCGTAGCGGGCCTTGATCAGGCGGATCTCTTCGTCCGGGTCGTTCAGGTCGAAGATGTGGACCAGCAGGGCGCTGCGGTCCAGGGCCATCTCCGACCAGATGGTGCCGGGGATCACGCACATGATGGCGGCGAGCACGGCCAGGCCGTTGGGGTCACGCAGGTCCAGCGGCACGGTGATGAAGCCGCCCTTCGGTTGTGTCGCCGACGAGGCCAGGGTGCCTCGCAGCACCTTCCAGTTCCACACGATCACGTCCCAGCCCACCATCATGGACAGGCGAAAGGCCAGGCCCAGATGGCGGATGCGCACGGGGGTGGGGCGCAGCGAATGGGTCATCACCGGCACGATGGTGGCCACGACGGCCCCCAGCAGCCACTGGCCCAGGCTGTAGTCGCGGTTGAGCACCAGCCACATCGCCAGCAGGGCCAGGGACAGCAGCGGGGCGGGAAACAGGCGTCGCATCATGGCTGGAGCGGGGCGGTGGGCGCCCGCAGGCGCTCAGCGTTGGTGGGAGTGAGCTTGGGCTGGGCCGACAGCACAGCGTCGATGTAGCCCTGCGGCTGGTACAGCGCCTGGGCCGTGTCATGCGCGTAGCGCATCAGCGGCTCGGCGCGCACCGTGAAGAACACGCACAGCCCCATCAGCACAACCACCGGCAGGTACTCGACGCTGCTGAGCATGGGGGCTGCGCGCCCCACCGGGGCCCAGAAGAAGCGGATGCCGGTGCGCGACAGCGCGATCATCGCAAACAGGCCTGAGAGCACGACCAGGGTCAACAGCGTCCAGGTAATGTGGGCCAGTTCGCCGCCGGCTTCGGGCGTGCTCAACAGGGCCGAGAGCATCGCGAACTTGCCGATGAAGCCCGACAGCGGTGGCAGGCCGGCCACCAGCAGGGTGCAGCCGATGAAGGCCAGGCCCAGCAGCGCGATGGAGGCCGGCATGGGCCGCCCCACCAGCAACTCCTCGT
Organism: Aquabacterium sp. G14; assembly: GCF_037482285.1. Lineage (NCBI taxonomy): Bacteria > Pseudomonadati > Pseudomonadota > Betaproteobacteria > Burkholderiales > Sphaerotilaceae > Aquabacterium > Aquabacterium sp. G14. Next base: position 268,732 of record NZ_JBBEYB010000001.1, read on the forward strand.
CGTCGTCGAGGTTGGCGCCTTGCTGCAACTCCAGATCGGCCAGCGCAAACGGCAGGTGGTCTTCCTCATCTTCCGGGCGGCGGTGGGCGCCGGGGTCGGCGCTGCGCGAGCGGTCCATCAGCTCGGTCAGCAGGAAGAAGGCGGCAATCGCGAAGGTGGACGTGGGCAGGTAGTACAGGGCGCCGGCAGTGACCTCAGGGCGCCCCAGGCCGATCATCGCCATCAGCGTGCCCGAGGACACGATGACGGCATAGCCGGCCAGGCGCGCCGGCCTTTGGGAGGCCAGCATGCCCAGGGCACCAAAGGCCAGCGTGGCCATGCCACCCCACACCAGCCAGGCGCTGCCAAACCCGGCCGATTCGCCCGCCTGCGGCGAGAACCACAGCGTGGACAGGCGCAGCAGCACATAGATGCCGACCTTGGTGAGCAGCGCGAAGATGGCCCCCGAGGGCGCGCTGGCGCTGGAGTAGGCCGGCACCAGCCAGAAGTTGAGCGGCCACATCGCGGCCTTGGCCAGGAAGGCCACGCCCAGGATGGCGCAGCCCGCGTGCAGCAGCGGCCGGTCGATGGCCGACACCTGCGGGATCTTGGCGGCCAGGTCGGCCATGTTGAGCGTGCCCACCACGCCATAGATCATGGCCGCGCCGATCAGGAACAGCGAGGACGCCACCAGGTTGATGCTCAGGTAGTGCAGGCCGGCCTTCACCCGCGCCGGGCCCGATCCGTGCAGCAGCAGGCCATAGGACGCGGCCAGCATCACCTCGAAGAACACGAAGAGGTTGAACAGGTCGCCGGTGAGGAAGGCGCCGTTGAGCCCCATCAACTGGATCTGGAACAGCGGATGAAAGTGCGCCCCGGCCTTGTGCCAGCGCGCCACCGCGAACAGCAGCGCCATCAGTCCGACCAGGCCGACCAGCAGCAGCATCAGGGCCGAGAGGCGGTCGAGCACCAGCACGATGCCGAAGGGCACGTCCCAGTTCGAGGGCAGGTAGACGCTGTAGGTGCCCTGCACGTCGCCGCGCGCCGTCCACTGGAACAGCAGCACCGCCAGGATCAGGTTGAGCAGCGTGGCCAGCAGGCTGACGCCGGTCTTGGCGCGCTGGCGGCGCTCGCTCAGGAACAGCATCAGGCAGGCGGCCAGCAGTGGCAGCAAGATGGGGGCGATGCTCAGGTGCGGCATCAGCGCTTCGGTGAGCGGGTAGGTCGACCACCTCATTCGGCATCCCCTTGGCCGTCCACATGGTCATTGCCCCAGAAGCCCCGTTGCGCCAGCAGCACGACCAGGAACAGCGCCGTCATGGCAAAGCCGATGACGATGGCCGTCAGCACCAAGGCTTGTGGCATCGGGTCGGTGTAGTTCTGCAGGGTTTCAGGCACGCCGGGGATGAGCACGGGCTCGCTGTCCACGGCCAGGCGGCCAGTGCTGAAAATGAAGAGGTTGACCCCATAGCTCAGCAGGCACAGGCCCATGATGACCTGGTAGGTCCGGGGGCGCAGCAGCAGCCAGACGCCGCTGGCGGTCAGCACCCCGATGGCGATGGCCAGGACGATCTCCATCAGTGTTCTCCTTGGGCGAGGGCGGGGGCGACTTCGGGTGTGGCGTCAGCGGCCGAGGCCTGGCGCGGGCGGCGGTGGCCGCGCACCGACTGGTGGCCCAGCGCGGTGAGGATCAGCAGCGTGGCCCCCACCACCAGCGCGAAGACGCCGATGTCATAAAACAGCGCACTGGCCACATGGAAGTCCCCCACCAGCGGCAGGTGCACGTGCGCGGTGTGCGTGGTCAGGAAGGGGTAGCCCAGCGCGAAGGCGCCCAGGCCGGTGGCCGTGGCGATCAGCAAGCCGGTGGCGATCCAGCGCTGCGGGCGCAGGTGCATGTGCGCCTCCACCCACTGCGTGCCCGAGACGATGTACTGCAAGATGAAGGCGGTGGACAGCACCAGACCGGCGACGAAGCCGCCGCCCGGCGCGTTGTGGCCGCGCATGAACAGGTAGACGGCCACCACGGCGGCCAGTGGCAGCACCAGGCGCACCAGCACGGCGGGCACCATCAGGTAGCCCTGGGCCGGGTCGGCCACCATGTGGGGGTTGATCAGGTCGGTGGCCAGGTCGGCTGGCACGGCCTGCTGCTGCGGGGGCAGCACGGTGCTCTCGGGGGCCGGACGGAAGCGGCGCAGCAGCGCGTACACCGTCAGCGCCACCACCCCCAGCACGGTGATCTCGCCCAGGGTGTCAAAGCCGCGGAAGTCCACCAGCATCACGTTGACGACGTTGCGACCGCCGCCTTCGGGCAAGGCCCGCTCCAGGAAGAAGGGCGAGATGGTCTGCTCGAAGGGCCGCGTCATCAGGGCGTAGGACAAGGCGGCCATGCCGAGCCCGGACAGCAGGGCCAGCGTCAGGTCGCGGGCGCGGCGGGTGCGCACCTTCAGGCGGCCCCACCAGTTGCGACGCGGCACCTGCTCTTCGAGCCGCTTGGGCAGCCAGCGCAGGCCCAGCAGGATCAGCACCGTGGTGACGGCTTCCACCGACAGCTGCGTGAGCGCCAGGTCAGGCGCCGAGAACCACGCAAAGGTCACCACCGTCACCAGGCCCGACACGCTCATCAGCGCCAAGGCGGTGAGACGGTGGTACTTGGCCTGCCAGACGGCGCCCAGCGAGGCGCCGATGCCCACGGCCCACAGCAGCGCGAACATGGGCGAGAAGGTCAGCGGTGGCCGCGTGCCCGTGCTCACCACCGGGCCCAGGCCGTGCAGCCACAAGGTGGCGGTGGCGCTGCCCACGGTCACGCCCACCAGCAAGAGCAGTTGCGGCTGCAGGCGGCGCGTGCCGAACAGGCGCAGCGCGCGCCGGCTCAGGGCGGTGAGCCAGGCCAGCACATCGTGGAAGATCTGCTTGCTGCGGATCTGGCTGAGCAGCGGGGTGCGCTGCAGGTGCCCGCCATGCATGGGGCCGCGCAGCAGCGCGTAGAGCACGATGCCGCCGGCCAGGGCCACGAAGCTCATCACCAGCGGCAGGTTGAAGCCGTGCCACACGGCCAGATCGAACGCGGGCAGGTGCCCGCCCACCACCGGCGCGGCGGCCGCGTTGAGGATGTCCTGCACGGCCCATTGCGGGGCCACGCCCACCAGCAGGCAGGCCAACACCAGCACCTCGATGGGCACGCGCATCCAGTGCGGTGGCTCATGCGGGCGCTTGGGCAGGGTGGCGCAGGTGTCGGGGCCGAAGAACACATCGGCCGTGAAGCGCAGCGAATAGACCACGCTGAACATGCCGGCCACCGTGGCCACGATGGGCAGCAGGCGCTCGAACAGCGGGGTGGCGGTGACGAACACCGCCTCGGTGAAGAACATCTCCTTGGAGATGAAACCGTTGAGCAGGGGCACACCGGCCATGGCCGCACTGGCCACGCACGCCAGGGTGGCCGTGATGGGCATGGCCCGTCGCAGGCCGCTCAGGCGCCGGATGTCGCGCGTGCCGGTTTCGTGGTCGATGATGCCCACCGCCATGAACAGCGAGGCCTTGAAGGTGGCGTGGTTGAGGATGTGGAACACCGCCGCCACGGCGGCCAGCGGGCTGTTAAGGCCCAGCAGCGTGGTGATCAGGCCCAGGTGCGACAGGGTGGAATAGGCAAGCAACCCTTTGAGATCGTGCTGGAAGATGGCCGCAAAGCCCCCGATCAGCAGCGTGGCCAGCCCGGCACTGGTGACCAGCCAGAACCACTCGTCGGTGCCGGCCAGCACCGGCCACAGGCGCGCCATCAGGAACACGCCGGCTTTCACCATCGTGGCCGAGTGCAGGTAGGCCGACACCGGGGTGGGGGCCGCCATCGCATGCGGCAGCCAGAAGTGGAAGGGGAACTGCGCGCTCTTGGTCAGCGCGCCCAGCAGCACCAGCACCAGCACCACGGTGTAGAGCGGGTGGGTGCGCACCTGCACGCCCGAGGCCAGCACCACGTCCAGGTCGTAGCTGCCCACGATGTGGCCCAGCACCAGCATGCCCGCCAGCAGACACAGGCCCCCCGCGCCTGTCACCGTCAGTGCCATGCGGGCGCCGCGCCGGGCATCGCGGCGGTGATGCCAGTAGCCAATCAGCAGGAAGGAGAACAGGCTGGTCAGCTCCCAGAACAGCACGATCTGGATCAGGTTGCCCGACAGCACCACCCCGCTCATCGCCCCCATGAACGCGAGCAGGAAAGAGAAGAAGCGCGGCACCGGGTCGGCCGGTGACATGTAGTAGCGCGCGTACAGCATCACCAGCGCGCCAATGCCCAGCACCAGCATCGAGAACATCCACGCGTAGCCATCCATGCGCAGCACGAAGTTCAGGCCCAGACTGGGCAGCCAGTTGAACTCCTGGCGGATCACGCCGCCGGCGGCCACCTCGGGGAAGTACATCGCAGCCTGCACCGCGCAGGCCAGCGCGATCAAGCCGGCGAGGGTCGATTCGGTATTGCGTGCGTTCGCGGGCAGGAACGCCGCCAGCAGGCTGCCAAGGAAGGGCAGGGCGACCAGGGAGAGGAGGGGCAGGGTCGTCATACCTGCTCGAGTTTAATCGCCATCAAATTTGTACCAATGTGATGGGGTGAAGGCGTCACCTAGCCGGCCCCCACGGGCAGCGCGGTGCGGTCGACCACGCGGCGCAGCACGAAGCTCGTGTGCACCCCAGTCACCCCAGGAATGCTGGTGATCTTGTTGAGCAGCAGGTCCTGGTAGGCGTCCATGTCACGCACCACCACCTTGAGCTGGTAGTCGGACTGCTGGCCGGTGATCAGCAGGCATTCGAGTACCTCGGGCAGGGCGGTGATGGCCTGCTCCAGGCTGGCGAAGCGCTCGGGCGTGTGCTGGTCCATCGAGATGCCGATCAGGGCCATCAGCGTCAGGCCCAGCTTTTTGGCGTCGAGCAGGGCGCGGTAGGCGCGGATCAGGCCGGCGTCCTCCAGGGCGCGCACGCGGCGCAGGCAGGGCGAGGGCGACAGGCCGATGCGGTCGGCCAGGTCCTGGTTGCTGATGCGGCCATCCTCCTGCAAGACGGCCAGAATTTGCCGATCGTAGCGGTCTAGCTCAATGAGATTGCCGTCTGAATTCATGTTTGCGCAACTTTCTGCCAAATGGATGCCAAATCATGGCACACAACGCAAGCACCTGCCAGTCCTTCTTTCCTAGAATTTGGGCATTGAGATTCACAACGAGATGCCCGCCATGTCTGCCTCCTCCCACGTCAAGTACCGCGCTTTCGCCCCGATCGTCCTCACCGATCGCCAGTGGCCCAACCGCGTGATCGACCGCGCGCCGATCTGGATGAGCACCGACCTGCGTGACGGCAACCAGGCCTTGTTCGAGCCGATGAACGTCGACAAGAAGATGCGCATGTTCCAGATGCTCTGCGACATCGGCTTCAAGGAGATCGAAGTGGGCTTCCCCTCGGCCTCGCAGACCGAGTTCGACTTCGTGCGCAGCCTCATCGAAGAAGACCGCATCCCGGAGGGTGTGAGCATCGAGGTGCTCACCCAGGCCCGCGAGCCCCTCATCCGCCGCACCTTCGAGTCGATCAAGGGCGCCAAGCAGGCCATCGTGCACTTCTACGCCGCCACCGACGACGCCTTCCGCGAGACCGTGTTCAACATGGACCGCGCAGAGGTGGTGAAGATGACCGTGGCCGCCGTCGAGTTGATCAAGTCGCTCGCCGCCGAGATGCCAGAGACCCGCGTGACGCTCGAATTCAGCCCCGAGCACTTCTCGTCCACCGATCTCGACTTTGCCCGCGAGGTCTGCGATGCCGTGACCGCAACCTGGGGTGCCACGCCCGAGCGCAAGGTCATCCTCAACTTGCCCGCCACCGTCGAAGTGGCCTCGCCCAACGTCTACGCCGACCAGATCGAGTGGATGCACCGCCATGTGGCCCGCCGCGACAGCGTGATCATCAGCTTGCACCCGCACAACGACCGCGGCACCGCCGTGGCCGCCGCCGAGTTGGGCTTGATGGCCGGCGCCGACCGCGTCGAAGGCTGCTTGTTCGGCAACGGCGAGCGCACCGGCAACGTCGACCTCGTCACCTTGGCGCTCAACATGCACACGCAGGGCGTCGAGCCCGGCTTGGACTTCGGCGACATCAACGCCGTGGCCCGCACCTACGAGTACTGCACCCAGCTCCCGATCCACCCACGCCAACCCTATGTGGGCGATCTCGTGTTCACGGCCTTCTCCGGTTCCCACCAGGACGCCATCAAGAAGGGGTTTGCTGCCCACAAGGCAGAAGAGCGTTGGGCGGTGCCTTATCTCCCCATCGACCCGGCCGACGTGGGTCGCACCTACGACTCGGTCATCCGCGTCAACAGCCAGTCGGGCAAGGGCGGCATCGCCTATTTGATGGAGACCGAGCACGGCGTGGTCATGCCGCGTCGCATGCAGGTCGAGTTCTCGGGCGTGGTGCAGCAGCACACCGACACGCACGGCGGCGAGGTCACGGCCGACGACATCTGGGGCTTGTTCGCCCAGACCTACATCGAGCCGGTGGCCCCCGTGCGCTACCGCGAACACCACCTCTATGAGAACGGCGACGCCCAGGGCATCCGCCTCACGGTGGACATCGACGGCCAGACCCACATCCTCACCGGCGAGGGCAACGGTCCGATCCAGGCGGCGGTGCACGCCTTCGCCAGCGCCAGCATCGTGGTCGAGGTGCGCAGCTATGAAGAGCGCTCGATGAAGGGCGGCAGCGTGGACGGTGGCGCCCAGGCCTGCGCCATCATCGAAGTGGCCGTCAACGGCAAGGAGCACTTCGGCGTGGGCATTGATGGCCACATCGTGACCGCCTCGCTCAAGGCCTTGGTCAGCAGCCTCAACCGCGCGGGTGCCGTGCCGATGCGCAACGCGGCCTGAGGGGAGCACCGCATGGCAGGCCCCACCGCCGATTTCTGGCAAGAGAAGTTTGACAAGAACGAGATCGCCTGGGACCGCGGCGCGGCCAGCCCGCAACTGCTGGCTTGGCTCGACAGCGGCGCGCTGCAACCCTGTCGCATCCTGGTGCCCGGCTGTGGCAGCGGCTGGGAAGTGGCCGAGCTGGCCCGCCGCGGCTTCGAGGTCGTCGGGCTGGATTACACCCAGGCCGCCGTGGACCTGACCCAGGCCCTGTGCGCCGAGCGAGGTGTGAAGGCCGAGGTGGTGCGCGCCGATGCGCTGACCTACGAGCCCCGCGCGCCGTTTGACGCCATCTACGAGCAAACCTGCCTGTGCGCCATCCACCCGGACCATTGGCAGACCTATACCGCACAGCTGCAGCGCTGGCTCAAGCCGGGTGGCCAACTGTGGGTGTTGTTCATGCAGATGCTGCGCGCGGCGGCCAGCCAGGAAGGCGTGGTGCAAGGCCCGCCCTACCACTGCGACATCAACGCGATGCGGGCGCTCTTGCCGGCGTCGCTGTGGGACTGGCCCAAGCCGCCTTACGACAAGGTGCCACACCCCACGTTGCAGCACGAGTTGGCGCTGACCTTGACGCGTCGTTGACCCTCTTTTAAATGGGCCCTGAGTGGGGGCTGGACGCCGGGGCGTGCATTGGCGAGGCAATCGTGCCTGGCACCACATGTTTGCCACCGCGTCCCCCTGGCTGGATCCCTTGGTGCATGCCGGTTTGGTGCACCGCCTGATCAACCAAGGCCTGGCAGAGGGCGAGGCAGGCGAGCCGCAGGTGCTGGAGATGGCCCTGACCGACCGACAAGGCCGGGTGCGTCAGATGCTGGTGGCCGGGCGTCTGCTGCACATCGCCGGGCAGATGCAACTGCTGTCCAGCTACCAGGATGTGACGGTGCAGCGCGCCGCCGCGCAAGCCTCGATCGGCGAATACCGAGAGATGGTCGAAAGCGCCAACGATGCCATCTTGCTGGTCGAGCACAACCGCATCATCGAATGCAATCCAGCGGCCACCTTGCTGTTTGGCCGCTCGCGGACGGACCTGATCGGGCAACACCCGGGCGACCTGTCTCCGCCTTTTCAGGAGGGCGGCATCCCTTCAATGGAGTTGGCCCAGCGTCGGATTGCAGATGCCCTGTCGGGGGTGCGCCGCCGCTTTCTGTGGCGCCATCTGCGCCCGGATGGCAGCGAGTTCACGGCCGAGGTCGTGCTCAACCCGGCCCACACCCTGACAGATGACAGCGGGCAGCCCCGTCAGGGCCGCTTCGTGTCCATCATGCGCGACGTGACCGAACGTCTGCAGGTCGAGCAGGCGCTCAAGGACAGTGCCGAGCGCTTTCAGCGCCTGTTCGAACTGGCCCCGGTGCCGCTGGCGCTGCTGGAGCCGCGTGGGCGGGTGCTGGCGGTCAACCGTCAGTGGACCCAGTTGCTGGGCTACACCCTCGACGAAGTGCCCGACATCCCGACGTGGGTCGAGTTGGCCTACCCGGATCAGACCTACCGCGCCATGGCCTTGTCCCTGTGGGAGCAGGCCCTGTCCGCTGTGATGGACCAGGGCCGTGAAATGCAGCCCACGGAGGTGCAGGTGCGCTGCAAAGACGGGCAGATGCGCAATGTGCTGGTGGGCGGGGCCATGGTGGGCAAGGAGCTGATGACCAGCTTTGTGGACGTGACGCTGCCGCGCCGCGCTCAGGCCGAGCTGGAGGCCCTGAACGCCTCGCTGGAGGGCCGCGTGCAAGAGCGGACCCAGGCCCTGCAATCGGCCATCGATCACCTGCAGCGCACGCAGGAAGAGCTGGTGCGCTCCGAAAAGCTGGCCGGCCTCGGGGCCCTGGTGGCCGGGGTTGCCCACGAACTCAACACCCCCATCGGCAATGCCGTGATGGTGTCGAGCACCCTGCGTGACCTGCAGCAGCAGTTTGACGACAGCGTGACCCAAGGGCTCAAGCGCAGCACCTTGCAGCAGTTCCAAGGGCACTGGCGCGAGGCCACGGAGGTCATCGAGCGCAACCTGAGGCGCGCGGCCGAACTCATCGCCAGCTTCAAGCAGGTGGCGGTGGACCAGTCCAGCTACCAGCGCCGGCCATTCGAGCTGGGCGAGGTCCTGCACGAGTTGCACCTCACCCTCAGCCCCACGCTGCGCCGCAGCCAGGTCGAACTCATCGACGAGGCGCCACCTGGCTTGCGCATGGACAGTTACCCCGGCCCGCTCACCCAGGTGCTCATGAACCTGGTCAACAACGCCGTGGTGCACGCCTTCGACGACCGGCCCCATCCGCACCAGGTGCGCATCCGCGCCGAGTCCTTGCCCGCCCAGCGGGTGCGCCTGACCGTGACCGACAACGGCTGCGGGGTCGACCCGGCCCACCTGTCGCGTCTTTTCGATCCTTTTTTCACCACCAAGCTGGGGCGCGGCGGCTCCGGCCTGGGACTGCACATCGTCTACACCCTGGTGACCGGCCTGTTGGGGGGCAGTGTGCAGGTGAGCAGCCAGCCCGATCAAGGGTGCACGGTCACCCTGGACCTGCCTTGCGAGGCGCCTCATACCGCCGCTTCTCACAACATGGTGCAACATGGTTGACGACGACCTGATCCTCATTGACGAGGACGACGCCCCCGCAAGCCCCGATGCCGGCGATGCGATGCAAACCTGGCGCGTGCTGGTGGTCGATGACGATCAGGATGTGCACCGTGCCACCGAGTTGGCCTTGCGCGGCCTGTTGGTGGAAGGCCGTCCCTTGAGCTTGGTGCATGCCTATTCGGCGGGCGAAGCGCGCGCCGCGGTCGAGGCGGTGTCCGATCTGGCGGTCATCCTGCTCGACGTGGTCATGGAAACCGAGGATGCCGGCCTGCAACTGGTGCGCCATGTGCGACAGGACCTGCAGCGCGAGGCCGTGCGCATCATCTTGCGCACGGGCCAGCCGGGCTATGCCCCCGAGCTCGACACCATCCGTCATTACGACATCAACGACTACAAGACCAAGTCGGAGCTGACGCGCGTGCGCCTGTTCACCAGCCTGACCACGGCGGTGCGCTCGTACCGGCAGATGCGTGCGCACGAGGAGATCCGCCGTGGGTTCGAGATGGTCATCCAGGCCAGCACCGAGCTGACCAAGATGCATGGCATGCAGATGTTCGCGCAAGGCGTGGTCAGCCAGCTGTGAGCCTTGCTCAACGTCGAGCCCGCCGGGCTCATCTGCGCACAAGATGGTCTGCATGCGGAGGACGAGCCGGCCCGCGTCATCGCGGCGGCGGGGCGTTTCAGCCACCTCATCCACCGTCCCCTGGATGAGCTGGAGCTGCCCACGGTGCAGGAGGCGCTGGCGAACTGCTTGGCCCAGCGTCGCAGCAGCTTCGAGCCTCACATGCTGCTGTACTTCTCGATGGAGAACGGGCGTGGGCTGGCCGCCTATGTGGATGTCAAGCGCGCGCTCAACGACATCGACCGTCAGCTGCTGCAGGTGTTTTGCGCGAGCATGGCCGTGGGGTTCGAGAACGTGCTGCTCTACGACCGTCTGGTGGACCAGGCCTATGTGGACCCGCTGCTGCGCATTCCCAACCTCAACCGCCTGCTCGAAATGCTGGACGCGCGTCTGATGGAGCGCGCCGACAGCACGCTGGCCTTGATCGACATCGACGACTTCTCGGCACTCAACGACACGCTGGGCCACGAATTCGGTGACGCCGTGCTGCAGGCGGTGGCGCACCGACTGAGCCAGGGCCTGCCGCGCAGCCATCTGGCCCGACTGGGGCCGGACATTTTCGGGGTGCTGGGACCCAGTGACGAGGTAGCCGTCGGCCACCTGCAGCAGGTGTTGCATGACGCGGTGCAGATCCACGGCCAGCACGTGCGCGTGTCGGCCACCATGGGGCTGGTGCCACTGGCCGACCGCATCGATGCCGGGGTGGCGGTGCTCAAGGATGCGCATGTGGCCTTGAAGCAGGCCAAGCTGCGCCAGCGTGGCAGTGCCGTGTACTTCTCGGCGGCCATGGGCCAGGACGCCCGCGAGCGCATGCGCCTGCTGTCCGGCTTGCGCCATGCCTTCGATGCCCAGCACATGTTCCTGGTCTACCAACCCAAGGTGTCGCTGCACGACGGGCGCCCTCAGGGGGTCGAGGCACTGTTGCGCTGGCGCATGAGCGACGGGCAGCTGGTGCCGCCGGACCGCTTCATTCCGCTGGCCGAGCAGTCGGGTCTGATGGGCGCGCTGGGCACCTTCGTGCTGCGCAGCGCCTGTCAGCAACTGGCGCGCTTGCGTGCGGCGGGCGAGCATGAACTGGTCATGGCCATCAATGTCTCGCAAGCCCAACTGCGCGAGCCCGACTTTGTGGCCACCGTGCAGCACGCGCTTGACGATGCGAAGGTGCCGGCTTCCCAGGTGGAGTTGGAGATCACCGAGTCGATGGCCGCAGACGACCTGGCGGTGATCCGTCCGCTGCTCGATGCCGTGCGCGCCCTGGGCGTGAGTGTGGCGATCGACGACTTCGGGACGGGCTTCTCGTCGCTGAGCGTGTTGCGCCACCTGCCAGCCCAGCGCCTCAAGATCGACCGCAGCTTCATCAACGAACTCGATCACGACGACAGCATTGCCCGCATGGTGATCAGCCTGGGGCACAGCCTGGGCATGCGCATCACGGCCGAAGGGGTGGAGACCGAGGCGCAGCGCCAGGCTTTGTGCGAGCTGGGTTGCGAAGAGGGGCAGGGGTGGCTGTTTGCCCGCCCGCTCGATGAGACCGGTCTGCTGACCTGGTTGACCGAGCGCCGTCAGGCGATCTGACGGGACGTGGTTCGGGTACGTTGGGGGCTCAGTGACCTTTGGCCTCGCGGCGCAGGGCCACGGCGTCCAGATCGGTCAGGGTGTGTTCGCCGCGCTGCAGGCGGAACAGCCGCATAGAGTGGCTCACCCCTTGCGCTTGCGACGTGAGGGAGCGTGCCGTGGAAGCGAGCTCTTCGACCATCGCGGCGTTCTGCTGGGTGATCGAGTCCATGTGGGAGACCGCCTCGTTGATCTGGCCGATGCCCAGTTGCTGCTCGCGCGAGGCGCCACTGATGGCGTCAAGCACGTCACTGACCTTTTGCACCGCTTCGATCGCTTCGCGCATGCGGGCCCCCGCATCGTTGGTGCGGGCTTCGCCTTCCTGCACACGCTCGGCCGATTCGTGGATGAGCTGCTTGATCTCGCGGGCGGCCTCGCTGGTGCGGTGGGCCAGCGAGCGCACTTCCGATGCCACCACGGCAAAACCACGGCCTGCCTCGCCGGCCCGGGCCGCTTCTACCGCTGCATTGAGTGCCAGGATGTTGGTCTGGAAGGCCACGCCTTCGATCAGATGGATGATCTCGCCAATGCGTCGCGAAGACTCGGCGATGCCCGCCATGGTTTGCGTGACCGCCTGCACCGCCTCGTTGCTACGGTGGGTGATGTGCGAGGTGTCCTGCGCCAGTTGCGCGCCACGCAGGGCGGCATCGGCGCTTTGCTGCACGGTGCCGTTGATCTGCTCCATCGAGGCGGCGGTCTGCTCCAGGCTGCTGGCCTGCGACTCGGTGCGCGAGGCCAGGTCCTGGTTGCCGGCGGCAATCTGAGCCACGGCCGTGCTGAGGTGGTCCACCTCGTTGCGCACGTCCTGCACCACGGTGCGCAGGTTCAGTGACATCTGCATCATCGCCTGTTGCAACTGGCCCGCGGCGCCGCGCGCGCCGGTGCCGATCGGGAACGAGAGGTCGCCGGCAGACAGGTGGTAGGCATCGTCCAGCAGACGCTGGATGGGCATGATGGTCAGTGCGCGGGTGGCGAGGTAGCTGCCCACCCCGGCGAGCACAGCCAACCCGGCCGTGACCGCGGCAGGGGCGCCCAGCAGGGCGGCGCCCGCGGTGAGCGCGGCACCGGTGCCTTGCACAGCCACCAGGCGCAGTCGGGTGCTGGCACGCAGTTGGTGTTGCACACCGCCCCACCAGCCGGCACGCAGCACCTGGCCGCTGCGCAGCACATGCTTGAGCGTGCCGCTTTCTGCCTCGGCGCGCATGGTGGCATACAAGGCATCGGCCGCCTGGATGGCCTCACGCGTGGGCTCGTGGCGCACGGACAGGTAACCGGTGATGCGGTCGCCGTCCATCATCGGGGTGGCGCCGGCCACCACCCAGTAGTGGTCGCCATTCTTGCGGCGGTTCTTGACCACGCCCGACCAGGGGCGGCCCGACTCGATCGTGGCCCACATGTCCCGGAAGGCTTCGGCGGGCATGTCGGGGTGGCGCAGGATGTTGTGCGGCTGGCCCAGCAGCTCTTCACGGCTGTAGCCGCTCACCTCGATGAACGCAGGATTGCAGTACGTGATGCGGCCTTTCAGGTCGGTCACGGACACCAGGGTGCGGTTCGGAGGGAAGGGGTACTCGCGTTGAGTGACGGGAAGATTCAGTCGCATGTCAAGGGCCTGGTGTCGGAAAGTGCGCCAACATCCAATCGTGAAGTTGATTTGTATCAATTCGATTGGGCCATACAAGACGCGGCAGCTTGTCACAAGGCGGGCTTTTGTGTCTACAAGTGCCGCATTGACCTCGTTTCTGGGTCGGATAGGATGCCGAATGGCCCACTGCGCGGATGCTTTTCATGGCGACGACGCCCTCTTTTGACGATACCGGCCTGAGCGAGCCCGTGGCCAGCGAGCTGTTGCGCACGCACGGCCCCAACGAGTTGCCGCAGGCCCGCCCCCGCTCGGTGTGGCGCATCGCGGCCGAGGTGGTGCGCGAGCCCATGCTGCAGTTGTTGATCGCGGCCGGGCTGATCTACCTGGTGTTGGGGGACGTGGCCGAGGCGCTGGCGCTGCTGGCCTTCGTGGTGCTGTCGCTGTCGATCAGCCTGGTGCAGGAGACGCGCACCGAGCGGGTGATGGAGGCCCTGCGCGACCTCAGCAGCCCGCGCGCGCTGGTGATCCGTGACGGGCGCCGCCGCCGTGTGGCCGGGCGCGAGGTGGTGCCGGGCGACCTGATCGTGCTGGCCGAGGGCGACCGCGTGCCCGCCGACGCCGTGCTGTGCGAGGCGCACGAACTGCACACCGACGAGTCCCTGCTGACCGGCGAGTCGGTGCCGGTGCGCAAGCAGGCCTGTCCCCCGGAAACCTGGCCCCAGGTGGACGAATGCGCCCCCGGGGGCGACGACCTGCCCTGGGTGTACTCCGGCGCCCTGGTAGTGCGTGGACAGGGGCTGGCCCAGGTGCGCCACACCGGGGCGCAGACCCAGATCGGGCGCATCGGGCAGGCGCTCAGCCAATTGGAGACGACGCCATCGGCGCTGCAGCGTCAGACCCGCCAGTGGGTGCGGGCGTTTGCCGTGGTCGGCGTGGCCCTGAGCCTGGGCGTGGCCCTGCTGTACGCCTATGTGCGCGGGGATGTGCTGGCGGCGGTGCTGGCCGGCATCACCCTGGCCATGTCCATGCTGCCGCAGGAGTTCCCGCTGATCCTGACGGTGTTCATGGCCATGGGCGCCTGGCGCATCGCCCACCAGCGCGTGCTGGTGCGCCGCGCCAGCGCCATCGAAACCCTGGGTTCGGCCACCGTGCTGTGCACCGACAAGACCGGCACGCTCACGCAAAACCGCATGACGGTGGCAGCCTTGCAGGTGGGGGATCAGGCCTGGAGCGCCGGCAGTCCGGTGCTGCCCGAAACCTTCCACGCGGTGCTGGAGTACGCCATTCTGGCCAGCCAGCGCGACCCGTTCGACCCCATGGAAAAGGCCTTCTGGGACCTGGCCGAGAGCCACCTGACCGAACAGGACCGCGAGCACCTGCACCCGGACTGGACCTTGGCGCACGCCTATGCGCTGAGTCCCGACTTGCTGGCGATGTCGCACGTGTGGCAGCGACCCAGTCACCGCAGCCATGTGGTGGCCGCCAAGGGCGCCCCCGAGGCCGTGGCCGACCTGTGCCACCTGCCCGAGGCGCGGATCGCCGAGATCCGTCTGCAGGTGGAGGCGCTGGCCGCGCAGGGCCTGCGCGTGCTGGGCGTGGCGCGGGGCGTGCTGCGCGGGCATGAGCCGGGGGCCGACTGGCCGGCCATCCAACACGACCTGGACTTCGAGTTCCTGGGCCTCGTCGGCCTGATGGACCCGCTGCGCCCGTCGGTGGTGGACGCGGTGCAGATGTGCCGGCAGGCCGGCATCCGCGTCGCGATGATCACCGGTGACTACCCCGCGACCGCCTTGGCGATTGCCGCCCAGGCCGGCCTGGACACGGCCGGTGGGGCCTTGCGCGGTGAAGAGATTGCCGCCTTGTCCGACGAGGCCTTGCGTGAGCGCGTGCGCCACACGGCCGTGTTCGCGCGCGTCACGCCCGAGCAGAAGTGGCGCATCGTGCGCGCCTGCCAGGCCAATGGCGCGGTGGTGGCGATGACCGGCGACGGTGTCAACGACGCGCCTTCGCTGAAGGCCGCCGACATCGGTGTGGCGATGGGCGCGCGTGGCACCGACGTGGCGCGCGAAGCGGCGTCCCTCGTGCTGCTCGACGATGACTTTGGCGCGATCGCGCAGGCGGTGCGCCTGGGGCGGCGCATCAACGACAACCTGCGCAAGGGCATGGCCTTCGTGCTGGCCGTGCACGTGCCGATTGCCGGCCTGTCGCTGCTGCCGCTGCTGTTTGGCCTGCCGCTGCTGTTCGTGCCGGTGCACATCGCGTTTTTGGAACTGATCATCGACCCGGTGTGCTCGGTGGTGTTCGAGGCCGAGCCGGAAGAGGGCGATGTGATGCAGCGCCCACCGCGCCCCCCCAGTGCACCTTTGCTGAGCGCCGACCTGTTGTGGGGCAGCATGCTGCAAGGCGGGCTGGTGATGGGGGTGATTGGTGGCTTTTACATGTGGCTGCTGGCGGTCGCCACGCCCGAAGCGGCGGCACGCACCGCGGCCTTTGTGGCGCTGGTGGGCGCGAACGTGGCCCTGATCGTGAGCAACCGCTCGGTGGGCAACCACCTGCTGGAAAGCCTGCGGCGGCCCAATCGCGCGCTGTGGACCATGCTGGGCGTGACCGCGGCCTTGCTGAGTCTGGTGTTGGGCTTGCCCGCGCTTCGCGCGCTCTTTCAGTTCCAGCCCTTGACGGCGGACCTGGCGGCCCAGGCGGCCGGTGTGGCCGTGGTGACGCTGGCGTTGCTGGAGGTGCTCAAAGCCCTGCGTTTGCGCTGGGAGGCCAGGCTAAGGCGATGAAGTTGGCAAACAGCTTGCCAAGCTGCTGGGCGGCAGCGTGAAGTCCTTGGGGCGCGGGGCCTGGTCTTCGCATTCAGACCGACGCAGAAGTCTCAGCGGCCCAGGCTGCATGTGGCTTCGCTGACCTGGTTGCGGCCATTGCGTTTGGCCGCGTAAAGCGCTTCGTCGGCGGCGAGCAACAGGTGTTCGCAGGTCTGTCCGTGTTCGGGGATCACGGTGGCGATGCCGATGCTCAACGTGACGTGCGGGAGGATGGGCGATTCAGCGTGGGGCAGGCCGAGTTCGGCGAAGTCATGGCGGATCTCTTCAGCGATGCGACGGGCGTTCCTGGCATCGGTGTCAGGCAAGACCATGGCAAATTCCTCACCGCCGAAACGCGCGGCGAGATCGGTGGCGCGCTTGGCATGCTGGTGCAGGAGCTGGGCGATGCGGATCAGGCATTGGTCACCCGCCTGATGACCATAGTGATCGTTGTATTGCTTGAAGTAGTCGACATCAATGAACAGCACAGACAGAGGTTGCCGGCTGCGGCAATGGCGTTTCCATTCCTGTTCCAGGCAGCGGTCGAGCGAGCGCCGGTTGGGGATGCCGGTCAGGTCATCCTTTTCTGCCAGTTGCTGCAGTTGGCGATTGCTGTCCGCCAACTCTGCGGCCAGACGCTCGTTGTCGTAGCGAGTTTCCAGCGACTCGGCCAGCTGCTTGTGAAAGCGCAGGGCCGAGAGGTACATCAGGATGGCGTAGACCGTGAAGAGCACGGCCATTTCGGAATAACCGGGTTGCTTCTGCTGGAGCGCGGTGAAGACCATCATGCTTACCGGCGGGAGGTAGAACGCCGCAAAAGCGGTGAAATAGGAGGCGTGGCTGTTGAAGGCGCCAGCGATGATCCCGGTGTAGATCGTGATCAGGATGACCTGATAGGACGTCGGCCAGGCGGAGTCCAAAAACAGGCAGAAGCTGCCCCAGAGCAGCCCTGAGGCCAGGGTCTCACGCACATAGTGGCGTGCGCTACGGGTGAGATCGTCTGGATGGCTGGGGGGCTGACGATTGAAACGAGCGGTCCTCGCCAGCCGCAGCAGGGACAGGGCCATGTGCGCGCCCAGCCAGAACATCAGCTGCGTGTGGGGGGCCAGAGGCCAGTAAATCAGGACACACACCAGCGCGGTGACGATCCCGAGGAGCTGAATGACGGGTCCTTGCTGGTGGAGCAGCCGAATTTGCTCACACTGTACTTCCGGGCTGACCGGCACGGGCAACAAGCGCTAGAACATCGGCCCACTCTAGCATCGACGGTGATGCGAACGTCTGAGGTCGGTCGCCACCGTTCAGGCATCCAGCCCAACTCACGCCTCGTCGAACAGCCGGCCGCATCCGCGGGCGTGCACGGCCCCGGCGGCATCGCGCATCAGGAACAGGGCGCTCAGACCTTGACGATCTGCGAGTGCTGTCCCGGCCTCGGGGCCGAGCACCATGAGGGCAGTCGCCCAGGCGTCGGCTCCGGCGCAGGTCGGGGCCACCACGGTGACCGAGGCGGGTGAGGACAGCAGGGGCGCGCCGCGTCGTGGGTCCATCGTGTGCGACATGCGGCGGCCCTGCACGGTCACCCAGTGCCGGTAGTCGCCCGAGGTGGCGACGGCCGCATCCTGCAGGGCCAGCACCGAATGGGGCGCGCGGCGTTCGGTGTCGGGCGCTTCGACCGCCACCGCCCAGGCCGTGCCGTCGGGGCGCAAGCCCATCGCACGCATCTCGCCGTCGATGCCGACCAGGCCCGATGCGATGCCGCAGGTGCGCAGGGTCTCGGCGAGGCGGTCCACGCCATACCCTTTGGCGATGCCGTTCAGGTCCAGCGTGATGGCGTCTTGCTTGCGCACCAGGTCGCCGGTGATCTGCAGCAATTCATGCGCCGGCCGACGCGGCGCGGCCATGGCGCTGCGGATGCGGTCCACGTTGGCGTCCTGCGGGCCAAAGCCCCAGGCCTGCACGGCATCGCCCATGCCGATGTCGAAAGCACCGCCCGAGGCGCGGCCGATGGCCAGACCCAGGCTCAGCACATGAGCTAGGTGTGCAGGCACCTCGACCAGGGTGTTCACCGGCGCGCGGTTCAGGCGCATCAGGTTGCTGTCGGTCTGCCAGGTGGACATCTGTGCGTCCACCTCGTTCACCGCGGCTTGGAGGGCGGCTTGTATCGGCGCCACATCCAGGCCGGGTGCGCTGAAGAACACCGCGGACCAGCGCGTGCCCATGGTGGGGCCGTTCAGCGCATGGCGCACCCACTCAGTAGACGTCTTCGACATAGCGGTCTCCGGCTTTCAGCATCGCGGGGGTCAGCCCGGCGGGTTGGAGGATCTCGGTCAAGGCCTCGCTGACACCGCGGGCCATGTCCCGGCCACCGCACACCATGACCTTGGCGCCGTGACGGATGGCATCCACCACCTGCGGCGCAGCCTGGCGCAGGGCATCCTGCACATACTGCGGTTGGGCGCTGCGTGACACGGCCAGAGACAGCTCCGTCAGCTTGCCTTCGGCCTGCCAGCGCGACCACTCCGAGTGATAGAGGAAGTCGCTGTCGGGGTGGCGCAGCCCGAAGAACAGGTGAATGGGCCGACCGGCCGTGTTGTCGCGGATGAAGCCGGCCAAGGGGCCGACGCCGGTGCCGGCGCCAATCAGGATCAGCGGGGTGCGGCCGCGGTCGGCATGGAAGCCTGGGTGGGGACGCACAAAGGCACGCACCGTCTGTCCCGGCTCCAACTCGGTCAACTGGGTCGAGACCAGGCCACCAACGTGACGTCGCACGACGATCTCGATGAAGCCGTCCCGCGCGCCCGAGGCGAGTGAGTACAGGCGAGGCACCGGTGAGCCTTCCGGCACGATGCCCAGCAGGTCACCCGGTTCGAAGCGTGTGAAGCCCTGGCCGGTCAGGCGCTGCCAGCGCGAGGTGGGGGGCAAGGCAAAGCGCAGGATGGACATCGGCACTTGCACGGCGCTTCCGTAGTCCTGACGCGCCACCAGGGTCAGCATCTCGGTGGCGGGCAGCGTGGGCTGGTGGGCCAACTCCAGAGGCGTGCCCAGGGCCTCGCCCAGTGCACGGCCCCAGCGGGCGAAGTCCTGCGGCGACTGGCGGTCGATGGTGTCGAAAGGCAGCAAGGTGGGCCAGCCCTTGGTGTGGGCGGCATCGGTCACGGCTGCGGCGAAGGCACAGAAGGCCGGGAAGCTGCGGTCACCAAAGCCGAGCACGGCCAGCGGGGCGGTGGGTGGGGCGTCCAGGGCCTGGAGACGGGCCAGGAAGCCCTGGGCCGAGGCTGG
Organism: Aquabacterium sp. G14; assembly: GCF_037482285.1. Taxonomy (NCBI): domain Bacteria; kingdom Pseudomonadati; phylum Pseudomonadota; class Betaproteobacteria; order Burkholderiales; family Sphaerotilaceae; genus Aquabacterium; species Aquabacterium sp. G14. The sequence continues at coordinate 288,116 of NZ_JBBEYB010000001.1, forward strand.
GGCATCGCCTTCGCCATAGGTGGCGGCCAGGATCAGATAGCGTTGCGCCTGACGGTAGCGGGCCGGTGCAAAGCCGCTCATCGGGGCGATGTGCACGGACTGGCCCGCGCGGCGCAAGGCCTCGGCCAAGGTGGTGGCAAAGCCCCAGGTGCTGCCGCTTTCGGAGCCGACCAGCACCACGGTGTCCGCCTGGGCGGCTGGGGCGTTGCCGCTCAGCTTCGGGCGGGTGCGCCACCCGGCCAGCCAGACCAGCACGCCGGTCACGGACAGCACGGGCACACCCAGGGCCATCACGCCCAGGATGAGGCCCAGCACGGCCGCGCCGCGACCGGTGTGCAGCATCTCCATGGTGTCCGACACGCGCTGGCTCAGGCTCAGGTCCTGCCACGCCAGCAGGGTGCCCGTGCCGGCATCCACATAGCCCATGCCCTGGGTGGTGCGCAGGGTGAACACATCCTGAGGATCGCCTGCGGCGGGAAAGCTCAGATCGCGCAGCGCGGCCACCGGGGTGGCGCGCAGGGCGTCCATCTGGGCCAGGGGCCGACCGGTCTGGCCACTGACCGTGGCCGGGGTATTGAGGTTGGCGGATTCGACCGTGATGACTTCGAAGGTCTCGGCCGACATCCACAGCGCGGTCACCGCGGACAGCAGCAGCCCGAGCACAGCCACGCGGGCGATCTCGGTGTGCAGGCGACCCGCCCAGGGGCCGCGCAGACGGGTGAACCAGCGGTGCCAGCCCCCCGTGCGCCGGGCCACCAGCCAGGCGCCGGTGATGGCCAGCAGCAGCATCGTCAACGCGCCCGCCGCGGCGACCAGGCGGCCACCATCACCCAGGAAGAGCGAGCGGTGCAAGGTGGTGAGCCAGCGCTGGGTCGGGTTCGGGTCGGCGCTGGCCACGTCGCGGCCGGTGGCCGGGTCGATCACGGCCGAGCCGGGCTGCTCACCGTCGAACCACCAGGCGGTGATGCGTCCCGAAGGCGCGCGCTTGATCTGCTCCAGGCCCGGATGGCTCGCCTGCACGCGGGTGGCCAGCTCGGCCACGGTCAGCGTGTCCGACACGGTCGGTGCCTGCTCGGCCTCCAGGGCGGGAAACAGCGACAGGGCGGCGCCGCTCAAGGCCGTCACGAACAGGAGGGCGGCCAGCACAAGGCCGGGCCAGCGGTGCAGGGGGCGCATCAACATCTCAGGGCCTCGGTGTCAGATCACAAACCGTAGGTGAAGCCGGCCACGTAGCGGCGGCCCGCGGTGAGCTTGCCCGCACCGGCCTTGGTCAGCGGCACCGACACGTCACGCGGGCTGTCGCGCATGTCTTCGGCGGCGGCGTCCACGTTCAGCGTGTAGCCGGCGTCGAACAGGGCATCGGCCAGTTCCACCGTCACCTTCAGACTGCGGCCTGCACCCACGCTGGCACCGGTGATGCCGTCGATCTGCCCGCGGCCGCCGCCGGTGGCGCGGTACCAGTCCGTCAGGTGCTTGTGGTACTTCGACTTTTCACCCGCGACCCACAGCGTGCGCACATGGGCGCCGGACGGGTCGCTCAGGTACAGCGCGAGGTAGGCGCCATCGCCACCGTAGTTCTTGAGCGTGGTGGTCAGGGTGACCGGACGGGCCGAGGCCAGACCGGGCAGGGCGAGGGCCGTGGTCAAGGCCAGGCCGGAGACGAGTGTTTTCATGAGGGTGCCTTTGCAAAGAAAGTGAGACCAGGGTGGCGAAGCGCAAACGCTTTCAGCGCAACTCGAAGGCCTCGTGGTGAATGCGGCGTGGACCTTGTCCCGTCGCCTGGAGGTCGGACACGATCGCGTCGCGCAGGCCTGCGGGGCCGCAATAGAACAGCTCCGCGTCGCGCAGCGTGAAGGGCGTCAGCTGGGCCAGCCGGGCTGCCGTCAAGCGACCGTCTTCGGCGCTGGCCACGATGTGCACCGTCAAGCCGGGGTGGCGTGCGGCGATGGCGCTCAGGCGCTCGGCAGCGAAGGCCTCGGCCCGCGTCGTCACCGCCCAGACCAGGGTGATCTCCTGCTGGTCGGCCTCGGTCAGGGCCTCGGCCCAGGCCAGGAAGGGCGTGATGCCGATGCCACCGGCCAGCCAGAGCTGGCGACGCACCCGCTTGCGGAACACGAAGCGACCGTAAGGTCCTTCCACCCGCAGGTGCTTTCCCGGAGCCAGACGCGTGGGCAGACGCCGCGTCCAGCCGCCCAGGGCCTTGATGCCGAAGCTCAGTGTGCCGTCCGCACGCGGGGCGCTGGCGATGGTGAAGGGGTGGGCCTCGCCCATGCCCGCATCGGGGGCCGACACGAAGGCGAACTGACCCGGGCGCCAGCGCAGGGGGCGACCGGCCGGGCGCAGCGTCAGCTCCGTCACCGTGCCGTGCGGTTCGACGTGGTCGACCACAAAGTTGCGGGGACGCAGGAAGGGCGCCACCAGCTGGGTGAACAGCCAGGCCACGATCCCGGCCGCGCTCAAGGTGTTGAGGTAGAGGCCCAGCGTGCCGTCCAGGCCTTCGGGCTGGTCAATCGCGAACTGGTGAAACGCGGCCACGGCGAACAGCAGGCCCGTGAAGCGGTGCGTGAAGCGCCACAGTGGCCAAGGCAGCTCCAGCCGGGTGAAAGGCACCCGCTTGAACCAGCTCAGCAGGATCAGGCCGATGAAGCCGTTGAGGGCGAACTCCCCCACATCCGCGGCGATGTCCCCCAGCCGGGTTTCACGCACCACGTTGTCCAGCTCGGGCTCGATCGTGTTGTGCCCGATCATCAGCGCCAGGGCGGCGATGCCCAGCCACTTGTGCACCCCGTACATCCGGTCGAGCCCGCCAAACAAGGGTTCGATCCAGGAGGGGCGGGTGGAGAGCACCAAGGTCAGGCTCATCGCGGCGATGGAGGCCGACCCCAGGGCGATGCCCAGGGCCGTCTCCGTGCCGTAGGGGGCATAGGTCTGTGCGCCGAGCAGGCCCGCGCACAGCACGGCCAGCGTGGCCAGAAGGGGACCGGTCCAGCGCATCATGCACTCCTTGACTTAACGCGAGCCGGCGGGGGCAGCGGCCGGCACGTTCAGCGGCTTGCCAGCCTGGGGCTTGCCCATCTTCCCCGCGTGACCGCGAGCGGCGGGCAGGTAGCGCGCGGTGTCGGCGTCGGGGCGGAAGCGCACCTCCAGCTCCAGGATGGCGAGCGAGGCCGGGTCGATCTTGAGTTCGACCTGGTTGCCGTCGACATCGCGCCCACGGACTTCGTAGCAGCCATCATCGATGCGCAGGCGCTCGGTCGTGATGCCGCGGTTGGTGACATGGGCGGTGACGTTCTCGCGAGATTGCCATTCGGCCATGGGGCGATGGCAATCATCAGCGGCCAGCGCGGCGCCCGAGGCGGTCATGGCGATGACGAAGGCGATGGGGAAGAGTGATTTCATGGTGTGGCTCCTATATCCTTGTTGATGACTGATGACGTAAGGATGCGCCGCCAAGCTGACTGCAAGCTGAACGAGGCGTTGGAGGTGTGTCAGCTTCCCGTCAGGTTCGTGGTGGCGTGAGCGCGCCGGGAAAGCGTGGGAAGGTGTGAATGCGGATCTTGCTGATTGAAGACGACGCTGTTCTGGGCGCCGCGGTGCGCGACCAGATCGCGGGCGATGGCCATTCGGTCGACTGGGTGCAGCGCCTGGACGCTGCCGACGCGGCGGTCGCGGGCGTTCCTTATGACCTGGTCCTGCTCGACCTGATGCTGCCCGACGGCCGGGGTCTGCCCTTCCTGAAGCGCCTGCGCGCGCGAGGCGAGGCCAAGCCGGTCATCATCCTGACGGCGCTCGATCAGGTGTCCGACCGCATCGAAGGGCTCAATGCCGGCGCCGACGACTACCTGGTCAAGCCCTTCGACCTGGCCGAGCTGTCGGCCCGCATCGGCTCGGTCGCGCGCCGCTATGGCGGCAACCCCAACCCCCTCATCACCCACGGGGACCTGCAGATCGACCTGGGCGCGCGCAGCATCCTGCGCGATGGCACGCCGGTGCAGCTGACCGCGCGCGAATGGGCGCTGCTCGAAGCCTTCCTGGCGCGACCGGGGCAGCTGCTGTCCAAGGCGCAGCTGGAAGACAAGCTCTACACCTTCGATGCCGAGGTGGAGAGCAACACCATCGAGGTGCACATCAGCCGTCTGCGCAAGAAACTGGGCGCGACCGTGATCGAGACCGAACGGGGGCTGGGCTACCGCCTGGGCTCGGCATGAAGATGCCGCGCAGCCTCCAGCAGCGCCTGGCCTTGTCGCTGGGGGTGTTGCTGACGGTGCTCTGGCTGGGGGCGGCGGCGGTGACCGCGGTGCTGACGCGCCAGGCCATGGAGGAGGTGTTCGACGCCGCGTTGCAGGAAACGGCCCAGCGCATCCTGCCGCTGGCCGTGGCCGAGGTGCTGGCGCGCGAGGACGCCGACCCGACCCATCGCCTGGCCCAGACCCGTGAGCACGACGAGATCCTCAGCTATGTCGTGCGTGATGCGCAAGGGCGGGTGCTGCTGCTCTCACATGACGCCGATCCGGCCATCTTTCCGCCCTGGCGCGGGGCGGGCTTCAGCCAGTCCGCCACCCACCGTTTTTACAGCGAAGAGACGTTGCAAGGCTCGGTCCGGCTCACGGTGGCCGAGCCCTTGGCCCATCGCTCAGGCGTGGGGCGTGACATCCTGATGGGGCTGGCCTTGCCTCTGCTGGTGGTCCTGCCCGTGGCACTGCTGGCCATCGTGCTGGGCGTGCGTGCGAGCCTGGTGCCGCTGCGGCGCTTCCGTGATCGGCTGGCCGCACGGGGCGCGCGGGACCTGTCCCCCGTCCCGGTGGACGAACTGCCGACCGAGGTGGCCCCCGTGGCAGAGACGGTCAACGGGCTGCTCGCCCGCTTGGGCGCGGCCTTTGAGGCCGAGCGCAGCTTTGCGGCCAACGCTGCCCACGAGCTGCGCACCCCACTGGCCGGCGCCATCGCGCAAGCGCAGCGCCTGCAAGCCGAAACCCATGACGCCGCGGCCCAGGTCCGCGCCGCCGACATCGAAGCGACGCTCAAGCGCCTGACAAGGCTGTCAGAGCGCCTGATGCAACTGGCCCGTGCCGAAGGCGGGCGACTGCGTCTGGATCACGCATCGGACCTGCGCAGGGTGGCGCGCATCCTGACGGACGACCTGTCTCGCATGCCCGGTGCTGCTGGGCGGTTGGCGCTGACCGTGCCTGCCGAGCCGGTGATGTCGGACCTGGACCCGGATGTGTTTGCCATCCTCTTGCGCAACCTGGTTGAGAACGCCTTGCGACATGGCGCGCCCGATGCGCCCGTCCAGATTGCCTTGACGCACGAGGGTGGCTTGACGGTGGCCAATGAGGGCCCGGTGGTGTCGAGCGAGGTGTTGTCGCGGCTGGTGGAGCGGTTCGAGCGGGCTGGTGCGCAGTCGGACGGCAGCGGCCTAGGGCTGGCCATCGTGCAGGCGATTGCCCAGCGCCTGAACACCGCGCTGGTGCTGCAATCACCCCGGCCGGGGCAGGCCACGGGCTTTGCGGCGTCGCTGGCTTTGCCCACTTCGCCAGGCACCCCAGCCAAGGGCTGAGCGGAGCGAGAGTTAGCCTGCAGACGCAGGCGCCACGTGCTGTGCCAAGGCTCGTCCGCTGAGCCAGGCACCTTCCACCTTGCCGCCGTTCAGCCAGTCCCCGCACAGGCCCAGTTGCGCCTGGGCATCCCACCAGCAGCCCAGGTTCAGGGCAGGCTCCGTGTCCGCATAGCGCCAACGGTGGGCGGTGGCCTGCACCTGTGCAGGGTCGGGACCGCCCAGCGCTGCGAACGCGGCCAGCAAGGTGGCGGTGACCGTGGCCGCATCGTCTTCCACGTGGGCCTCGCTCCATTCGGCACTGGCGTGCAACAACCAGGTGTCTGCACCCGTGCGCCCCGGTTTGCTGCGGTCGTGGGCGACCCAGCGCAGTGGGCCCGCGTTGACGAAAGCGCCTTCCCAGTCCAGTGACACCGGTGTGGGGCAGCGCACCATCACGGCCCAGCAGGCGCGCATGCGTGCACGCGCGGCCGCGGCGGCGCCTGCAGGGGCCACGTCACGCAGCAGCTGCTGAGCCTGGGGCGCCGGCATGGCCAGCAGCACCGCCTGGTAGCGGGGCGCCAGCTGTCCGTGCTCGGCCGAGGTGAGGGCCCAGCCCGTGTCGTCACGGGCCAGCGCCTGCACCGTGGTTTGCCATTGGGTTCGCACCCGCTCACCCAGGTCCTGCACCAGCCAGGCCACTGGCGACGTCATGCGTGGGGTGCCCACAAAGCGCGCCAACGGCGTCTCGGGTGTGCCCCAGGCCAGGCCGTCAAAGCTCACCAGGCGGGCATCCCACAGCGCGGCGGCGCCCGCGGCTTGCCAGCGTTGCACTTCGCGCCGGAAGGTTGCATCGCGGGCGGTGAAGTACTGGGCACCGTGGTCACATTGCCAGGGGCCCAGGGCGTCTTCGCTGCGCCGTGTGCTCATGCGGCCCGAGGGGCCTCGGCTCTTGTCGAACAGGTGAACGTGGTGACCGGCTTGCACAAGGGCCTGCGCGCACGACAGGCCCGACAAGCCCGCGCCGAGGATGGCAATCGGCAGGGGGCGGGCTGCGCTCATGGCTTCGGATCGGTTCGGCTGTGGCTCACCCAAATCAGAGCCTGGGTGTCGATGCCCAGCGATTGCATCTTCGCCACGATCTGCTTTTGCACGTCGGCTGGCAGTTGTGGGGTGCGCGCCAGAATCCAGGCGTACCTGCGGTCAGGGCCGACCACCACCGACCATTGGTAATCAGGGTCGAGCGCGGCCACATGGTAGCCGCCATAGAACGGGCCAAAGAAGGAGACTTTGAGAGACGCCGTCTGCTCGTCGCCGGTGAACAGCGCCTTGCCCACAGCCTCTTTCCAGGTGTTCTTGGCCGCCACAAAGCCGCGGTTGACGACGCGCACGCTGCCATCTGGCTGGCGCTGGTAGGTGGCGCTGACATCGGTCATGCCGCGCTCGAACGAATGGTCGAGCCGTGCCAGCTCATACCAGCGACCTTCATAGCGAGACACGTCAAAGGCCTTGACCGGGGGGATGCCGGCCGGTGGCTCCATGGACGCGCAAGCGGCCAGCGCGCCAGCGCAGGCGACAACGCACGCCATCAGGAGGCGTCGGGAGACGGAGCGAGCGTGGATCATGGGTCTACTTCTGAAGCTGAAGAATTGGCGACCCACATTGGACCTCGTTTTGAGGTGGGATATCGTGGACAAAAGCGCGTCAAGTACGGCGAATCCACGCATGGCCTGCTTGGTGTCACCCGGCTCACCCTTGGCGGCCGAGCGGCGGTGCGCCTACTCTTTCACGCCACGGATCATGATCAGCAGCATCTTGAAGCCACCGACCGGATGAACCGCATGCGGGACATTGGCGGGCATCAGCAAGCTGTCGCCTTCCCCCAGGGTGTGACGCACGCCGCCCAAGGTCACCTCGGCGCGACCTTCCACCCCGATGATCAGCGCGTCATAGGGCGCCGTGTGTTCACTGAGCCCCTCGTTGCCATCAAAGGCAAACAGGGTCACGTTGCCGGCCGGGTTCTTGACCAGCATCCGGCTGACGACCGCCTGCTCCTGGTACTGCAGCATCTGCTTGAGGTTGCGCACTTCGGGCGCTGTCGGGTCGGTGCTCATCGCTGTGCTCTCCGGGTTGAGGGCGTGCCATCCGCCCTGTGGTGTCAGTGTTCGATGGGCTGAAAGCCGGGGTCATCGAAATGCTCGCCGTAGGCTTCGAGGGCGCCGATCACCTTGACGGCCCCGTCCATGCGCGGGGTGCCCTTCACCTTGCCAGCCATCTGGTCGGCGCCCACCAGCAGGTCGGCAATCACGATGTGCAACTGGGCGTCAGCGGCGGGCGGTAGCTTGCAGGTCGCGACGATCTGGCCGACCGACGCATGCACCTGCTTGGCCAGTCGGTCATACGACTTGGTCGACATCTTGTTCTCGTGGATCGCGTGCAGTGAGGCCGCCATCGACTTGCGGATCTCCAGCATGCCCGCACGCAACGGCGCATCGGTTTCCCACTTCTTGCCCTCATTGAGTTGCAAGGTGTGCTCGGTCGCACCATGCCCATGGTCATGTGCAGGGGATGCGGCCAGAGCGGCGCCGCCCACGTGCAGGGCGAACACGGTGAGCGCAAGGTGAAGGTACGGTTTCATGGGCATGACGCTTCAGAACGGTGAGGGGCCGCAAGGGACCGAGGGGTGCTGATCACCTTACTGCATCCTTCCAAGCTTGCCAATGCGCCAGATCAGGATGGGGGCATTTGCTCCCAGCGTCGTTGTCACCCGCACGCTCACAGGTGGAAGTCCCCCGCCGCCTCGGGCTGGTACAGCACCTTGTCGATCCGGATCTGGCGCGTGCGATGGCGCATCCGCCAGTGGAAGGCATCGCCCTCCTTGTAGCCCAGGATGGCGGTGCCGAGGTCCGAGTACACCGAGAACTTGCCCGCATGGTCGTCGGCATCCTCGGGGTACACCAGCGCCACTTCCACCTTTTCGTCGTCGACGTGCAGCACGGCCTTGGAGTTCATGGTGATGACGTCTTCTGAGACCTGACGGGGATCGACCACGATGGCGCGCTCGACCTCGTGCGCCAGCTCGAAGCTGTCTGTGGCCGGTTCAATGTCCAGCAAGCTCTTGAGGCGGGCCTTGTCGATTTCTGTGATGACGATGTCGGCCGTGTGGGGCGCAGGGGTCTCGCGCAAGATGCGGAGGTAGCGCTCCGAACTCATCGCAAACGACTTCATCGTCGGCGTTTCGCTGTCGAGCAGGAAGCCGCTGCGCAGGAAGGCCTTCAGCGAACGCTCGTTGTCGGTGTGGATCTTGGCAACGAGCTTGTCGGCGCGCATGTCGAAGAACGCGAGCTTCATGCCCTCCCGGATGGCGCTGGCGCCGAGCTGGCGGCCCCAGTTGTCGCGGTTGCCGATGACCAGCACCATCTCGCAGTCGCGGTCGGTCTTGACGAGGCGCACGAAACCCACGGGCTCGTCGTGCCTGTCGTAGGCCATGAAGAAGCGGCCGCCCTGGTTGAACAGATGGGTCAGGATCGGCAACTGGACCCGACCCAGGACTTGCTCAATGGAGCGGGAAACGTCGCGTGAGTCGCTCAGATAGCGGGTCACGCTCTTGTCCTCCAGCCAATCCCTGAGCATCAGCGCGTCTGAACGGGTGATCTCGGGACACAGCGAAATGAAAGGCTTGTTCATCTTCACCACACCTGGTTGCAAGAATGAAAGCCCTTCATGGCCCCGGCCATGACGGTTCTTTCGGATGACCGAAGATTCTAGGCCGCGAGCGCGAGAGGAGGCGCAATGTCGCACTGAACTCGTGCGATGTGGTCCACCGGCAGGGGTGCTGCTGGTAAAGGGGATCGCGCCACGCGCGAGCCGTCAACGGTCCTCGCTGCTGGCCTGAGGCATCCTGGCGGGTTCCACGCGGTTTCGGCCGCCTTGCTTGGCGCGATACAGCTGTTGATCTGCGCGGGCCACCGCCTCCTCCGGGGTGGCGTCGCCCTCCGACACCTCTTGCACGCCGATGCTGATCGACACGCTGCCCACCGGTTCGATGGGGGGCGTCGCCACGGCCTGCCGCAGCTTGTCGGCCACGGTGAGGGCGTCCTCCAGCTTGGTCAAGGGGAGGATCACCATGAATTCCTCACCCCCGGTGCGTCCCACGAAGTCGATCTCACGCACTGCGCCGGACAGGACGTTGGCAACGTGGCGCAACACCTCATCGCCCGTGGCGTGGCCGTAGGTGTCATTGACTTTCTTGAAGAAATCAACGTCAACCATCAGCACGGCGTACGGTTCGTGGCCACGCTGAAAACGCGCGAACTCCTCTGCCAGGCGCTCACTGGTCTTGAGCCGGTTGGGTACGCCGGTCAGGGCATCGGTCCGTGCCAGTTGATCGAGCTCGTTGTTGGCACGCAGCAAGTCGGCGGTGCGCGCGGCGACCTGCGCTTCCAGGTCGAGGTTGATGTCTGCCAGTGCTTTCTTCTGATTGAGCAGCGTCGATGACATGCTCTGCAGTGCCGATGACAGCCGTTGCAACTCCACGGTCTTGAACTGGGCGTCGAAGACCACATCGGCTTCACCACGCTCCACGCGGTGCGCAATGTGGGTCAGGGTCGCCAAGGGACGGCTCACACGGTCTGCGCCCACCCACACCAGCAACAACATGATGACCGCAGACACGCCGCTGCCGATCAGGATCACTCGCTGCAAGGACTGAACGTTCGCGTGGATGGTGGCCTCCGGCTGCCGCAAGATCACCCGCCACCCCAGGGGGACGGACGGCACGGGTTCGCGGATCACCGCCGAAGCGGTCAGGTAGCGTTCGCTGCCACCCCAGTCATGAAACAAGGTCTTGGACGCTTGGCTCAGTTGCGCTGGAGTGGGCGCCTTCAAGGAAGCAGGGGCATTTTCTGGATAGATGATCTCATTGCGCGCGTTGACGATGAAGATCTCCATCCCCTGTTGACTCGCATTGGCTGGCTGGACCAGACGCAGCGTATCGCCCGCCCAGCGCCAATGGGCATGCGAAGCCAGCACCGCCCGAACGCGCCCCTCCTTGTCCAGCACCGGTGCGGCAAAGTCAATGAAGCGCAGGGTCTGTGCATCCTGCGACGGCAGCAGCTTGGCCAGCAACACGGCTTCATGAACGTCGCCCACGTAAACGCCCTGTTGGCCATGTTTGAACCAGGGACGCTGCGCGGCGCTTTGCCCCACCAGATGGCCCGAGGTGGCGGCCAGCACCTGACCATCAGGCGCGGCGATGCCGATCCAGGAGTAGTAAGGGTATGAGCGTTGAAGCCGCTCCAGGCTGGCCTGAAACTCGGGGCTGTCCAGCGGGGCGTGGCGGTACAGCGGCGTCTGGGCCAGCAGCTCGATTTCGCGCCGACGTTCGATCATGTTCTCGGCGATGACCGTTGCCGCAGACGAGGCCTGGGCGTTCAACGCCGCATGGCGATCATGCAGGAGTTGTTCTCGGTGCACCGCGCTGCCGTAGAGGTAGGTTGGCAAACCGACCAGCAGCGACAGGAAGCCGAAGAGGAGGGCCATTCGCCCGCGAAATGAGGTCGGTGCCCATGCTGAAAACATCTCTTGCTCCAAACGCCCGCGCATCGGGGACCAGGAATGCGATGCTCGGGATGATAACGGTGGGGTGCCCCTGTGTTTCGGTCACAGGGCGGCGTGGCGTTGCCGCGGCGGGGCCGTGGCTTGTCAAGCCGGCACGCCCAGGATCACGCTGGAGGCTTTGAACAGCGCCGAGGCCGGTTGCCCCACGGTGAGCCCCAGGCGGGTCACACTGTCGTTCGTGACGACAGCCGCCACGCTCAAGCCCCCACCCAGGTCAATGACGATCTCCGTGTTCACCGCCCCTTCCTGAATCCGGTCGATCAGGCCGGTCAAGCGGTTGCGGGCGGACAGGCGCGCACCCTGATCATCGGTCATCAGGATGATCGACGAGGACTTGACCAAGGCAAACGCGTGGGCGGACACGTGCAGATCAAGGCTTTGTGTGCTTTCGTGCGTGACGATGGCCGTGATGATCTGGCCGGAGGGCAAAGCCAGTTCAACTTCGTCGTTGACCGCGCCCCGCCGGATGGCGTGGATGCGCCCGAAGAACTGATTGCGTGCGCTCGTTCGCATGGCCATGCTCCGCAGAAGCCGGTAGTCTTCGGAGAGGCAGTCTGCGTCTTGCCGAAGCTGGGTGACAAAGGCTTGGTGGGCCTGCTCGATTTGCTGGAAGTTGCGCACCAGTTGGGCGCCTCGCGCGGTCAGGCGGGTGCCGCCGCCACCTTTGCCACCGGCCAGACGCTCCACCAGGGGCTCGCCAGCCAGGTTGTTCATGGTGTCGATCGCATCCCAGGCACCCTTGTAGCTCATGCCCACGGCTTTGGCGGCCTGGGTGATGGAGCCTTGCGCCGCGATCTGGGCGAGCAGGGCGATGCGGGTGCTGCCGCCCATTTTTTCGTCGCCCACGCGCAGCCAGACCTCGCCCTCGAAGTCGATGCGAGGATCAGAGCGGGTCATGTGAGGGCCTCCATCTTGTGCAGGTGTCCTGCCTTCATCAGGTAATTCTCTCCGCCCAGGGCCCGCATGTCCTCGTCGTCGTGGGTGATGAGGATCATGGAGAAGCCGAGCCTCTGCTGAAACCGGTCCAGCTCGTCACGCAGCACGTGGCGCAGATCCGGGTCCAGCGCGGCAAAGGGTTCATCGAGCAGCAGCAGGTCTGGTTGCATCACGAGCGCACGCGCCAGGGCGGTGCGCTGCTGCTGGCCGCCTGACAGCTCCCGGGGGTAGTGATGGGCCAGGTCGCGCATGCCGAGGGCGTTCAGCCAGTGGTCCACACGGTGATCTGCGGCGTGCTTGCGCGGATTGAACCAGCGCTTGCTCAGGCCGAAGCCAATGTTCTGTCGCACATTGAGATGCGGGAAGAGCGCGTAGTCCTGGAACAGGTAGCCCACGCGGCGGGCCTGCGGAGGGCGGTGAATGGGGCGCCGGGCATGGTCGGCATAGTAGGTTTCCCCGCCGACCTCGATGTGACCGCTGTCGGGCTTGACCAGGCCGGCAATGGCCTTGAGCATCATGCTTTTGCCTGCGCCCGAGGGGCCCCGGATCACGATGCGTGAGGCGCTGGAATGCAGCGCCACGTCCAGGTCGAAGCGCGTCTGGCCGGTGTGCAGGGATTTGCGAAACGCCAGGTTCAACTGCATGGTTCGGCCCTTGCGAGGTCAGGGGTGAGCGGGCTTGCGCCCGGGGGCCAGATAGGTGGCCAGGAGCAGGATGACGCAGCAGGTGACCGAGATGACGAGCACCAGTGTCATGGCCGAGGCGTCGTCGCCCGCTTGCACGGCTTCGTACACGGCCACCGACAAGGTTTGCGTCTTGCCGGGAATGCTGCCGGCGACCATCAGCGTGGCGCCGAACTCGCCCAAAGCGCGGGCAAAGCCCAGCAGGATGCCAGCCAGGATGCCTCGCCACGCCAGAGGCAGGGTGACGCGCCAGAAGATGGCGATGCGCGACACCCCCAAGACCTGCGCCGCCATTTCCAGTTGGTCATCGATGGATTCAAACGCCGCCCGCGCGGGCTTGAACACCAGGGGGAAGGCCACGACCGAGGCCGCGATCACGGCGCCTTGCCAGGTGAAGATCAGGTTGAGGCCCCACTGTTGCTGCAGCCATTGCCCCACGGGCCCCTGCCGTCCCAGCAGGACCAGCAGGTAGTAGCCCAGCACGGTGGGCGGCAACACCATGGGCAAGGTCAGGACAGTGTCCAGCAGATCCCGCCCCGGGAAACGCCCTTTGGCCAGGAGCAGCCCCACCGCCACCCCGCAGACCGTGGTGATGGCCGTGGACCAGCCGGCTACTTTCAAGGACAGGAACAGCGCCGTCCAGGCAGGGTCATGAACATCCAGCACGGTGACTCACTCAAGGCTTGAGGAAACCATGCTGGGCGAGGATGGCTTGCCCGGCCGGTGACAGCACGTAGTTCACGAACTGGCGTGCCTCCACGATGTGGCTGGAATTGGCCGCCGGCGCAATCGGGTAGTGGATGATCCCCGCCAGCGGGACCGTGAACGCCACATGGACCTTGCCCTTTTGCACCAGGGCATCGGTGTGGTAGACGAAGCCGGCCTCGACCTCACCACGCGCAACGTAGTCCAGGGACTGGCGGACGTTTTGCGTGTGGATGGCCTTGGCTTGCACGGCGGGCCACAGCTTGGCGGCTTCCAGCGCACGCTGGCTGTAGCGGCCCACCGGGACGCTGGCCGGGTTGCCGATGGCGACCTTTTGAACGGCGGGCTGGGTCAGATCCTGAAGCCCGCGCATGGACCGGGTGCTGCCCGCAGGCACGACCACCACCAGGGTGTTGCGCACGAAGTTGCGGCGGCCACTGGTCAGAATGAGGCCTTGCTGCGCAGCCTGGTCCATGGTTTCCTGGTCGGCCGATGCCAAGACATCCACCGGGGCGCCCTTGGCCATTTGCTGGAGCAGGGCGCCCGAGGCCCCAAAGTTCAGCAACACCTTGCTGCCAGGGTGTTGCTGCTCAAAGCGCTGCGCGACCTCCTTGAGGGCATTCGTCAGACTGGACGCGGCCGACACCGTGATCTCGCCCGCCAGGGCGGCACCGCTCCACACCAGGCCGATCGCGCCCAGCAGGACACCGCGACGAGAGAGCTGAAAAACTGGCATGAATGCACCGTGTGGCGTTTGACTTTGCGCAATGTACACCGGTACATAGCGGTTGGCCATCCTTCGTGTGGACTAGTCCTGGCGAAATCGGGCCAGGGCATGAGGCCGTCGCGTGGCGCCCCCGCGCATCAGTGCAAAGGCGAGGGGCTCACGGGAAGGGGCAACGCCAGGTGCACGCGGTTGCGTCCCTCTTCCTTGGCTTGGTACATGGCTTGGTCCGCACGCTCCATCAGGCTGTCCATCGGTTCATCGCGACCGTGGAACAGCGCCACACCGATGCTGGCGGTGCAGTCGTGCGCGATGGCGGGGGGCTCCGGCGTGGGGCGCAGCACATAGCGTTCGGCCAGGCGGGCGCGGATTTTCTCTGCAATGGCGAGGGCATGCTCACACGCCTCCTTCCACGGGGTGTCCAAGGCGCGCAGCAGCACCACGAACTCGTCGCCGCCGATCCGTGCCACGGTATCGGCTTCGCGGACACAGCCTTTCAGACGTGCTGCCACCTCGATCAGCAGCAGGTCACCCATGCCATGACCGTGCAGGTCGTTGAGGGGCTTGAAGTTGTCGAGATCCAGATAGATCAGGGCCCCATGGTGGTGGCTGCGCTTGCTGTCGCTCATCGCCTGCTCCAGGTGCTCCCGCAGCAGGCGGCGGTTGGCCAGGTTGGTGAGCGTGTCGTGGAAGGCCAGTTGCCGGATTTGCTCCTCCAGGCGCTTGCGCTCGGTGACATTGCGTGTGATGCCGTGGTAGCCGATGAGTTCGCCCTGCTCGTTGTGGTCGGACTTGATCAGGACCTCACCCCAGATCAGGCGACCATCCTTGCAGTGTTGTTGCACCTCCAACTTCTGAGACCCGTCCTGATCCGACGACAGAGGGGGAGTGGCGCCAGCATTCAACACGTTCTGAAGCAGATCGCCGGACGCCTCGGTGAGCACGTCCAACACCGAATGCCCCACCACCTCATCGGCTCGAAAGCCCCGCATGCGCTCATCTGCCGGGCTGACGTAGGTGACGATGCCATCGCGGTCCATGCGCCAGTGCACGTCTTCCGTATCCTCGGTCAGCATGCGGTAAAAGGCCTGGCTCTCGTTCAGGGCCTGCGTCCGTTCGGTCACCAGCGCCTGCAAGGCGCGGTTTTGAGCCTGTAGGCTGTGGAGCGGAAAAATCTCGTCGTCGCTGGCCATCTGGTACGGCACCGAATAGCTGCAATGCGTGATCAGCCAGGCGTCCCCCTCGTGGCGAAAGACCAGTACCAGCCGCACCACCTCCTTGGAGAACACATCGTCTTGATGAGGCAGGTGGATGTGCAAGGTCGCGGCGACCGACACCACGTCCTCACACAGGTCCTGCATGGCGAGGTTGATCACTTCCAGGCGAATGGGGCCGGGGACCTGCTCAAAGTCTTGCCGGGTGATGCGGTTCCATTCGTCGCGATCCTGGACCAGGCGCCCCCAGCTGCCCGTGAATCCGGTGAAGTTCTGGCTGAAACGTTGTGTCAGCCGCGCGTCCCGTGTGGCGTACATCTCGATGTACTCATCGAACAACTCACGAATCCTGCGCTGGCGCTCCTGATGCATGGGGCGGATCTCTCTGGGGGCGGCGATGGCATGGGGGAATGCGACGCGTCGGACGCGCAGGCAGAGCATACCGTCTCGCCCGCGGATTCGCACCGCCCCATGCCGCCTCTCACCCACGTGTGGCTGCAGCCCGCCCCGGGGCAGGGCCGTTGCGAGGGGTCAGGCCTCTTGAGCCTGCAGCTCCCGCCACATCACCTTGCCCGCGCCCGACTTGGGCAGCGATTCGGCAAAGCTGACGATGCGCGGGCTCTTGTAGGCGGCCATGTGGTCGTGGGCCCAGTCCACGATTTCCTGCTCGGTGACCTGGCCGCGGAAGGCCGGCTTGAGCACGACGACGGCCTTCACGGTTTCGCCGCGTCGCTCGTCCTTGGCCGCGATCACGCACACCTCCTGGATGGCCGGGTGGTGGTACATCAGCGCTTCCACTTCTGCAGGCCAGACCTTGAAGCCCGACGCATTGATCATGCGCTTGAGGCGGTCGACCATGTAGAAGTAGCCGTGCTCATCGGTGCGGGCCAGATCGCCCGTGCGCAGGAAGCGCTTGCCGTCGATCGTGACGAAGGCCGCTTCGGTGGCCGCCGGGTTCTTCCAGTAGCCCTGCATGACCTGCGGGCCGTTCACGATGATCTCGCCCACTTCGCCGGGAGGCAGTTCGGCAAAGGTGAGCGGGTCCACCACGCGTGCATCCACATCGAAAATGGGAATGCCCAGGCACTGCTTCATTGGCCGCTCCAGCGGGTTGATGTGCGTGGGGGCGATGGTCTCCGACATGCCGTAGCCCTCCAGGTAGTCCAGGTTGCAGACTTCCTTGAGCTTGGTGGCGATCGCTTCGGGCATGGCGGCACCGCCACCACTGAGGCGGGCGATGCTGGAGAGGTCGTACTCACCCAGACGCGGGTTGGACAGCAGGTCCACCACCATGGTGACGATCATCTGCGTGCCCGTGACCTTGTAGCGCTGGATCAACTGCGCGGCCGCATCGCGGTCCCAGCGCGGCAGCAGCACCACGGTGGCCCCCACGAACAGCGTGCCGTTCATGCCGTTTTGCATGCCCGTCACGTGGAACAGCGGCAGCACCGCCAGCGACACGCCGTCCATCGGCGTGCCGATCCATTGCGTGCCGGCCACGGTGTTGTACATCACGCTGCGGTGCGTGTGCATGCAACCCTTGGGGTGACCGGTGGTGCCCGAGGTGTAGGGCATCACGGCCAGGTCGTCGGGGCCAGTGGTCAGCGGGCCGGGGCGGCGGTTCGCGGCCATCGCATCGGCCCACAACACCACGCCAGGCTCGTCGATGGCCTGTCGCGGCTCGCTCACGAAAGCGGGCACGCGCAGGTCGGTTTCGGCCGGCAGGTAGTCGCTGTAGGCGGCCACGATGGCGTGCCGCAGGCCCGGGGCCTCAGGCTGGCTCTTGGCTTGAGCCCGTCCTTCGGCCAGCAGTGGCTGTACCTGCTTGTACAGGTCTTGCGGGGCGATGATGACGCGGGCGTCGGCATCGCTCACATAGTGGCGCAGCTCTTCGGTCATGTTCATCGGGTTGACGGGCACGACCACGGCGTCCGCCCGCAAGATGGCGTAGTACGCGACGATGAACTGCGGGCTGTTCTGCATGTAGAGCAGCACGCGGTCGCCGCGCGCCACGCCGCAGTCCTGCTGCAGGTAGCCGGCCAGACGCTGAATCTGGTCGTCGAACTCACGGTAGGTCGTGATGCCGTCGTAGAAGATCAGGGCGGCCTTGTCCGGGTAGCGCGCCGCCGAGAATTCGACGTTGCGGTACAGGTTGGTGGCTGGGACGGTCAGGTGGCGAGGCAGGTTGCTGGGCCAGTGGGCGAAGTGACGGTCAGACATGGTGCAGCTCCAATCAGGCCTTCTTCTGGTAACGGGCCAGCTCCATTTTGCCGATCTGGTTGCGGTGGACTTCGTCCGGGCCGTCGGCAAAGCGCAGGGTGCGGGCGTTGGCATAGGCTGCCGCCAGCGGGAAGTCGTCCGATACGCCGCCGCCGCCATGCACCTGCATGGCCCAGTCGATCACCTGGCAGGCCATGGTGGGCGCGGCCACCTTGATCATCGCGATTTCCTTCTTGGCGACCTTGTTGCCCACGGTGTCCATCATGTAGGCGGCATTGAGCACCAGGAAGCGGGCTTGGTCGATCAGGATGCGGGCGTTGGCGATGCGCTCACGCGTCACGCCCTGGTCGGCGATGGGGCGGTGGAAGGCGACACGGCTCAGCGCACGCTTGCACATCAGCTCCAGCGCACGCTCGGCCAGGCCGATCAGGCGCATGCAGTGGTGGATGCGCCCAGGGCCCAGGCGACCCTGGGCGATCTCGAAGCCGCGGCCCTCGCCCAGCAGCACGTTGCTGACGGGCACGCGCACATTGTCAAAGCTGACTTCGCCGTGGCCGTGCGGGGCGTGGTCGTAGCCGAACACCGGCAGGGCGCGCTCCATCTTCACGCCGGGGGTTTTCATCGGCACCAGGATCATGGACTGGCGCTTGTGGGCATCGGGGTGGTCGGGTGCGGTCTTGCCCATGAAGATCAGGATTTCGCAGCGCGGGTCGGGGGCGCCCGATGTCCACCACTTGCGGCCGTTGATCACGTACTCGTCGCCGTCACGCACGATGCTGGCTTCGATGTTGGTGGCGTCCGACGAGGCCACGCCGGGCTCGGTCATCGCAAAGGCCGAGCGGATCTTGCCGTCCAGCAGGGGCAGCAGCCACTCTTGCTGCTGGGCCTCGGTGGCGTAGCGCACCAGGGTCTCCATGTTGCCGGTGTCGGGGGCCGAACAGTTGAAGGCTTCGGGGGCAATGTGGGAGCGGCCCATGATCTCGCACAGAGGCGCGTACTCCAGGTTGGTCAGGCCGGCGCCGTACTTGGACTCGGGCAGGAACAGGTTCCACAGACCGGCGGCGCGGGCCTTGACCTTGAGCTCCTCCATGATCTTGGTGGTCTGCCAGGGGTTGCCGGCGGCGCGGTTGGCCTCCACCTCATCGTGGTAGACGCTTTCGGCCGGGTAGATGTGCTCGTCCATGAAGGCCGTCAGGCGCTGTTGCAGGTCGATGACTTTGGGGGAGTAGGAAAAGTCCATCAGGGATCTCCGGTATGAGGTGGGGGAGTCAGAGGGCGCGCTCAGGCTCGGCCATCAGGCCAGGCGCATCTGTTCGACCATCTGCCAGGCTTGTTCGGCCAGGGGCTTGGCGCGCTTGCCGGTGGCAATGGCTTCTGCACTCGATGCGTTGCCTTGCAGGGCGCGTTTCATCACGCCTTGCAAGATGCCGGTGAGGCGGAAGAGGTTGAAGACCATGTAGTACGACCAGTCGCGCTCGGGGATGCTGTCGCGGCCGGTACGCTCGCAGTAGCGCTTCACGTAGTCGGACTCGGCTGGGATCATCATCTGAACCATCTGCTCAGGCGTCAGGTCGCCCAGGCCGCGGCCGGTCGAGCCGTCCATGCGCCAGGTCATGCAGTGGTAGGCGAAGTCCACCAGGGGGTGACCCAGGGTGGACAGCTCCCAGTCCAGCACGGCCAGGATGCGCGGCTCGGTCGGGTGGAAGATGACGTTGTCGAAGCGGTAGTCGCCATGCACGATGGCGGTTTCGTCGCCGGCCGGTAGGTGCGCAGGCAGCCACTCGATCAGGTTTTCGACCGCTTCGATGCGTTCGGTCTCGGCCGCGCGGTACTGCTTGGTCCAGCGGGCCACCTGGCGGGTCAGGTACTCGCCGGGCTTGCCGTAGTCGCCCAGGCCCACGGCCTGGACGTCCACGCGGTGCAGCGCCGCGATCACGCGGTTGAGCTCGTCGTACAGGGCCGGGCGGTCCTGTGCTGCCACGTCGGGCAGCTTGGGGTCCCAGAAGATGCGGCCGGGCACATAGTCCATCAGGTAAAAGTCGGTGCCGATGACCTCGGGGTCCTGGCACAGGGCATGCGCCTTGGCCACGGGTACATCGGTGCCGGCCAGCGCGCTGATGACCTTGAACTCGCGGTCCACGGCGTGGGCCGAGGGCAGCAGCACCCCGGGCGGCTTGCGCCGCAACACATACTGCTGCGAGCCGGCCTGCACCAGGAAGGTCGGGTTGGACTGCCCGCCCTTGAACTGCGCCACCTGCAACTCGCCGCGGAAATCGGCAACGTGGGCGCGGATGTAGGCTGCCAGCTTGCCTTCGTCAAAGGCATGCTGGGGCGAGACGGGGCGGGTGCCCGAAAAGGCGCTGTCTGCCGAAGAGCTCATCGCGTGATCCCGTCCTCAGATGACGCTGGCACCGCCGTCCACCACAATGGCTTGGCCGGTGATGTGGCGCGAGGCGTTGGAGGCCAGGAAGGCCACCGTGCCCTTGAGGTCTTCGTCACCCCCCAGGCGACGCAGCGGGGTGCGCGCCACGAGGGCGTCGCCCAGCTTGTCGATCAGGCCATTGGCCAGCTTGGTGGGGAAGAAGCCAGGGCAGATCGCGTTGACGCGGATGCCGTAGTGGCCCCACTCCGACGCCAGCGTCTTCGCAAAGTGGATCGCCGCCGCCTTGGAGGTGTTATAGGCAATGGTGTTCATGCCCGGGGGCGTGCCCTTGAGACCGGCCACCGAAGCCGTGACGATGATGTTGCCGCGGCCCTGAGGGATCATGCAGCGGCGGCCCACCTCGCGCGAGAGGAAGAAGGGCGCATCGACGTTCAGACCCATGACCTTGTGCCAGGCTTCGTCCGGGTACTCCTCGGCCTTGGCGCCCCAGGTGGCGCCGGCGTTGTTGACCAGGATGTCGATGGTGCCGTAGTGGCTCACCACCTGGTCCACCATGGCCGGGATCTGGTCGATCTTTTGCAGGTCGTTGACGACGGTCAGCACCTTGTAGCCCAGGCCTTCGAGGTGGGTCTTGGCTTCGGCCAGCTCATCGGCCTTGCGGGCGGTGATGGCCAGCTTGGCCCCGAGTTCGCCCAGTGCCTCGGCCATCTGCAGGCCCAGGCCACGCGAGCCGCCGGTGATCAGGGCCACCTGGCCGGTCAGGTCAAACAATGCTTTCACGCTCATGGTGTGATCCTCGGTTTCAGCAGACTTCGAACAGGCCGGCGGCGCCCTGGCCACCACCAATGCACATGGTCACGACCACATACTTCACGCCACGGCGCTTGCCTTCAATCAGGGCATGACCGGTCAGGCGCGAGCCCGAGACGCCGTAGGGGTGGCCCACCGCGATGGCGCCGCCGTTGACGTTCAGTCGCTCGTCGGGGATGCCCAGCTTGTCGCGGCAGTACAGCACCTGCACGGCAAAGGCTTCGTTCAGCTCCCACAGGCCGATGTCGTCCACCTTCAGGCCGGCTTTCTTGAGCAGCTTGGGGATGGCGAACACCGGACCAATGCCCATTTCATCGGGCTCGCAGCCGGCCACGGCAAAGCCGCGGAAGATGCCCAGCGGCTGCAGGCCGCGCACTTCGGCGAGCTTGCGGTCCATCAGCACGCAGGCCGATGAGCCATCGGAGAACTGGCTGGCGTTGCCCGCCGTGACCACACCACCGGGCAGGGCGGCGCGGATCTTGGCCACGGCTTCCAGCGTGGTGTCGGGGCGGATGCCTTCGTCGCGGTCGATCGTCACCTCGCGGGTGGTGAGGCGGCCGGTGGCCTTGTCCACCACGCCCATGGTGGTCGTCATCGGCACGATCTCGTCGTTGAACAAGCCTGCAGCCTGGGCGGCGGCGGCACGCAGCTGGCTGCGCACGCCGTATTCGTCCTGGGCGTCCTTGCTGATGTTGTAGCGCTTGGCCACCTGCTCGGCGGTCTGCAGCATGTTCCAGTAGATCTCGGGCTTGTGCTCGACCAGCCAGGGGTCGCGGCGCATGTGGGTGTTGGCCTCGTTCTGCACGCACGAGATGCTTTCGACGCCACCGGCCACGTACACCTGGCCTTCGCCGGCGATGATGCGTTGCGCGGCTAGGGCAATGGTCTGCAGGCCCGACGAGCAGAAGCGGTTGACGGTCATGCCTGCGGTGGTGACGGGCAGACCAGCACGCAACGCGATCTGGCGGGCGACGTTGCCGCCGGTGGTGCCTTCGCCGAAGGTGCCGCCCATGATGACGTCTTCCACTTCGGCGGGGTCGATGCCAGCGCGCGCCACAGCGTGCTGCACGGCGTGGGCCCCGAGGGTGGGCCCGTAGGTCATGTTGAAAGCGCCCTTCCAGGATTTGGCCAGGCCGGTGCGCGCGGTGGAAACAATGACGGCTTCAGTCACGGTGTTGTCCTTGGGTCAGTGCATCAGTTGAAGGTCTCGTTGGCGGCTGCCAGGCGGGACAGGAGCGCGGCCGGGGTCCAGAAGGCCACATCGGCGCCGGGCTCGGCGGCAAAGCGTTTGAGCGCGCGTTCCACATTGACCAGGCCCACCTGGTCGGCATACAGCATCGGGCCGCCGCGGTGCAGCGGGAAGCCGTAGCCATTGAGGTAGACGATGTCCACGTCGGAGGCACGCTGGGCGATGCCTTCTTCGACGATGCGCGCGCCTTCGTTGACCAGCGCGTACACGCAGCGTTCGATGATTTCTTCGTCGCTGATCTGGCGCGGCGTGACGCCGTGGGCGGCACGGAAGGCCACGATGACCTCTTCCACCACCGGGTCAGGCTGGGCCACGCGGTTGCCGGGGATGTAGCGGTACCAGCCCGAGCCGGTCTTCTGGCCGAAGCGGCCGGCTTCGCACAGCGCGTCGGCCACATTGGGCTTGGCCTCAGCGGGGTTCTCGGCGTTGCGGCGCTTGCGGATCGCCCAGCCAATGTCCAGACCGGCCAGGTCGCCCATGCGGAAGGGGCCCATGGCGAAACCGAACTTCTCCAGCGCCTTGTCCACCTGCTGGGGCAGGGCACCGGCCACGATCAGGTCGTGCGCAGCCTGGCCATAGCGGGCCACCATGCGGTTGCCGATGAAGCCGTCGCACACGCCGGAGACGACCGCCTGCTTCTTGATGGTCTTGGCCAGCGCCATCGAGGTGGCCAGCACGTCCTGCGCCGTGGCGTCGCCGCGCACCACTTCCAGCAGGCGCATCACATTGGCCGGGCTGAAGAAGTGCAGGCCCACCACGTCTTGCGGGCGCTTGGTGAAGGAGGCGATCTGGTTGAGGTCCAGCGTGGAGGTGTTGGAGGCCAGGATGGCACCCGGCTTGCACACGCTGTCGAGCTTCTCGAATACTTGCTGCTTGACGCCCATGTCCTCGAACACGGCTTCGATCACCAGGTCCACATCCGACAGGTCGGCATAGTCCAGCGTGGGCTGCAGCAGCGCCATGCGCGCGTCGAGCTTGTCCTGCGTGAGCTTGCCCTTCTTGAGCGAGTTCTCGTAGTTCTTGCGGATGGTGCCGATGCCGCGCTCCAGCGCTTCGGCCTTGGTCTCCAGCATGACGACGGGGATGCCGGCATTGAGGAAGTTCATCGCGATGCCGCCCCCCATGGTGCCCGCGCCGATGACGCCCACCTTGACGATGGCGCGCACGGGTGTGTCGGCCGACACGTCGCTGATTTTGCTGGCAGCACGTTCGGCGGCAAACACATGGCGCAGCGCGCGCGATTCGGGCGTCTGCATCAGGGCCAGGAAGCCTTCGCGTTCGATCTTCTGGCCTTCATCGAAGGGCTTGTTCGCGGCAGCGGCCACGGCTTCCAGGCACTTCAGCGGTGCCGGGAAGTGCTTGGACATCGCGCCCACGGTGTTGCGGGCGAATTGCAGGAAGGCCTCGGCGTTGGGCTCGTTCACCTTGCGATCGCGCACACGCGGCAGCCCGCGGCCTTCTTGAACCACCTTGTTGGCCAGGGCCAGCGCGGCGGGCAGCAGTTCGCTGTCCACCACTTCGTCGAACAAGGCCGTGGCCTTCAGTTGGGCCGCGGGCACCTGGGCGCCCGAGACGATCATGTTCAGCGCGGTTTCCAGACCGACCACGCGGGGCAGGCGCTGGGTTCCGCCCGCGCCAGGCAGCAGGCCCAGCTTCACCTCGGGCAGCGCCACGGTGGCATCGCTGCGGGCGATGCGGAAATGGCAGCCCAGGGCCAGCTCCAGTCCGCCCCCCATGCACACGCCGCTGATGGCGGCGATCACGGGTTTGGCACTGCGCTCGACGGTGGCGATGACCGTCAACAGCGTGGGCTCCTGCATCGCCTTGGGCGTGCCGAACTCGCGCACATCGGCACCACCGGAGAAGAAGCGTTCATTGCCGATCAGCACCACGGCTTGCACCGCCGGATCGGCCGCGGCCGCGTCGATGCCGGCCACGATGGCCTGACGCACGGCCAGGCCCAGGCCATTGACGGGCGGGTTGTCGAGGGTGATCACGGCCACGGGGCCGTGCAGTGAATAGGACGCGCTGCTCATGCTCGCTGAACTCCTGCTTCGGTTGTCGATCAAAGTTCTGCATGGCAGAACATCGTATTGAAAATCAGAATCAGGTTACTGCGCGATGATTTCCATGTAATTAGGGGTTTCCCTTCGGTTGACGCGCAAGGGGTGTGCAGACCATCATGCGTCGGCAAATTCTGAATTACAGCCAGATGTTCTGCAGGTCGGAATTCTGGTGTGCGAACCCTGTGTGAAGGACGACCCCGCATGAGCGACCCCATCATCAACCGCCGCCATCTTGATTTCCTGGTGTTCGAGTGGCTGCAGGCCGCCAACCTCGTCGAGCGCCCGCGCTATGCCGAGCACAGCATCGAGACCTTCACCGCCACGCTCGACACGGCGCAGGCCATTGCCACCGATCTGTTCGCCCCCCACAACCGCAAGTCCGACGAGCACGAGCCCACCTTCGACGGCCAGCGCGTGTCCATGATTCCCGAGGTCAAAACGGCCCTGCAGGCCTACTGCGAAGCCGGCTTGCTGGCGGCCAGCCACGACGTGGAAGTCGGCGGCATGCAACTGCCCTCCCTGATCTCGCAGGCCTGCGGTTCGCTGTTCAAGAGTGCCAACATCGCCACCACGTCCTACGTGGGCCTCACCCAGGGCAACGCCAACGTCATCCGCCGTTTCGGCACCCCTGAGCAGCAGCGCAAGTACCTCACGCACCTGCTGACCGGCCGCTTCTTCGGCACCATGGCCCTGACCGAGCCCCAGGCCGGCTCCAGCCTGGCCGACATCACCACCACGGCCGTGCCCCAGCCCGACGGCAGCTACCGCCTCACCGGCAACAAGATCTTCATCTCCGGCGGCGACCACGAGCTCAGCGAGAACATCGTGCACCTGGTGCTGGCGCGCATCCAGGGTGCCCCTGCCGGCGTCAAGGGCATCTCGCTGTTCATCGTGCCCAAGTACCGCGTGAACGATGACGGCAGCCTGGGCGTGCACAACGACGTCAACCTCGCGGGCCTCATCCACAAGATGGGCTGGCGCGGCACGACCTCGACCATGCTGTCTTTCGGCGAAAAGGGCGAGTGCATGGGCGAACTGGTGGGCGAGCCGCACCAGGGTCTGTCTTACATGTTCCAGATGATGAATGAGGCCCGCATCGGCGTGGGCATGGGCGCGGTGATGCTGGGCTGGCGCGGTTATCTGGCTTCGCTGGCTTATGCGCAAGATCGCCCACAGGGGCGCCTGCCCGATTCAAAGAATCCGACCGAGCCGCAGCGCAAGCTGATCGAGCACGCCGACGTGCGCCGCATGCTGTTGGCCCAGAAAGCCTATGTGGAAGGCGCCTATGGCCTGGTGATGTACGCGGCTCGTCTGGTTGACGAGCACAAGACCCATCCCGACGCCACCGCGCGCGAAGAAGCCGCGCTGCTGCTGGACACGCTCACGCCCATCGTCAAATCCTGGCCCTCGCAGTGGTGCCTGGCGGCCAACGACCTGGCCATCCAGATCCACGGTGGCTACGGCTTCACGCGCGAGTACCCGGTCGAGCAGTTCTACCGCGACAACCGCCTCAACCCCATCCACGAAGGCACGCACGGCATCCAGGCCATGGACCTGCTGGGGCGCAAGGCCGTGATGCGCGGCGGGGCTGGCATCGCCCTGCTGGCGCGCAAGGTGGCCGACACGGTTGCGCAGGCGCAGGCCATCGAGACTTTGCAACCCCACGCCCTCGCCTTGCAAACCGCCTGGGCCGAAGTCGAAGAAACCTTGCAGGTGTTGCGGCCGGTGCTGGCCACCCACCCCACCTGGGCCCTGGCCAATGCCAGCGTCTTCCTCGAGGCCTGCGGCCACACCGTGCTGGCCTGGATCTGGCTGGAGCAGGCCCTGGTGGCGGCACGCGCGCTACCGACCGCACAGGGCAGCGATGTCGCGTTTTATCAGGGCACACTGCACACCTGCCAGTGGTTCTACCGCTGGGAGTTGTCGCGCACCCGGCCGCAGCACGAGCTGCTGCGCAGCCTGGATGACACCACCTTGACCGCCTCGCCCGACTGGTTCTGACCCGCATGAGCACGCCCGCCGATCCTTCCCAGACCCTTGCACAGGCAGACCCGCACGTCGCGCCCGCCGCGGTGACGCCCGAGGTGCCCGCGGGCTTCGTGCCCTTTCACGCGAACTCCGACACCTTCATCGGCCTGTGCGGTCCGATCTACTGGAAGGACGTGCCCGGTGGCACCCCGATCCTGGGCATGCGGCTGCAATCGCAGCACATGAACCTGCGCGGTCATCCGCACGGCGGCCTGCTGGTGACGCTGGCCGATTCGGGGCTGGGTTACGCCGTCAACCACATGCGGGGCGGCCCGCTGGCGGTGGTCACGGCCAACCTGAGCACCGATTTCATCGGCATCGCGCACCTGGGCGACTGGATCGAGTGCCATGTCGAGGTTGACCGCATCGGCGCGCGCATGGCCTTTGCCAGCTGCCACCTCAAGGTGGGTGAGCGCAAGATCCTGCGCGCCAGCGGCGTGTTCGCCATCGTCAAGCCGGTCGAGCCACCCCCGGGGGGCCATGCGCACGGGCGCTTGCACGGGCCAGGCTCAGACGCCCATGTGGCCACCCCACCCACCGCTCCCAACGCCTGAGGCTGCATGCGCAAACTCCACGTCCTGATGAAGAAGGAAGAGCTCGACGGCCAGCGCCTGGACGGCAAGGTCGTCATCGTGCTCGACATCCTCTTTGCCACCACCACCATCGTGGCGGCCCTGTCGGCGGGGGCCACCGAGGTGTGGCCGGCGCGCGATGGCGACGCGGCCCGCGCGCTGGCCGCGCAGCGGGGCGATCAGCCCCATCTGCTGGCCGGCGAGCTGTATGCCGAAACGCTGAGCGGCTTTGCCCCGGCCACGCCCCTGGCGGTGCTGGCGCGCCTGCCCGCGCAAGGCCGGCTGATCTACGCGACCACCAATGGCACCGTGGCGCTCACCCGTGCGCGGGGCGCGGCCCATGTGTACGCGGCGGCGCTGCTCAACGCCCAGGCGGTCGTGGATCACATCGCGCGCCAGCACCCCGATGACACCTTGCTCATCGTCTGCTCGGGCTCGGCCGACCGCTTCAACCTCGAAGACTTCTACGGCGCCGGCTACCTCGTGTCGCTGTTCCGCCAGGCCGGTGTGCGCGACCTCACCGATGCCGCCCGTGCCGCCGAGTGGATGCATGCCGCCACCGACGCCCGCGCCTGCTTTGACGAAGCCCGGGTCGGCCGTCGCATGCTGGAAAAGGGCCTGCCCGACGAGCTGGACTACGCCGCGCAACGCAGCGTCAGCGGCGTCGTGCCCTACCTGGTCGAGGGCGTGTTGCGCCCGGTCTCCCGCGACTGAGGTGTCCCGCGCAGGCCATTGCGCCTCAGGCCTGGGCCGATCCCGCAGACCTCAGAACTGGAACAGCGTCAGGCCCAGCCCCAGGCTGGTCTGGCGGTGGTTGTAGTCCAGCAGCGATTCGCCGTAGCCGCTGAACAGCTGCAGATACCAGCGCAGCCCTTGCGGCTGCTGACTGTCGACCGGATAGGTCCAGTCCAGCTGCACCGAGCCGCGCTTCATCTCCTTGGGGTGCAGGCGCCAGGTGAGTGAGGCGGTGGCCTGCCCGGGCAGCCACGAGGCCTGGATCTCGGTGTTGCCGATGTAGCGTGTCAGGTCCGGGTTGTCGTCCTTCGAGCCTTCGCGCGGGCGGCGGTTGAAGCGCATCTGCACGGCCAGCTCACCCTTCTCGAACGCTGTGCCCGCATACAACCGGTTCCAGCTGCGTGACAGCGGCTCGCTTTGCCCATTGGACTGGTGGGCAAAGCCTGCCTCCAGCATGCGCCACGACCAGCCGCCGGGCAGCACGCTCAGGCCATCGGGCACTGGCACCACGTACTTCAGCTCGGGCTGGTAATCGGTGTTGCGAAACGGGGCCGAGTCGGCCTGGTTCCAGACCTGCCACATCGAGCGTTGGGTGTAGGTGGCCCACAGGTCGGCCCGCGGCAGCAGCAGGTCTTCGGCCACTTTTACGCGCAGCGAGATCTGCATTTTCGCCTCCACCGCCTTGTAGTTCGGCTTGAGCGGCGCGGCACCCCGCGTGGGGCTGAAAGGCTGGCGGTTGATGTCGCTGGTCAGGTGCAGCGGCAGCAGATAGTTGGGATAGAAGGTGCGCACCACAAAGGCCTTGCGCTTGTCGCTGCGGCCCAGTTCCCAGAAGGTGGACAGGGCGCTGCCCGGTGGCGGCATGGCGGTCCCGCTTGACACAGGAGGCGGGGCGGCGGCCACGCGATCGGTGTCGTTCGCCGATGTCTCCGCGGGGGACCGGTCCGCTGCGGTCGAGACGTCGGGCGCCGTCACCGCGGTGGCCGGGGCACTCAGCGGATCGGGCGCACGCGGGCGGAACACCGCGTCATAGCAGGCCAGGCGCTGTGCGGCATCGGTGTGGGCCGCGCATTGCTGGGCCGCGAACGCAGCGCTGGGGGCGGCAGCCTGGGCGGATGTGGCGGCAGTGCCCGGCACAGGCTGGGCCAGGGCGACAGGGGCCAGCCCCAGGCTTGCGGCACTCAGGGCCAGCCAGCAGGGAAGGGGGGCGGTGGAACGCTTCATGGTCGGGGCAGGCGTGGGCAGGCGCGCTGTCAGGCAATCGGGCGTTTCAGCTTAGCAGAAGCCCGTGATCGCGCTGAGGCGGCAGGGCGGCCTTCGCGCCTCGTTGCGCTCGGTGCCGCGGCGGATCAGGTCCGGCCGGCCGAGGCTTGCAGCTTGCGCGCCATCTCGATCAGGCGCGGGCGCACCTCGTTGAGCAGGAACTCCTGAGACAGGCTGAAGGCCGGACCGGCGCAGCTGATGGCCATCACCGGCAGGCCACCACCCGGATTGAAGGCCACGGCAATGCCGTTGACATGCGCCTGCAGGTCACCGAACGATCGCGTGCAACCCAGGGCGCGGTAGTCCTCCAGCGCCGTGTTGATCGAGGCCTGGATGCTCGGCCAGGCCTGCTCGTCGTACTCGCGGAAGCGCTCCAGCAACTCCACGCGTTCGGCCTGACTGATCTCCGCCAGATAGGCCCGGCCCAAGGCCGAGCTGAGCAGCGGGATGCGCGAGCCCACGTCCACGCTCAGCGTCAGCGCAGCCGAACTGCGGCAGTTCTCCACATACAGCATGGCCAGGCGGTCACGCGTTCCCAGGGACACGGTGGCCTTCGCGAACTCGGCCAGCTCCTGCATCATCGGCTTGGCCATCTGCTTCACGTCCAGGCGCGCCATCATGTAGCTGCCCAGTGCCAGGGTCGAGGTGCCCAGGCGGTACTTGCCGTTTTCTTCCAGCTGGATCAGGTAGCCCAGCTTCGTCAGCGTGTACGTCAAGCGCGACACGGTGGACTTGGGCAGCTTGCAGCGTTTGGCGATCTCCTGATTGCCCAGGGCCTTGTCCCCCCTGCGGAAACAGGACAGCACCTCCAGCCCGCGCGCCAGGGCGGTCACGAAATGTCGGTCTTCCTTGCCATCTTCGAGAGCGGAGGCTTGTAAGGTCTGCATGATGGAATAGCGGGTCGTCTGCGATATCTTGGCATGCCGACCATGCACCAGGGAAGCCCCTTGTTGCGTGTTCGATGCCCTCCGATGCCTGCGAGTTGGCTTGCATCGTGAAATCGCGAATTGGTGTGCAGAACAGCGATCTGCGCGCAAAAAAGGCGGGTCACCCCGGCTGGGGGCCCGCCCGGTGCACCGCTCACCCCGCGGGGCGAGCGGCTCGGGATCACAGATCCTTCAGTCGCACGCCGCGGAGCTTGCCACCCTCCACCACGCCAATCACGGTGTTGAGCACCGAGCCGCCGTTGGCGTCCACGCCATTGAAGTCGTTGGGGTTGATGGCATCGGGCAGGGCCTTGGCGGCCGCGTCCAACTTGGCGCGGATGGCGGCGGGGTCGCTCACGGTGCCGGCCATCTTCATCGCGTTGACCACGATGTGCAGCGACGAGTAGTTCAGCGACGACTCCGACGACGGGTTGGCGGTGGCGCCGTAGGCCGCACGGTAGGCGTTCACAAAGCCCTTGGCACCGGGGCGCTCGTCGGCGGTCAGCGGCAGGGTGCCGATCGAGCCTTCCAGCATCTGCAGGCCGCCGGTGACCTTGGCCATCTCGTCCATCTTGGCCTGGTCCATCACGATGAAGGATCCCTTGAAGCCCAACTCGCGCGCCTGTTTGGCGACCAGACCGGTCGGCTCAGAGGGCCCACCGATGAACATCACGTCCGGCTTGGTCTCCAGCACGCGGCTCACACCGGTGTAGAAGTCGGCCGACTTGTTGTAAGACATCGGGTTCTTCGACACCACGGTGCCGCCGGCCTTGGTCCAGGCCGGCTCGAACGCGGCCACCCAGGCCTTGGCGTAGTCGTGGTCAGCCGGCGCCATGCCCAGCTTCTTGCCCTTCTTCATCTGGTAGCGGATGAAGGGGTCAATGTAGGTCATGAAGTTCGGCGGGATGCGCATCGTCAGCTTGTTGCCCTTTTCCGTGATGGTGGGCACGCTGGTGTAGGCCATCAGCAGGAAGTTCTCTTGCTGGTTGAAGGCCTGCAGGGCGAAGGCGCCACCAGAGTGGGGCACGTAGATCACGGCCGTTTCATGCTGCTGCTTGAGGCGACGGGCGTTGATGGCGGCTTCCGCGGGCGAGTACTTGTCGTCCAGCGCCACGATCTCAACCGTGTACTTTTTGCCACCCACGGTCAGACCCTGGGCGTTGATTTCCTTGGCGGCCAGGTTCAGGCCGTTGAGCACGTTCTTGCCGTACAGGGCGGCGCCACCGCTGAGCGGGGCAGTCAGACCGATCTTGAGCACTTCCTGGGCCAAGGCACCGCTGGCGCTGAAGGCCAGGGCCACGGTGGCAGCCAGGGGGGCGAGCTTGAGCGCTTTGGGGATGAAACGCATGGTGAGGTCTCCTTGTGAGGGGTGGGAAAACGTTGGGAAACGCGTAGGGAGCGGCTTCAGGCGCCGATGTAAGCCTTGCGGATGCCTTCGTCGTGCAGCATCTCTTCGGGTTTGCCTTCCATGACGATGCGACCGCGTTCGAGCACATAGGCCCGGTGTGCGATGCGCAGCGCCGAGTAGGCGTTCTGCTCAGCCAGGAACACGGTCACGCCGGTCTGGTTGATCTTCTGGATGATCTCGAACATCTGCTTGACGACCAAGGGGGCCAAGCCCAGCGAGGGCTCGTCGAGCAGCAGGGCCTTGGGGCGGCCCATCAGGGCGCGGCCAATGGCCACCATCTGCTGCTGACCGCCCGAGAGCGAGCCGGCCGGGTCATGGCGCTTTTGCTGCAGGATGGGGAAGAGTTCGTAGATGTGATCGAGGATCTGCTTGGACGTGGCCTTGCTGTCTTGCGCCTTGCGGTGCACATAGCCACCCAGCAGCAGGTTCTGCTCCACCGACATCTGCGGGAACAGCTTGCGGCCTTCGGGACAGTGCACCACGCCGTGTTCGACGATGGACGAGGGCTTCATGCCGACCAGCTCCTGGCCGTCGAACGAGATCGAGCCGCTGCTCGTCTTGTTGATGCCTGAGATTGCCATGAAGATCGAGCTCTTGCCCGCACCGTTGGCGCCCAGCAGCACCACCAGCTCGCCCTTGTCGGCGTGCAGGCTCACGTTGTCCAGGGCGCGGAAGCTGCCGTACGACAGCGAAACGCCTTCAAGCTTCAGCATGTTCGGCTCCCAGGTAAGCGTCGATCACCAGCGGGTTGCTGCGGATCTCGGCGGGTGTGCCCTCGGCGATCTTCTCGCCGTAGTTCAGCACGATGATCTTGTCGGCCAGGCTCATGATCATGTCCATCTTGTGTTCGATCAGGCACACGGTCTTGCCATGGTCGACCAGCTTGCGGATCAGCTCGGCCAGGCCCACGGTTTCTTCCGGGTTCACGCCTCCGGCCGGCTCGTCCAGCAGCAGCAGGTCGGGCTCGGTCGCCAGGGCCAGCGCGAACGCCACGCGCTTGCGCTCTTCCTGCGTGATGTCACCGGCCAGGCGGTGCGCCACACGCTTCAGCCCCACGAATTCCAGTGCCTCTTCGGCCTTCTCGCGGCAGAGCTTCTCTTCACGCTTGAGCAGCGGGGTGTGCATGATCACGTCCCACAGGCCCGAGCGGGTGCGCAGGCGGTGGCCCACGATCAGGTTGTCCAGCACCGAAGCCTGGTCGAACAGGTTGGTGGCCTGGAAGGTGCGCGCCACGCCCAGGCGGGCGATCTGGTCGGCACGCATGCCGGTCACGTCCTCACCTTTGACGATGATCTGACCCGACGACGGCGCATGCGTGCCCGCGATCAGGTTGAAGAAGGTCGTCTTGCCGGCGCCGTTGGGGCCGATGATGGCGTTGATGTGGCCGGCCTCGAACTTGGCCGTCACGTTGTTGACAGCCGTCAGGCCGCCGAAGCGTTTGGTCAGACCGCGGATCTCAAGCATGGCGGGCTCCGTTGGGGGTGGACGAGGCGGCAGCCGGGGCCGATGCAGCCTGGGCTTGCTCGCGCTGGGCTGCAGCGCGGCGGGCACGGCGATGCAAGATGGTGCCGACGATGCCGTTGGGCACGAAGATCAGCAGCAGGATCAGCACCGGGCCGAAGACGACCATGCGGTAGTCCTGCAGGAACTGCAGCGACTGCGTGATCCAGGGCACCAGGATCGAACCCAGGATCGGGCCCAGGATGGTGCCGATGCCGCCGACCAGCATGAACATCACCAGCTCAAACGTGTGGTGGGTGGCGGCCAGGTCGGGGCCCAGGAAGCGCACCACACCGGCGTACAGGCCACCGGCCAGACCGGCATAGATCACCGACAGCACGAAGGCCAGACGCTTGGTGCGTGCCAGCGGGATGCCCAGCGCTTCGGCCAGGGCCTCGCTGTTGCGCACGGCCACGAAGCTGCGGCCCAGCAGCGAGTGCACGATGCGGTGCATGATGTACGCGCCCAGGATCAGAAAGGCCAACACCAGGTAGTACTGGCCCTTGGCCGACTCGAACTCCAGGCCGCCAAAGCCGGTGGGGGAGGGGATGCCCATCACGCCGACGGCGCCGTGGGTCACGTCTTCCCACTTCTCGATCAGCAGGTAGATGATGTAGCCCACGCACAGCGTGAAGATCGAGAACACGTGCCCCGTCATGCGCAGCGAGATCACGCCCACCAGATAGCCGATCACCCCGCAGATGGCGCCGGCGGCTGCAAACGCCGTCCAGAAGCCCCATTGGTAATCTGTGGTCAGCAGGCCGACCGCGTAGGCACCGATGGCCATGAAGCCACCGTGCGCCAGGTTGAACTGGCCGGTGTAGCCGGTGATCAGGTTCAGGCCCAGGGCCGCAATCGCAAAGATGTACGACTGCGTCATCACCGACAGGAAGTAGGTGTTGGAGACCATGTAGGGAAACACGAGGGCCAGGGCGATGAGCAGGGTCCAGCCCGCCTTACCTTGAAGGAGCTTCATGTCAGTGCGCGCCTTTCGAAAACAGACCTTGAGGGCGAACCGACAAGATGACCACCAGCAGCACGAAGGCAATCAGATCCTTGTAGTTCGTCGAGAAGTAGAAACCACCGAAGGCCTCTGCCAGACCGATGATCAAGCCGCCCACGATGGCGCCAGGGAAACTGCCCATGCCGCCCAGGATGATGATCACGAAGGCCTTGGTGATGACCAGGTGACCCATGGCCGGGTAGACCAGGTTGATCGGGCTGTACAGCACTGCGGCCACCGCGGCCAGCGCGCCGGAGATGGCGAACACCAGCAGCGTCACGCGGGTGGCGTCAATGCCGACCAGGGCCGCGCCGTCGCGGTTTTGCGCCATCGCGATGATGGTCAGACCGGTGGTGGTGCGGGTCAGGAAGAGGTGCAGCACGGCCACCAGGACCACGGCGCCGGCGATGATCAGCAGACGCTGACCGACGGTGGTCAGGCCGAAGATCTCGACCAGATTGCCATACGGTGACTGCATGCGGTGGAAGTCCGCGCCCCAGATGGCCTGCGCACCGGCCTCCAGGAACAACAGGATGCCGATGGCGGCGATCATGTCGTGCAACGGCGGGGCGTTGCGCAGCGGGTGGAACACCAGCCGCTCGGCCAGCATGGACAGCACGGCCACGACCGCAGCCGAGCCCAGCATGGCCAGCCAGTAGTTGAGCCCCAGCGACTCCATGAAGTAGAAAGCCACGAAGGCGCCGGCCATGTACAGCGCGCCGTGGGCGAAGTTCGGGACGTGCAAGATCCCGTAAACCAGCGTCAGGCCCAGCGCGACCAGGCTGTACACCCCGCCGATCGTCAGGCCATTCAGCAGTTGCTGAAAGAACAAATCCAAGATGCGCTCCTCAAACGGTGCTCGGCACGCCCACAATGGACATGGCCGGTTAGTGAGATGCAGTGTGCCCATCACCTGTTTGAGGGGTCAAGACAATTTCGGTATCCGTTTCCGTTCTGCGGAACAAACTAGGGTAATTGCTAACAGGGATAACCGCAGCAAGGCGGTTTTTGGTGTCAGGGTCGCCATCCTATCGGAATCAAATTTTGCTCTGCGGAACTATTGGGCGGACGTGGTCGGCCTGGGGCCCGCGGTTTGCCCAATCGGCACATCCGGGCTAGACTCTGCCCATGGACATCACAGGTTGCTTCGCCCGCACCCTCCGCACCCCTCTGGGCTGCGGGGTGGGTCAACGCGTGCGCCGATCGCTGGCCGCACTTTCCTGAGCCCGGCGATCTCCTGTCCTTCCCCTTCGCGCTGTTTTGAGATCTCCGGGCCTGTTCTGCCGCGTCCTCTTTGCCTGGAGATACCCATGTCCATTGATTCCCGTCCCGCCGTGGACGAGCGCATCCTGTCCGAACTCGACCATGCCCGCATCCTGGGTCTCATGCGTCGCACGGTGTTGAGCGATGCCCAGAAGCACGCCCTGGACGCTTTGCTCGACGCGGCTGACCTCGTGCCGGCCCGCGATGTCCCGCCGGATGTCGTCACCATGAATTCACGCCTGCGCCTGCACGCCGAGGGCGAGCCCGAGCCCCGCGACATCACCCTGTGCTATCCCGCCGACGCGCGGGCCGACGTCGGCCTGGTGTCACTGCTGTCGCCCATGGGCGCCAGTTTGCTGGGGCGTCGCGTCGGGAGCGAGGCCGTCTGGCTCACGCCCACCGGCACGCCTCGCACGGCCCG
Source organism: Aquabacterium sp. G14 (assembly GCF_037482285.1). Taxonomy (NCBI): domain Bacteria; kingdom Pseudomonadati; phylum Pseudomonadota; class Betaproteobacteria; order Burkholderiales; family Sphaerotilaceae; genus Aquabacterium; species Aquabacterium sp. G14. The sequence goes on from NZ_JBBEYB010000001.1 coordinate 323,377, forward strand.
CATCCTGTCCCTGCACTTCCAGCCCGAGGCCGCGGGGGAGTACACCACCTGATCCGCCCACCACAGGGGGAGGCGCAGGCTGTCCGGATCATGTTAAAAACACACAGACATGTCGGGAGTGGTCCCATGCTTGATCCGAACCTGGTGGTGAGCGAGACGAAGTTCTGGGAAGCGGCGGTCAGCACCGCCGAGCAGCGCTTTCACAAGTTGTGCGACGAGGCCGAGGCCATGTCCATCCAGGGCTACCTGCAAGACGGCACGGTGGTGTACTGGAACCGTGCCTCGGAGATGATTTACGGCTTTAGCGCCCAAGAGGCCATCGGGCGCAACCTGCTGGACCTCATCATCCCGCCGGCAGCCTGGGCGGTGGTGCAGCACGACATGGCGCAGATGTTCGAAACCGGCAAGGGCATCCCGGCCGCCCGACTCACCCTGCGCCACAAGGACGGCCATCCCGTCTCCGTCTTCTCCAGTCACACCGTGGTGGCCTTGCCTGGGCATCCCAAGGTGATGTTCTGCATGGACGCCGACATGAGCGCGCTGGCCCAGGCCGAGGAGGAGTTGCGCATTGCTGCCACCGCCTTCGAGTCTCAGCAAGGCATGCTCATCACCGATGCGCAGGACCGCATCCTGCGCGTCAACAGTGCCTTCACGCAGGCGACCGGCTATCGGGCCGAGGAGCTGCTCGGCCAGTCGCCCCGCATCCTTCGCTCAGGCCACCAAGAGGCTGGTTTTTTTGACCAGATGTGGCACACCCTGCGTGCGCAGGGCTCTTGGCAAGGCGAACTCTCTCACCGCCGTCAGAGCGGCGAGGTCTACACCGACTGGGCCACCATCAACGCGGTGCGCAACCCCCTTGGCGAGGTCACGCACTACGTGTACGCCCTCACGGACATCACCCAGCGCAAACAGGTCGAGGCCCAACTCACCCAATTGGCCTTCTACGATGCCCTGACCCACCTGCCCAACCGCCGCCTGTTGCACGACCGCTTGCACCAGGCCATCGCCGCGCGTCAGCGCCACCGGCATTGCGCGGCGCTGCTGTTCGTGGACGTGGATGACTTCAAGGGCCTCAATGACACCCTCGGGCATGAGATGGGCGACCTGCTCCTGCAGCAACTGGCCGATCGCCTGCAACGCCACGTGCGCGACAGCGACACCGTGGCCCGTTTCGGCGGGGACAAGTTCGTGGTGATGCTCGACGACCTCAGTGACGATCTGGCGGTGGCCGCGGCCGATGCCGAGCGCACCGCTCACAAGCTGCTGAGCGTGGTCGGCGAGCCGTACACGCTGCGCGAGCAGCACTACCGCAGTGAGGTGAGCATCGGCATCACCCTGTTTCAGGCCTCCGATTGCACGGTGGACGAATTGATCCGCCAGGCCGAGATGGCGATGTACGCCGCCAAGGCCGCCGGGCGCAACAAGCTGCGCTTCTTCGACGTGCGGATGCAATCCGAGGTCTCTCACCGCGTGGCCCTCATCAACAGCCTGCGCGAGGGGCTGAAGCACGCCGAGCTGCGGCTGTTCTGTCAGCCGCAGGTCTCGCACACCGGGCAGCTGATCGGGGCCGAGGCCCTGGTGCGATGGGCCCATCCGGAGCGTGGCATGGTGTCGCCGGCCGAGTTCATCCCGATCGCCGAGTCATCCGGGCTGATTCTGCCGCTGGGCATCTGGGTCATGGCCGAAGCCTGCCGTCAGCTGGTGGCCTGGTCCGAACAGCTGGGCACGTCGGACTTCACGTTGGCGGTCAACGTCAGTGCCGCGCAATTTGCCCAGCACGATTTCGTCGATCAGGTGAGGGTGGTGCTCAACGACACCGGCACCGACCCGCGGCGACTCAAGCTGGAGCTGACCGAGAGCATGCTGGTCAATGGGGTGGACGACGTCATCGCCAAGATGGAGTCCCTCCGGCAACTGGGTGTGGGCTTCTCGCTGGACGATTTCGGGACGGGGTACTCGTCCCTGTCCTACCTTCAGCGCCTGCCCCTCAATCAGCTGAAGATCGACCAGTCTTTCGTGGCGGGGCTGCAGCGTGACCGCAGCAGCGAAGTGATCGTGCAGACCATCATCGCCCTGGGGCAGAGCCTGGGCTTGACCGTCATTGCCGAGGGGGTGGAAACCGAGTCCCAGCGTGACATGCTCACGCGCCTGGGCTGCGAAGCGTTTCAGGGCTACCTGATCGGCCGCCCGATGCCCATGGTGGACTTCGAAGCACGCTTCCTGCGCCGCCCCGACGCCGTCATGTCCTGACACTCACTCCTTGAAGTACACCACCTGGTGGCCGACCGCCAGCAGGTCGCCGCGCGCACTCCAGATTTCGGCGGTCTGGTCGTGAAAGCCCTGGCTGTATCGCAGCCCCTTGGCACAGCCCAGTACATGCTCGCTGCCCTGGGCCGCCAACAAGGCCGCATCGGCATGGAAGTACACCGTCAGCGTGACCGTCCCTGCCGGCACCGGCCGGGAGCGGCGCACGAAAATGCGCGGGATGAAGGCATCGCAGATGGCGCTCAAGGACAAGAAATCGAGTGGCCGGGGCGGCTCGTCCCGGATCCAGACCTGCGTCACGGCGTCGTCGCGCTCGACGCTGTCAAGCACCTGCTCACCATCGGTGAACCGCATGTCGTAAGCCTTGGGCCAAGCCGTGCGGAACACCCCCGGGTGGCGTGGCAACTGTGCAGCGGGCGGCACCGATGGGAACACCGCATCCGTGGCACTCCATGTGTCGCGCCGCATCGCGGTCATCACCGTGGCAAAGGCCGCAACGGCGTCGTCCTGTCGCAACTCGACCAGCCAGTGCTGGGTGGACCGGTTCGTGCGCATCGGGCGGGCGTGCACCTCGAAGGCCCCATCGGCGATGGGGGCCGCGTAATGCACCGTCAGGGACAGGGGCTCGCCCAGCCGCTCTGGGTGAGAGAGTGCGCCGTTGAGCAGGGTTGCGGCAATCGTGCCCCCAAAAGGACCCACCATGTTGGCGTAGGTGGGGTGGGTCTGGCCGGTGAACCGGTGTTCGCCCGCAGGGGTGAGGGCGACGGCGGCATCCAGGGCGTGGGGCGAAACGGTCATGGCGAAGAACTCCTTGGGCCACGATGGTAGCGCGACGCTCTGATCCGTGCTGACGGTGCTGTCGCGCGCACGCCGCCTTCGGGAATGAGCGGACCCTGCCCCCCCGTTTCGGCGGGTTAGACTGGCATGCAACGCTGCGGGCACACGCTTGCGGCTCCTTGCAACGGGAGAGTTTCGTGCTCGTTTACGTTCTGATTGGTGTGCTGGTTCTGCTCGTCCTGCTGTGGTGGCTCGGGGCGTTCCGCCGACCGACTCCGCCGCGTGATGAGGTGCCGCCTGCGCCCCAGGCGGAGCCTGCCACCACCCCGGAGTCCGCGTCGCAGCTGGTGCCTCCCCCGACGCCCGAACCCGCGGCGCCGGTCGCTCTGCAGCCTGACGTGGCGGTCGAGGTTGTCGAGGTTGTCGAGGCCGCCGCCCCCGTGGTTGAAGCGCCTCCGGATTTCAACGACCTCTCCACCGAGCCCCTGCCACTGGACGAGGCGCTGCCGCCGGCGGCCGCCGAGTCACCGGCCATCGAGGTGGCCGTGGACCTGGAGTTGGACCTCTCCTCCGGCGACGATGTGGGGGTGGCGGCCCCTGTCCAGGCCGTCGATCAGATCGATCTGGATCTGGACCTGGATGTGGTCCCGCAGGTCGAGCCCCAGCCCCCGCTGTTGCAGGTGCGGGCTCCCGCGCCTGTCGAGCCAGAGCAGGAACAGGCCCTGGCGCCGGCAGCGCAGCCCCCCGAGCGGGAGCCAGAACCCGAGCCGATGCAGGCGTTGACCCTTGCGCCGACCGCGCTCGCAGAGCCTGAGCCCGTCCTTGAACCAGAACCAGAACCAGAGCCAGAACCAGAACCAGAACCAGAGCCAGAGCCAGAGCCAGAGCCAGAGCCAGAGCCAGAGCCAGAACCCGAGCCCGAGCCCGAGCCCGAGCCCGAGCTTGCGCCAGCATTCGTGCCCGAGGCACCTTCGGTCCCCGAGACGCCTCCAGCGATCGGGCCCTTGCCCGTCAGCCCGATCGACACGGTCGCGCCGGTGCTCATCACGCCCCCCGCGCCAGCTGCGCCCGTGGTGCCTCCGCCCGTGCCGTCGGCCCCGGCCCCGAGTGGTGAGTCGCCACTGATCCTGGTCGTGGACGACTCCGCCGTCGTACGCGCCAAGATGGTCAAATTGCTCAAGTCGGTCAATTACCGTGTCGAAATCGCCAAGAACGGCCTGCAGGCGCTGGAGCTGATTCCTCAGCTGCAGCCGCACGTGATCGTCACCGACATCGAAATGCCCGAGATGGACGGCTACGAACTGATCGCCCGCCTCGATGCCGATGCCCAGTTGCGCACCATTCCGGTCTATGCCGTCTCCAGCTTCGAAGACCTGGCCGAGCGCCTTGCGCCGCATGCCAATGTGCAGGGCTGTTTTGGCAAGCCCTGGGACGAGCCGCTCGTGTTGAGCACCCTCGCGCAGCGCCTCGGCACCGCGGCAGCCCCGCACTGAGGCGTCGCAGATGTGGCGCCAGCGCGGCCAGCATTGGTGGGGCATCACCCGGGGCGCCATCCAGCTCTGGCTGGACAGCAACGCCTTCAGCCACGCGGCGGCGCTGGCGTTCTACACGCTGTTCTCGCTTGCTCCGGTGGTCATCATCGCGGTGGCGGTGATTGGGGTGGTGCTCGGCGAGCAGGCTGCGCAGGGTCAGATCGTGGGCCAACTCCAGGACGTCATGGGTCGTGAGGCGGCGCAAGCCGTCGAGCAGGCGGTGGCCCGATCGAGACTGTCCGAGGCAGGCTGGCTGCCCACCCTGCTCGGCATCACGGCGCTCCTGACGGGCGCTACCACCGTGTTCGGTCAGATGCAGGTTTCGCTCAACGACATCTGGGGCGTGGCGGCGCGCCCGGATCGCAGCAGTCTTTTCATGTTTCTCAAGAGCCGCCTGCTTTCGCTCACCGTGGTGCTGGCCATCGGCTTTGTGTTGCTGGTGTCTTTGTTGTTGGGCGTCGTCTTGCGGGCGGTCCTGCACTTTGCCGATCAGTTCGTGCCCGCGGTGGCAGCGTTGCTGGCCAGTGGCGAAATGCTGCTGTCCCTGCTGGTCACCGGGCTGCTGTTTGGCACCATCTTCAAGGTGCTGCCCGACGTGGTGCTCAAGTGGCGCGAAGTCGTGGTCGGTGCCCTGGTCACGGCCGTGCTGTTCGCCATCGGGCGCGATGCGATTGCGCTCTATCTGGCGCAAACCGCCACTGCCTCCACCTACGGTGCGGCCGGCTCGGTGGTGCTGATCCTCTTATGGGTTTACTATTCTTCCTTGATCCTGCTGTTTGGCGCGGCCTTTACCAAAACCCATCTGCTGGCGCGTGGCCGGTCGGTGGTGCCGCGCAACTCCGCCGTGCTGGTTCACCGTGAACTGGTGGTGGAGTCGCCCGCGCCACGTTCACCGCCGGCCTCCCGGCAGGACGCCTACCGCTCATGACCGCTGCGCTGCCCCATTCCATCGATGATCGACTCCACGTCCTCAAGACGCGGTGGGCCAACTACCTGGCCGAAGGTCGGTTTGAACACTTCATCGAGTTCACTGTGGCCGTCAACAGCCTGGCGGAACACCTCAATCGCATGCGTCTGCCCGGTCTGGTTCGCGTGTGTGAAGGTTTGGAAAATGCCGCCCTGGCCCGCCTGGGCCAAGATGACAGCCACCCCCTGGGGGAGCAGGACACCACCGCCTTGCAGCGCCAACTCGACACCCTGTTGGGCGCCGTGGCCAGCGCCAAGCCGCATGTGCCCGATCGGGAGCGCCGTGTGGAAAGCCCCGCCGCGCCCGAGATCGACTGGATCAAGCCGCGCACAGTGTGGCTCATCAGCGCCCCCGGTCAGCAAGAGTTGGTGCAGGCCCTGGGCCACCAGCTGCGTTACTTCGGCTTTCAGACGATGGAGCTCCCGTGGGGCGGCGTGCACCCCGAAGGCGATCGGCCCCTGGCCGTGCTGTTCGTCCCCGCCCCCGATGGACTGCAGCCTGCCGGCCTGCAGTTCGTCACCGACATCCGTGCCAGTTGCCCCGCCAGCCAGCTGTTCTACCTGGGGGTGGCGTCGGCCATCGAACCCATTGTGGAGCTGATGCGCGCGGGCATCGACGTGGCCATTCCCGCTGAAGAACAGCATGCCCGCGTGCTCGACCGCATCCTCGACCTCGTTCAGAACATCGAGCAGGAGAAATACCGCGTCCTGGTGGTCGAGGATTCTCGGGTGGCCGTGGCCCTGATCCAGCGCACCTTGGCCGAACACGGCATCGACAGCCATGCCATCCGTGACCCAGGCACCTTGTTCGATGTGCTCGAATCGTATCGGCCCGATCTGGTGCTGATGGACATGTTCATGCCACGCTTCAACGGCGTGGAGGCCACCCGCGTGCTGCGACAGATGTCGGCCTACAGCACCCTGCCCATCGTCTACCTCTCGGGGGCCACCGATGTCGGCATGCAGGTCGAGGCCTTGCGTCTGGGGGGGGATCAGTTCCTCACCAAGCCGTTCAATCCGGTGCTGTTGGCCGCGGTCGTCAAGACCAAGATCGAGCGCTTCCGCGAGACCCAGCGCTCGACCCGGCTCGATGGCCTCACCGGCCTGCTCAACCACACGGCCGCCAAATCTCGTCTGGCGGGACTGGTGCAGCAGTTCGGATCGCCAGGGGCGTCGACCGAGGCTGGCACCCAGGGGGCGCTGACCGTCGCCATGATCGACATCGATCATTTCAAGGCGATCAACGACACCTACGGCCACCCTGTGGGCGATCAGGTCATCCGGGCGCTGGCCTGGTTGCTCAAGGGGCGCTTGCGCGCGAGCGACCTCATCGGTCGCTACGGTGGGGAGGAGTTCCTCATTGCCTTGCCTGGGGTCAGTCTGGAGCAGGCCGTCACCGTCATTGACCGCATCCGCGCCGACTTTGCCGCTTTGCCGCACGCGCACCCGGGCGGCGCTTTGCGGGCCACCTTCAGCGCCGGTGTGGCCACCTTCCCGATGTTCGACGCCGCGGCCAGCCTCACCGAAGCGGCCGACGGCGCATTGCTGCATGCCAAGCGCCTGGGGCGCAACCGTGTCGAGGCGGCCGCGCTGGCGGCCCACCTGCACAGCGTGGCCTGAGCCGGCACGCGTTTGACACCATCCGGGTTCGTTTTTACACTGCAGCCATGGGTGCTTAGTACGCCCATGGTTGAATGCAAAGCGTGATCAACGTGTGACATTGGCCGCTGATGCGGCTTTGGTGCGCCGTGGCTCGCGAACCTTGAATGGAGGTGGTGCCATGTCCTTGGCCATCCAGAATGCAACGGGTCCATCCGATCTCCGCGCCATGATGCAGGCCCGCACCGAGGCGGCGCAGCGGCGCGCCGACGGCATGGTGCCTCGCTCGGCCGACGTGGTGGCCGAGCGCCGTGACAACACGGGCGCGCAGTCCATGGAAGATGCGGGCTGGATGGCCATGCAGAGCCGTCTGGCCGATTCCGCCTCTCGCACCGTGCTGGCGCAGACCACGGCCAGCATGCAGCCGGTCACACCCAGCGATGCGGCGCCTCAGGCACAGGCTGCCGTCAACGACCGCGCCAGCATGGCGGCTCAGAGCGCGGCGACGTACGCAGCGATGCAGCAAGCGGGCGTGTCGGCGCTGACCACCACCGATGCCATGCGCGAACGGTCGCTCTCGTTGCGCGCCTGAGGAGCTTGTTCGGCGCGGAGTCCGAGTTGTTGTCATGACCACGCTTGCCATCTCCTCCTCGGCCAACCTGATGCGCGCCAGCTTTCAGGAGCCCACCGTCGCCCGTTTGCGCCAGGCAGCGGAGCGTGCCCAGCAGACCGCCGACAAGCTCCAACTTCAGGCGCGCGATGCCTGGCAACAAGCCGCCCGAGCCGAAGCCAATGCGCGCGGGCTGGACAGCCGCGCCACCCAGGCGCTGGCCGATGCAGGGCAGGCCCAGGACAAGCTCGTCACCTTCACCTCCGGGATCACGGAGGCATCCCCCGCACCCTCTGCGGCCGATGCCGAAGTGACGAGGGCCCCTCTCCTTCCCGCATCCATGCCCCCACCCGCGTGGATGTCGACGCCGTCCCCTGCCAGCGTCAACAATCTCGGTCAGCGCGTCGGTACGGTCCTCAGTGTGACCGCGTGATCGCTTGATCGCATGGACTGCTAACATGCCCCAACGCCTTGTCGTGGCGTGGCATGGGCGGTGAACGCTCGCCACCTTGGCTTGGGAGCCAGCCCGCTCGGCATTATCTGATGAACAGGGAGATGAGGGACCATGCCTGTCTTGAGTGCGCTCGACGATGACAATGCGGTGTACCGCACCCTGCTGGAGTCGACCCAGGCCATTCCGTGGAAGATCGATTGGGCATCCAAGCAGTTTGCCTACATCGGCCCTCAGATCGAGGCCTTGCTGGGTTGGAGCCCGCAAAGCTGGATGACCGTGGAAGACTGGGCGACGCGCATGCATCCGGACGATCGCGAGCGCGTGGTCAACTTCTGTGTCGCCCAGTCCCAGGCAGGGGTGGACCACGAGGCCGACTATCGTGCCCTGACCAAGGACAACGGTTACGTCTGGATCCGCGACGTGGTGCATGTCGTGCGCAACGACCTGGGCGAGGTCGAGGCCTTGATCGGTTTCATGTTCGACATCAGCGAGCGCAAGAAGACCGAAGAAAAGCTCCTGGCCCTGCAGAAGGAGCTCGAGGACCTGTCTTTCAAGGATGGTCTGACCCACATCGCCAATCGGCGGCGCTTCGATGCCAGCTTCGAACTGGAGTGGGGCAGTGCCAGCCGACTGCGCCAGCCCCTGTCCGTTCTGCTGTTCGACATCGATTACTTCAAGCAGTACAACGATCTGTACGGTCACATCCGAGGGGACCGCTGCCTGGTGGACATCGCGCAGACACTCAGTCTGGCGCTCGATGGGCCACGCGACCTGGTCGCGCGCTTTGGCGGTGAGGAGTTCATCGTCTTGCTGCCGGGGGCCGATGCCACGGTGGCGAAGAAGGTTGCCGAGCGCTGCCAGCGCCTCATCCACAAGCAGGCGATCGTCCATGCCGACTCACCGCATGGCCAATGCGTCACCGTCAGTGTGGGGGTGGGGACCGTTGTGCCCGACGCATCTCGCCATCCCGCCAGCTTCATCGAGGCCGTGGATCAGCAGCTGTATGCGGCCAAGAAAAATGGCAAGAATCGCATCGAGGTCGTTGGCGCGGTCGGGTGACCTAGGGCTGGCGCCGCCCGCCCCCACGGTTTGCCGGTCAGAAACTGTAGCCCACCGCGAGCACCGTGGACAGGCTGCCTTCGTCTCGCACGATGGGGCTGCGTCGCGCATCGCCCAGCAGCGTGGTGTGGGTCAGGGAGCCCGTCAAGACCCAAGTTGGGCTCACGCGATAGACCAGTGAGGTGCCCAGGCGCACATCTCTGAGTCCGCTGTCTGGCTTGAAGCTGGCATAGCCGCTGCGCAGGGACTGTGCTGCATCGATGCCGTAGTACGACTGCATGTAGGCGGCATTGGCCCAGGTGGTGGCCAGGTTGGCTCCCAGGCGCAGACTTGGGGTCAGGGGGACGCTCCAGCCTGCGCCCAGATCGACCAGCAGACCGTCGCGATCTTTGCCGCTCCCGTGGCGCAGCGATGAACTCAGCGTCAGTCCACGCATCGGACTGATGTTGAAAAATGCGCCCCACTCAGGGCGGGGATCGATGTCGCCCAAGCCCCGCAACGCCTCGCTGCGATGCGCCTTGCGACCGAAATCGGCCGTCACGCGCACGCCATACGCCTTGTCCGCCTGCTTGGATGCGTTGTATCCGATGCCGTTCAGTGCGCCGGCAAACCAGCCGTTCTGCCACTGGTAATCGATGCTGGGCAACATGCGCACACGCGTTTCATCCGAGCCGCTGTAGCGCGGGCCGACCAGCACGGCGGCGCCCACCGTGCCACCCTCCGTCACGTTCGGCGCGATGGCCCGACGGTAAAAGTCGGCTTGAGCGTGAGCAAGTCCGCAGGCGCTGGCCAGCGCGAGGGTCGCAAAGCAGGTCGCGGAGAGTTTCATGGCGGGCTCTTTCAGGTGGACGGGCGCAAGACACTGCCGTGGGGCCGGGGTGCGAGGAGGGATTTCCCTGCGCATACTGATCAGTCTATATTAAGACTGATTGGTTATGTGTGCCGTGACCTGTGCCCATCGGATGGCTTCACGAGTGATGCGCGGGCCTGAAGTTCAAGCGGATGGGGCAGGGCGGACGCTCGGTGCGTCTGCCCTGCGTGGTCAGAGGCTGAAGTCGTAATCCACCGTCAGCGGCGCATGGTCGCTGAACCACTGTTCCTTGAACACCGCCGCCTGTCGGGCCGTCTCGGCCAGTGCGGGCGTGGCCAAGTGGTAGTCAATGCGCCAGCCCACGTTCTTCGCGCGGGCCTGGCCGCGGTTGCTCCACCATGTGTAGCACTCTTCCGTCGTGTCGGGGTGCAGATGGCGGTACACGTCCACCAGCCGGGTGCGGCCAGCTGGGTCCAGCAGCTTGGTCATCCAGGCGCGCTCCTCGGGCAGGAAGCCACTGTTCTTCAGATTGCCCTTCCAGTTCTTCAGGTCGACTTCCTTGTGCGCGATGTTCACATCGCCGATCAGGATGAACTCGCGGTCCTCGCGCAGGCGCGCCAGGTGCGGCTCGATCATGTCCAGAAAGCGGAACTTGGCCTGCTGGCGCTCGTCGCTGCTGGAGCCACTGGGAAAGTAGCAGCTGATCAGCGACAGCTTGCGTCCCGGCTTGTCAAAGCGCAGCTCCACATAGCGCCCCTCGGGGTCGAACTCGCCGCTCGGGTCGGCCTCACCCAGGCCGATGATCACGTCCGAGGGTTCGTGCTTGGTGTACATCCCCACCCCGGAATACCCCTTCTTCTCGGCGTGATGAAAATGCCCATTCATACCGGCAATGCTCTTCAATGGCGCCGGCATGTCGTCCACGTGCACCTTCAGCTCTTGCACACCCATACAATCGGCTGAAACACTTTCAGCCCAGGGCACCAGCCCTTTGGTTGCCGCCGAGCGGACGCCGTTGAGGTTGAGAGAGACCAGACGAAACACGAGACACCATTCATCATGAGCAACACCCCTGCCAACGACACACTCGCTCAGGACTTCGTGGCCTTTGCGGTGCAATCCCAGGTGCTGCGGTTTGGAGAGTTCAAGACCAAGGCCGGGCGTCTGTCGCCCTATTTCTTCAATGCCGGCTTGTTCGACGACGGCGCCAAACTGGGCCGCCTGGCTGAATTCTATGCACGCCGCCTGATCGAGTCCGGTTTGCAGTTCGACATGCTGTTCGGCCCGGCCTACAAGGGCATCACCCTGGCCGCTGCCGTGTCGATCGAACTGGCCCGCCTGGGTCACAACAAGCCCTTCGCCTACAACCGCAAGGAAGCCAAGGACCACGGCGAAGGCGGCACCCTGGTGGGCGCGCCCGTGCAGGGCCGTGTTCTCATCATCGACGACGTGATCTCGGCAGGCACCTCGGTGCGCGAGTCCATCGAGCTGATCAAGGCGGCCGGTGCCACCCCCTGCGGTGTCACCATCGCGCTCGACCGCCAGGAAAAGGCCACCGCCAACGGCCAGGACGCCGCTGAGAGCGCGGTCCAGCAGGTCGAGCAGCACTACGGTCTGCCGGTTGTGGCCATCGCCACCCTGGGCGACCTGCTGCGCTATCTCGAAACCCAGTCCGATCCCGCCCTGACGGCGTTTCACCCTGCGGTGCTCGCTTACCGTCAACGTTACGGGGTCTGACGCGTTTTATGATGAGTACGTCGGTGCTGCGCGCGCCGTCCTCGCCGGAGTCGCCATGTTGAAGTGCCCCCTGATTGCCGCTCGCTCCCCTCGTGCTTTGGCCCTCGGGTCGGTGCTCGTGTGGGCGGGGCTGGTGGCAGGCGGTACGGGCAGCGCTTGGGCGCAAACGAAGTCCAGCACCGGGGCCATCTACACCTGCATCGATGGCACGGGCAAGCGCCTGACCTCAGACCGCGTGATCCACGAGTGTCTGGATCGCGAGCAGCGTGTGCTCAACAAGGATGGCTCGGTGCGCACGGTGATTCAGCCGCGCATGAGCGCAGAGGAGCGCGCCCAGGCCGAGGCGCGCAAGCGTGAGCAGGCGCTGGCCGAGGCCGCACAGAAGGATGCCGTGCGGCGCGACCGCAACCTGTTGATGCGCTTTCCCAACGAGCCCGCGCACAACAAGGCGCGCGAGGCCGCGATGGACGACTTGCTCAAAGGCATTGCCTTGTCGGACAGGCGCTTGCAAGACCTGCGTGCCGAGCGCAAGCCGCTGGATGCGGAAACCGAGTTCTACAAAGGCAAACGCCTGCCGGCCAAGCTGCGCACCCAGATCGAGGCCAATGATGCGCAACAGCAGGCGCAGCGCGACATCATCCAGCAGCAGCGTGCCGAGATGGTGCGCCTGAACGCCATCTACGACGCCGAGTTGTGGCGCCTGCGCCAGATGTGGGCTGGGGCCCAGCCAGGGACCGTGCCCATGCCCACCTTGCCCAAGGCATCCGGGGTGCCCAGCACCCCGGTGGTCCGCTGAGCGGCTTCAGCCAGCCAGCTTCTTCTTGAGCAGCTCGTTGACGGTGGCCGGGTTGGCCTTGCCCTTGGTGGCTTTCATGGCCTGACCCACGAGGGCGTTGAAGGCTTTCTCCTTGCCAGCACGGAACTCCTCGACCGACTTGGCGTTGGCTGCCAGGATGTCGTCGAGGATCTTTTCCAGCTCGCCGGTGTCGCTCATCTGCTTGAGCCCCTTGGCGTCGATCACGGCGTCCACACGTGCCTGATCGGCGCCTGCACCTTCGCCGCTCCACAGCGCTTCGAACACCTGCTTGGCGCCGTTGTTCGAGATGGTGCCGTCGGCAATGCGCGAGATCATCGCGGCCAGCAGTGTGGCGCTGATCGGCGATTGCTCGATGGTCTGCTCGGCCGCGTTCAGTCGGCGTGACACCTCACCCATCAGCCAGTTCGACACCAGCTTGGGTTGCTGGCACGCCTGTGCGGCCGTTTCGAAGAAGGCGGCAAAGGCCTTCGACTGCGTCATCATCGTCGCGTCGTATTCGGGCAGGCCGTAGCCGCTCACGAAGCGCTCGGCCATCACGCGCGGCAGCTCGGGCATGCGGCCCTTCACGCGCTCAATCCACTCGGGCGCGATCACCAGCGGTGGCAGATCGGGGTCCGGGAAGTAGCGGTAGTCGTGCGCATCTTCCTTGGTGCGCATCGCGCGCGTCTCGCCCGTGTCCGGGTTGAACAAGATGGTGGCCTGCTCGATGGCACGGCCGTCCTCCAGCTCGTCGATCTGCCAGTTGATCTCGTAGTCGGCCGCCTGCACGATGTGCTTGAAGCTGTTGAGGTTCTTGATCTCGCGGCGCGTGCCCAGTTGGGCGCCAGGGCGGCGCACCGACACGTTCACGTCACAGCGGAACGAGCCTTCCTGCATGTTGCCGTCGCAGATGCCCAGCCACACCACCAGGGTGTGCAGGGCGCGCGCGTACTCGGCCGCTTCCTTGCTGGAGCGGATGTCCGGCTCGGTCACGATCTCCAGCAGCGGGGTGCCCGCGCGGTTCAGGTCGATGCCCGACGATTTCTCGCCGTTGAAGCCTTCGAAGTCATCGTGCAGCGATTTGCCGGCATCTTCTTCCAAATGAGCGCGCACCAGGCGCACCGTGAACGGCTTGTCGTCCACGAAGAAGCTCACCGAGCCGCCTTGCACGACCGGGATCTCGTACTGGCTGATCTGGTAGCCCTTGGGCAGATCGGGGTAGAAATAGTTCTTGCGCGCAAAAATCGAGCGCGGGGCCACATGGGCCCCCACGGCCAGACCAAACTCGATGGCGCGCTCCACGGCGCCTTCGTTCATCACCGGCAGGGTGCCGGGCAGGGCCAGGTCCACCGGGCACGACTGCGTGTTGGGCGCCGCACCGAATTGGGTGGATGCGCCCGAGAAGATCTTCGACGCGGTGGACAGTTGCACGTGGGTTTCCAGGCCGATGACGACCTCGTAGCCACGGATCAGGGGGGAACTCATGGTGTGTGTCTCGTCTCGTTGCATCAACCCAGGGCAGCCGGGGCGCGCTGGTGCCAGTCGGTCGTCTGCTGGAAGGCGTGCGCCGTGTGCAGCAACTGCGCCTCTTGCCAGTAGTTGCCGATCAACTGCAGACCCACAGGCAGCGCATGTTCACCAAAGCCACAGGGCACGCTCATGCCCGGCAGACCGGCCAGCGAAGCGGGCAGGGTGAAGATGTCGGCGAGGTATTCCTGCACCGGGTCGGTCGACGAGCCAATCGGGCGCGCCACCGTGGGCGACACCGGACCGGCGATCACGTCGCACACCTGGAAGGCCGCCTGGAAATCGTCGGCGATCATGCGGCGCAGTTTTTGGGCCTGCAGGTAGTAGGCGTCGTAATAGCCGTGCGACAGCACATAGGTGCCGATCATGATGCGGCGTTTGACCTCGGCGCCAAAGCCTTCGGCGCGGGTCTTGCGGTACATGTCGTTCAGATCGCCGTACTTGGCTGCACGATGGCCGAACTTGACGCCGTCATAGCGGCTCAGGTTGGACGAGGCCTCGGCCGGCGCGATGATGTAGTACACCGGGATCGACAGCTCGGTGCGTGGCAGGCTGATGTCCACCAGCGTGGCGCCCAGGCTCTCCAGTTGCGCCAGTGCGGCGCGGTTGGCGGCCAGCACGTCGGCGCTGACGCCTTCGCCAAAGAATTCCTTGGGGACACCCACGCGCAGGCCGGTCAAAGGCTGGTCAGCGGTGGCGCCGGCACGCGGCGTCGTTAGCGCGGCCACGAAGTCGGGTACGGGCTGCTGGGCGCTGGTGGCATCGCGCTCGTCAAAGCCGCTCATGGTCTGCAGCAGCAGAGCGCAGTCTTCGGCGGTGCGGGCCATCGGGCCGGCCTGGTCCAGCGACGAGGCAAACGCGATCATGCCGAAGCGCGAGCAGCGGCCATAGGTCGGCTTGATGCCGGTGATGCCGGTCAGCGCAGCGGGTTGACGGATCGAGCCACCGGTGTCGGAGCCGGTGGCGCCGCTGACCAGTCGGCCCGAAACGGCGACGGCCGAGCCGCCCGAGGAGCCGCCCGCGATCTGCGCGCGCATCCAGGGGTTGTGGGCCACGCCATAGGCCGAGTTCTCGGTGGCGCCGCCCATGGCGAACTCGTCGCAGTTGAGCTTGCCCACCGACACGGTGCCGGCGGCTTTGAGTTTGGCCACCACGGTGGCATCGAACGGGCTTTGGTAGCCCTTGAGCATCTTCGAGGCGGCCGTGGTGGGCTGGTCCTGCGTGACGAAGATGTCCTTGTGCGCCACGGGCACGCCATCGAGCGGCCCCAGCGTCTGGCCGGCCGCACGGCGGGCGTCCGAGGCGGCGGCAGCGGCCAGCGCGCCGGCCGCGTCCACGTGCAGGAAGGCGCCCAGGTCGGCATGGGTTGCGATGCGGTCCAGCGCATGCTGGGTCAGGGCCACGGAGGTCGTCTGGCCCGAGGCCAGGGCCTGGCTCTGCTGGGCCAGGGTCAGATCATGCAGCGCGCTCATTCGATCACCTTGGGCACCAGGAACAGGCCGCCATCCTGGGCGGGGGCATTGGCCATGTTGGCCTCGCGGTTGTTGGACTCGGTGACGGCATCCGCGCGCAGGCGCAGGGTCACGTCTTCGATCGCGGACAGCGGGGTGTACAGCGGCTCGACGCCCGAGGTGTCGACCGAACGCATTTTCTCGACGATGTCGAAAAACTCGTTGAGCTGGGTCAGCATCGCAGCCTGTTCGTCGTCGCGCAGTTCAAGGCGGGCGAGTTGGGCAATGCGGCTGACGTCTTGAGAGGTCAGGGCCATGGTTTTTCCAGGGGTAACAGACGGTTGCACTGCCCGTCAACGGGCAGGCCATAAGGTATTATCGTAGGTTATCCACAAACCACATTTGTCCAGGGTTGGTCAAGGTGGTTTGGCCGGGGGTTTGCCAGATTTTCGGACAGGCGTTGCGGTGTGTTGCGAACCTTGCACAGGTCGCCGCTGTGGCGCCGGTCTCACCTAACAGCGGGCCATCGTCATCTTTGTCTGTGTTGCCGTGTGCGTGTGTCATCCGCATGCGGGGCCGGGCTGTTGGCGTGGGCCCCATCGGAGTTCACCGCATGTACGGCATGTTTCGCAAGTATTTTTCCACCGACCTGGCCATTGACCTGGGCACGGCCAACACGCTGATTTATGTGCGTGACAAGGGCATCGTGCTCGACGAGCCTTCGGTCGTCTCGATCCGTCACGAAGGCGGGCCCAACGGCAAGAAGACCATCCAGGCCGTCGGCGCCGAGGCCAAGGCCATGCTGGGCAAGGTGCCCGGCAACATCGAGGCCATCCGCCCGATGAAGGACGGCGTGATTGCCGACTTCACCGTCACCGAGCAGATGCTCAAGCAGTTCATCAAGATGGTGCACCCGCGCTCGGTCTTGAAGCCCTCGCCGCGCATCATCATCTGCGTGCCCTGCGGCTCGACCCAGGTCGAGCGCCGCGCCATCCGTGAATCGGCGCTGGGCGCCGGCGCTTCCGAGGTCTACCTGATCGAAGAACCCATGGCCGCCGCCATCGGTGCCGGCCTGCCGGTCTCCGAAGCGTCGGGCTCCATGGTCGTCGACATCGGCGGCGGCACCACCGAGGTGGGCGTGATCTCGCTGGGTGGCATGGTCTACAAGGGCAGTGTGCGCGTCGGTGGTGACCGTTTCGACGAGCACATCATCAGCTACATCCGCCGCAACTACGGCATGTTGATCGGTGAGCCCACCGCCGAGGCCATCAAGAAGCAAATTGGCAGCGCCTTCCCCGGCTCCGAAGTCAAGGAAATGGAAGTCAAGGGTCGCAACCTGTCTGAAGGCGTGCCGCGCAGCTTCACCATCTCGTCCAACGAGATCCTGGAAGCGCTGACCGATCCGCTCAACCAGATCGTGTCGGCCGTCAAGAACGCGCTGGAACAGACCCCGCCCGAGCTGGGTGCTGACATCGCCGAGCGCGGCATGATGCTGACCGGTGGTGGTGCGCTGCTGCGCGACCTTGACCGTCTGCTGGCCGAGGAAACCGGCCTGCCGGTGCACGTGGCCGAAGACCCGCTGACCTGCGTGGTGCGCGGTTGCGGCCTGGCGCTGGAGCGCATGGACCGCCTGGGCAGCATCTTCACCTCCGAATAACCCACTCGAAGGATGTACGGACCCTCGGGTCCGTTTGCTTTCATGCCGCTGGCCACGCTGGATCGCACGCCGCCCCCTTTTTTCAAGCAGGGGCCTTCGGCGTTCACGCGTCTGCTGTTTTTCTCGGCGCTGGCCATTTTGCTGATGGTGGCCGATGCCCGCTGGAAGATGACGCAGCCGCTGCGCGCAGCCGCCGCCACCCTTTTGCAACCTGTGCAGAGCGTGTTGCTTGCGCCGGTTCGCGCGTGGGAGATGGCGGGCCATTACCTGGCGGGCGTGGAAGAGGCGCGCGCCCTGCAGGCGCGCTCGCAGCAGCAATTGGCCCAGCAGGCCGAGCGCGTGACCCGCATGGTGCAGCTGGAGCGCGAGAATGCGCGGCTGCGTGAGTTGTTGGGTCTGCGCCCCCGCATCGAGGTGGGCACGCTGGCCGCCGAGGTGCTCTACGACGCCCCCGACCCCTACACGCGCAAGGTCGTGATCGACCAGGGCCGTCGCCATGGGGTGACCTTGGGCGCACCCGTGATCGATGAACGGGGGGTGCTGGGGCAGGTGACGCGGGTCTATCCCGTCACGGCTGAAGTGACCCTGGTCACCGACAAGGATGCCGCCGTGCCTGTGGTCAATGTGCGCACCCAGCACCGTGGCGTGGCCTATGGCTTGCCGCAGTCCGGTGGCATGGAGCTGCGTTTCATGGCGGGCAACGCCGACGTGCAGGCGGGCGACGAGTTGCAAACCTCTGGTCTGGATGGCATTTACCCCGCAGGGGTGCCGGTGGCCAAGGTGGTGAGGGTTGACCGTCGTGCGGATTCGGCCTTTGCCCGCATCACGCTGCAACCGCTGGCCCAACCGGACAGCTCGCGGCATGTGCTCTTGTTGCAACCCCTGTCGGCGGGCTTGCCTCCCCGGCCGGAGTCCGAAGCGGCCGATCCGGCCGCCGAGGCCGTCAGTGTCTCCAGGAGTCAGCCATGATGCCCCGCGGCAGCACCTTGCTGCTCCCGGTCAACCCGGTCTTCATCTGGTTCTCGTTGTTGGTCGCGTTCCTGCTCAACATGCTGCCATGGGGGCGCTGGGCGGGCATGCCCGACCTTCTGGCCGTCACTCTGGTGTTCTGGAACGTGCACCAGCCGCGTCGTGTGGGCGTGGGGGCGGCCTTCCTGTTTGGCCTGTTCATGGACGTGCATCAGGGCGCTTTGCTCGGTCAGCATGCCTTGGCCTACACGCTGTTGAGCTTCTTCGCCATCACGGTGCACCGCCGCCTGCTGTGGTTCACGGTGCCCTCGCAGGCCGCGCAGATCCTGCCCTTGTTTGTGGCTGCGCACGCCGTTTCGCTGCTGGTGCGGTTGATGGCGGGGGCGGCCTTTCCGGGGTGGTCCTTGTTCATCGCGCCGCTGATCGAGTCCGCGCTCTGGCCGCTGGCGTCCATCGTGTTGCTGGCGCCGCAGCGGCGCGCACCCGACCGCGACAAGAACCGGCCGCTGTGACCGGTCTCGCTCGCTGCTTGCCTCCATGACCGAACTCAAGAACATCGATGTCGAGCTGGGCCAGTTCCGCCGTCGTTTGTGGGCGGCGGCGGCGTTCGTGTTGTGCTGTTTCGGCTTGCTGGTGTACCGGCTCACGGTGCTGCAGATCGAGCGCCATGATGACCTGGCCAGCCGGGCCGAGAACAACCGCATTGCCGTGGTGCCCGTGGTGCCCAACCGCGGGCTCATCGTCGATCGTCATGGTGTGGTGCTGGCCAACAACTACTCGGCCTACACGCTGGAGATCACGCCCTCGCAGACCGAGGATCTGGAGGCCACCATTGACGCACTGGCGGAGATCGTCGAGATCCAGCCGCGTGACCGTCGCCGTTTCAAGCGACTGCGTGAGGAGTCCAAGCGTTTCGAGTCCATCCCGATCCGCACCCGGTTGACCGACGAAGAGGTGGCGCGCTTCACCGCGCAGCGCTTCCGCTTCCCCGGCGTGGACATTCAGGCGCGCCTGTTCCGTCACTATCCTTACGGCGAGCTGGCCAGCCATGTGTTGGGCTACATCGGCCGCATCAACCAGCGCGAGGCCGAGGCCATGCTCGACTGGCCTGATGAAGAGCAGGCCAACTACCGCGGCACCGAGCGCATCGGCAAGCTGGGCATCGAGCAGAGCTACGAGCGTGAGTTGCACGGCATCACCGGTTTTGAAGAGGTGGAGACCAGTGCCGGGGGGCGTGCCGTGCGCCTGCTGCGCTCGCATCCGGCCACACCGGGCAACACGGTCCATCTGGCCATCGACATCAAGCTGCAGGCGCTGATCGAGCGGTTATTTGGCAACCGGCGCGGGGCCTTGGTGGCCATCGACCCGCGCAACGGTGAGGTACTGGCCTTCGTCTCCAAGCCCACCTTCGATCCCAACCTGTTCGTCGACGGGATCGATACCGAAAGCTGGAAGGCCCTCAACGAGTCGCCGGACAAGCCCCTGCTGAACCGGGCTTTGCGCGGCACCTATCCGCCCGGCTCCACCTACAAGCCCTTCATGGCCTTGGCCGCGCTGCACACCGGCAAGCGCGCGGCCAGCACGGTGATCATGGACAACGGGGTTTTCGTGTTCGGCGGCAACCGCTTCCGCAGCCCGGCCGGCGAGAAGGGCGGGCCCATGAACATGCGCCGCGCGATCGTCGAGTCCAGCAATGTCTATTTCTACTCCCTGGCCAACGAGATGGGCGTGGACCTGATCCACCAGGAGATGTCGGAATTGGGGTTTGGTCGCCTCACCGGCATCGATCTGCGCGGCGAGGTGACCGGCATCCTGCCGTCGACCGAGTGGAAGCGCAAGGCTTATCGCCGCCCCGAGCAAAAGAAGTGGTACGCCGGGGAAACCATCTCGCTGGGCATCGGCCAGGGCTACAACACCTTCACCATGTTGCAGGTGGCATCGGCCCTGTCTACCGTGGTGAGCGATGGTCAGCGCTTCCAGCCTCGCCTGGTGCGCCAGATCGAGAACGTGGTGACGCGTGAGCGTCGCCCGCCCGAGCGCGAGCCTCAGACGCCGCTCGCCTTCCAGCCTGGGCACACGGGATTGATCCGCGAAGCCATGTACGGCGTCACGCAAGAGGGCACTTCGACCCGGGTGTTTGCAGGGGCCGGCTACACCAGTGGCGGCAAGACCGGCACGGCCCAGGCCGTGGGCCTGCGCCAGAATGAGCGTTATGTGGCCTCCAAGGTGGAGGAGTACCGACGTGACCACTCCTTGTACGAAGCGTTCGCGCCGGTCGAGAACCCGCGCGTGGCCTTGGCGATCATCGTGGAGAACGCGGGGTTCGGCGCTGCGGCGGCGGCGCCCATCGCCCGCCGTGTGCTGGACTACCTGATTCTGGGTCTGTATCCCAGTGAGGAAGACATCGTGGCCGTGCAGCAGGGCCGTGCTCCCGCGCCCATTGGCCAGCAGCGCCCCGTGGCCGACGTGCCGCTGCCCCCACGCCGCAATGCCTTCGATGCGCCCGAGGAGCCCGTGCCCACGGCGACCCCAGCGCCGGTGGCGTCACCCGCTTCGGTGAGTGGGGGGGCATCGGCGCCCCCGCTTGCCCCCTCGGCACCGTCTCAACCTGAGTCGCCCCAGCCCACGGCGCCTGCGCCCTCGGGTGTGTTGGGGGTGGCCCCTGCCGCTTCACGGGAGCAACCATGAACGTCGCCTTTGCCAAGCCCTCTTGGTGGCAGCGCCTGGCCCCTGTGTTCCAGGGCTTTGACCTGCCTTTCGTGGGCATCGTCGTGTTCATGTGTCTGCTGGGCATGGTCAACATGTACTCGGTGGGCTTCGACCACGGCACCCGCTTCATCGAGCATGGGCGCAACATGCTCCTGGGCGCCGTGATCCTGTTCGTGGTGGCCCAGGTGCCGCCGCAGCGTTTGATGGCGCTGGCGGTGCCTCTTTACACCCTTGGGGTGGTGTTGCTGGTGGCGACCGCGCTGTTTGGCATCACCAAGAAGGGGGCCACGCGTTGGCTCAATGTCGGCATCGTCATCCAGCCTTCCGAGATCCTCAAGATCGCCACGCCCTTGATGCTGGCCTGGTGGTTTCAGCGTCGCGAAGGGCAACTGCGCAGCCTGGACTATGCGGCCGCAGGGGCCTTGCTGCTCTTGCCGGTTGGGCTGGTGCTCAAGCAGCCCGATCTGGGGACGTCCTTGCTGGTGCTGTCCGGCGGTCTGTACGTCATCTTCTTTGCCGGTCTGAGCTGGCGCTTGATCTTGCCGGTGCTGTTGGCTGGCGTGATCGGCATCAGCTTGATCGTGGGCTACCAGGACACCCTGTGTGAACCGGAGCGGGACTGGGTGGTGCTGCATGGCTATCAGAAGCAGCGTGTGTGCACCCTGCTCAACCCGACGGCCGACCCGCTGGGCAAGGGCTTTCACATCATCCAGGGCATGATCGCCATCGGCTCGGGTGGCATCACCGGCAAGGGCTTCATGCAGGGCACGCAGACCCACCTGGAGTTCATTCCCGAGCGCACCACCGACTTTGCCTTTGCTGGCTATGCCGAGGAGCACGGTCTGATCGGCTGCCTGGTGCTGATGGCCGGCTTTGTGGCCTTGATCTTCCGCGGCTTGTACATCGCCTCTCAGGCGCCCACGCTGTTCTCGCGCTTGCTGGCGGGCAGTCTGGCGTTGAGCTTTTTCACCTATGCCTTCGTCAACCTGGGCATGGTCAGTGGCATCTTGCCCGTGGTGGGGGTGCCCTTGCCCTTCGTCAGCTATGGTGGCACCGCCATGGTCACGCTGGGTCTGGCCTTGGGGCTCTTGTTGTCCATCTCGCGCAGCCGCGGTTTGATGCAGCGTTGAGTCCAAGCGGCGGCATCGCTGATGCAAAGCAAGCCGGCGCAGGCCGCCCGGGGTTAACATTCACCGCCATGAACACGCCCACGTCTGCTTCGCCCATCCGCCACGACGGCATGGACCGCCTGATCATGTCCTTCGACACGGCCTTGCGCACGGTGTTTGCCGAGCACCAGGCCTCACGCCCCTGCCCTCAGGCGGCGCAGCCCGATGGGGATCTGAGCGACGAAGACAAGCGTCTGTCGGCCGCCTTGATGCGGGTGAACCATGTGGGCGAGGTGTGCGCGCAGGCCCTCTACGCCTCGCAGGCCTGGGGCACCAACGACCCGGTGCTCAAAGCCCAGTTCGACGAGGCCGCCCGCGAAGAAACCGACCACCTGGCCTGGACCGAGCAGCGGCTGAAGCAGTTGGGCAGCCGTACCAGCTTGCTCAACCCGCTGTGGTACGCCGGTGCTTTCGGCATCGGCCTGCTGGCCGCCAAAGCCGGCGACAAAATCAGCCTGGGTTTCGTCGTGGAAACCGAGCGTCAGGTGGAGCACCACCTCAACAGCCACATGGACCGTCTGCCCGTCGGCGACCAGTCCTCACGCGCCATCGTGGCGCAGATGCGCGACGACGAGGTGCAGCATGCCGACGCTGCTGAGCGCGCCGGCGGCGTGCCCCTGCCCAAGCCCGTGCAGGGCCTGATGCGCCTGGCCGCCAAGGTCATGACGACGGTGGCGCACCGGATCTGAGTCGGGCAGGGCGGTCGGGCCGGATCGGGCCCGTTCAGGCTGCCACGATCTCGAAGCTGGTCGTGATCTCGGCGGACTTGCCGATCATGATCGAGGCCGAGCAGTACTTCTCGTGCGACATCTGGATGGCGCGCGCCACGGCGGTTTCCATCAGGTTCACGCCGGTCACCACAAAGTGCATGTTGATCTTGGTGAAGACCTTGGGGTCGGTGTCGGCGCGTTCGGCGGTGAGCTTGACCTGGCAGCCGCGCACATCGTGGCGGCCACGCTTGAGGATCAGCACCACGTCATAGGCCGTGCAGCCGCCTGTGCCCGCGAGCACGGTTTCCATCGGACGCGGGGCCAGATTGCGGCCACCGCCCTCGGGGGCGCCGTCCATGTTGATGATGTGGCCGCTGCCGGTTTCCGCCATGAAGGCCATGCCGGAGGCCGGTTGCCAGTTGATCGTGCATTCCATTGAAATCTGTCCTTTGCGATGCAGTCGGGTACGACCGTGCTGCGTTTTGACACGCTATTGCGTAACTATGTCACGCCAGATACAATCAGTCACAGCAGCGTGGAACTTTTCGAAACGAGAAGGCTCACACCACTGCTTGTTTCTTTTGTCTCTCCACTTTACCGTTCAAACGGATTCCGAACCCGAGATCATGGTCTCGGGTTTTTTTTCGTCCGTTCGTGGCGACAGGCCTTCGATTCACCAATGTGAGTGGGTACTCACTGATTGTCAAAGGCCCGCGCGGCAGCCTGAGAGGCCTTGGCCTTGGCGGCCATTTCCTCGCGCAGGCGTTTGAGCTTTTCGCGCGGGTCTTCCTTCGGCACGCCGCCTTCGTCCAACTTCATCTCGGCAATGAAGCGGCTGGGCGTGGCTTGCACGTACTCGCGCCCCTTCTTGCGGCGCTTGAGCACGCTCACCCCCAGCGTCAATCTGGCGCGCGTGATGCCCACGTACATCAGGCGACGCTCTTCTTCCACCTGCTGTGGCGTGATGTCGCCCTCTTCGCGTGAGAAGGGCAGGGAGCCTTCGTTGACCCCGGCCAGCACGACATGCGGCCATTCCAGACCCTTCGAGGCGTGCAGGGTGGACAGTGTCACCACGTTCTGCTCGGCGTTGCGTTCGGCCAGGCTGGTGATCAGCGAGATCAGCTGGGCGATCTCCAGCACGCTCTTCTTTTCGGTCTCGACCGACAGGCCACCATCGTTCTCGATCTGGCCGCCGCAGCGCTTGGCCACCCAGTCGATGAAATCGAGCACATTGGTCCAGCGGGCCGCCGCCACCTTCTCGTTTTCCTCGTTGTCGTAGAGGTGCTGCTCGTAGCCGATGTCCTTGAGCCACTCCAGCAGCAGCGTCTTGGCCTCTTCGCTGCCGTAGGTGTGGCGGGCGCGGTACTCCAGGTCGTTCACATAGCGCCCGAACTCATGCAGGCCGTCCAGCGCCCGCTTGTTGAGCGCCGCGTGCAGCGAGTCGGAGAACAGCGCCTCGAACAGGCTGACCTTCCACTTGCCGGCGAACTCACCCAGGGTGCCCAGGGTCTGGTGGCCGATGCCGCGCTTCGGGGTCGTCACCGCGCGCAAAAACGCCGGGTCGTCGTCGTTGTTGAGCAGCAGGCGAAGCCAGGCACACAGGTCCTTGATCTCGGCCTTGTCGAAAAAGCTCTGCCCACCGGAGACCTTGTAGGGGATGTTGGCCTTGCGCAGCGCCTGCTCAAAGGGACGGGCCTGGTGGTTGGCGCGGTAGAGGATGGCGAAGTTCGACCAGTCCGTCTTGCTCGGATCGCCTGGGTGGCGTTCCAGCAGGCCGCTGCGCAGCAGCTGGAAGTGGGCCACGGCGCGCTCGGCCTCGTGCTCTTCGTTGTCGCACATCATCAGCTTGACGGGCTCGCCTTCGCCCAGGTCCGACCACAGCGTCTTCTGGAACAGCTTGGGGTTGGTGGCGATGACGTGGTTGGCCGCGCGCAAGATGGCCGAGGTCGAGCGGTAGTTCTGCTCCAGCGGGATGACCTTGAGGTTGGGGTAGTCCTGTGGCAGGCGCTTGAGGTTGTCCAGCGTGGCGCCGCGCCAGCCGTAAATCGACTGGTCGTCGTCGCCCACGGCGGTGAAGATGCCTTCGGGGCCCAGCAGCAGCTTGAGCAGTTCGTACTGCGTGGCGTTGGTGTCCTGGTACTCGTCGATCAGGACATGACGCAGCTGGCGCTGCCACTTGGCGCGCACCTGTTCGTGCTCGGCCAGCAGCTTCATGGGCAGGCCGATCAGGTCGTCGAAATCCACCGCCTGGTAGGCTAGCAAGCGCTCTTCGTAGAGCTTCATCACCCGCGCGGCGACCTGTTCGTCGTCATCCTGGGCCTGAGCCAGCGCCTGGGCGCTGTTGAGCCCGTTGTTCTTCCACAGGCTGATCGTCCACTGCCAGCTGCGCGCCAGCTTGGCGTCGGTGGTGCCGCCGGCATCGCGCAGGATGCTGGTGACATCGTCGCTGTCCAGGATGGAGAAGCTGGGCTTCAGTCCCAGCGCCGCGCCGTCTTCACGCAGCAGCTTCACGCCCAGCGAGTGGAAGGTGCACACCAGCAGCTTGCCCGCGGCCCGCGGCCCGATCAGGCCCTTGACGCGCTCGCGCATTTCGGCGGCGGCCTTGTTGGTGAAAGTGATGGCGCCGATTTCGGCCGGCTTGAGGTCAGCGCCCGGGCCGGGCTGCAGCAGGCGCGCGATCTTGTGCGTGATCACGCGCGTCTTGCCCGAACCGGCGCCCGCCAGCACCAGACAGGGGCTGTCGAGGTGCTGCACGGCGGCCATCTGGGCCGGGTTCATGGTGGGGGCGGCGGAATCGGCGGGGGAGGACATCGGGGGGGGCAGCGCAAGCGTACGGGCGGGCAGGGGTGCAAGGATAGTGCACGGCGCGCGCCGCGGTTTGTCGCGGGATGTTCCATTGGCTGCCGGAACGGTGCCCCCCGTTCAAGGGTTTCAAGGGTGAACCCGTGACACATGACGGCGGCGCTTGCATACCATCGACTGACGTAATGACCCTGCGGCGTCGTCGGCTGTCCCGGCGATGCGGATTTTGGAAGGAGTACACATGAAACCCATTGGCCGTCAGACCCTCGTGGCTGCTGCGTTGGCCGTGCTTGGTTCGGTGTCCTCATCGGCCTGGGCCGACAGCTACACCATTGATTTCAAGACCTTCTTCAATACCGCCACGCCCGACAACGCCTTCGATACCAAGACGCTGAACTACAGCGTGGCCAAGCTGACCATCAGTGACTTGGCTGGTGGCAATGGCGTGCAGCTGACGTTGCAGCAGAACAATCACACCTTCGCCGCCTTGTCGACGGAGGGCAATGTGGTGGACGCGTTGTGGATCAAGGCGCCCGCCGGCACGCTGGCCAGCCTGTCCGGCGCTGCATTGGTGGAAGGGGCCGGTTACAGCGCCACCCCATTCATCAAGGATGTCGGGTATGCCTACAACTGGAACATCGACTTTGCCGGCACCAGCTTCGTTGAAGGACAGTCGGCCGTGTTGACCCTGTCGGGTGCGGGCCTGAGTGCCGCCACCTTGGCCACCATCGCCCAGCAAACCCCCATCATGCTCAGCTTGGGCAACGTGGGGGGCACCTACGGCCTGCCTTCAATGGGCAACACCGTTCACTTTGTGAGCGCAGCCCCCGTTCTGGTGACGGCCGTGCCTGAGCCTGCCACGTATGCCTTGATGGGCTTGGGGCTGGTCGGCTTGGTGTGCGCGCGTCGCCGCCACGCAGCCTGAGGGCAAGGAGGCCGCTCCGGCGGCACCGCTGTGACTCACCCGCTGCGGCGGGTTTTTTTCTGGGCGCGTGGCCCGCGGGTACGCCCAGTACAGGCCAGGGCGACGCACGTCGCCCCGTGGATCAACCCAGTTGGTCGATGAAGGCTTGAACCAGGTCGGTGAAGGCCCAGGGCTGTTCCACGGCGCTCAGATGGGCGCACCCTGGCAGGGTCACGCATTCCGCATGGGGCATGGCGGCGGCCATGGCCTGCATGCCAGCGGGTGGCGTGCTGCTGTCTTCGCCGCCAGCCAGCAGCAGGGTGGGCACGCGGATCTGGCCCAGGTGCGCCGTCATGTCTGCTTCGCCCAGGGCGGCGGCGCAGGCGGTGTAGCCCTCGGGGTCTGTGGCCAGCAGCAGGCGCTGGTGGCGCTGCACGGCAGCGGTCTGGCTGGCGCGGAAGGCCTCGCTGAAGAAGCGCGCCATCGTGCCTTCCGCCACGGCCTCCAATCCCTCTTGTTCGACCGTCTGGATGCGTTGCTGCAGGGCCGCGCGCCCCGCGTCGTCGTAGCCACTGGTGGTGTTGGCCAGCACCAGGGCCTTCACCTTGCCGGGGTGGCGCATGGCCAGTGCCTGGCCGATCAGTCCGCCCATCGACAGGCCCACCCAGATCACCGGCTCGCCGTCAGCCACCTCGTCGATCAGACGGGCGGCGTCATCGGCGAGGTCGTCCAGGCTCAGGGCGCCGGTGGGTAGGGCCGAGCGGCCGTGTCCGCGCGTGTCCGGGCAGATCACGCGGCAGGTGGCGGCCAGTTCGTTGGCCACCAGGTCCCACATGGCGCTGTCTTGCCCCAAGGCGTGACTCAGGATCACGGTGTGGCGTGGCGTGTCGCTGCGGGCGTCGCGTACCGTGGCGTGCAGCTTGGGGCGGCTGCGCGTGAACACCGAGCGGCCCACGCCGGGGTGCCACGACTGGTCGGCCGGGTGGGGCGGGGGCTCGATGCCCAGTTCGCGCATGAT
Organism: Aquabacterium sp. G14; assembly: GCF_037482285.1. Taxonomy (NCBI): domain Bacteria; kingdom Pseudomonadati; phylum Pseudomonadota; class Betaproteobacteria; order Burkholderiales; family Sphaerotilaceae; genus Aquabacterium; species Aquabacterium sp. G14. The sequence continues at coordinate 350,899 of NZ_JBBEYB010000001.1, forward strand.
GCCCAGGGCCTTCGAAAAACCCGTGTTGGCCGCCGGCACGCCGGCATAGATGGCGATCTGAAACAGGGCTTCGCGTACCTCGGCCGGGGTCAGGGTGTGGGCGTTGCCGGGGGTGAGCGAGCCGCGCATGTGGATCTCGAACTCGTCCCAGCGGCCCAGGGCGCAGGTCACGGCCATCACCAGCACACGGCGGGTCTTCCAGTCCAGGCCGGGGCGGCCCCACACGCCATGCCAGGCGTAGTCGGTGATGAAGTGCTGGAAGCCGGCGTTGAAGGCATTGGCCTTGGCCACGGACTTGTCCACCCAGGCATCGCCCAGGGCGGCGCGGCGGTTGCGCATGCCGCGCTCGAAAGGATGATCGAAAGGGTGGTCGACGAGGCGGTCCGTTGGCTCTGACATGGCGTGTGTTCCCGAAAGATCGATGACGGCGACATTGTGCCGCCTGGGGCCGGGTCGCTCGCGGGCCACCGAGGCATGTGATGCTCAGATCGGTTATCGTGCGAACCATGCAACGTTCCACCGCTCACCTCCTGACCTGGGGGCTGCCACTGTGTGTGGCCGCCTTGCTGGCCGGGTGCGCCAGTGGCCCGGAGCCGCGCACCGCGACGCCTTCTCAGCGCGACGGAGCGCCTGCCCAGGCCCCGGCCGATCTGGCCACGCTGCCCGACCCGTTGCCGCGCATCGAGCCCATCCGCAAGGGCGGGCCGAACAAGCCCTATGCGGTGCTGGGCCAGTCCTACGAGCCGATCGCCGACGACGTGCCGTGGCGCGAGCAGGGCGTGGCCTCTTGGTACGGCACGAAATTCCATGGCCGCCGCACCGCCAGTGGCGAGCTGTTCAGCATGTACGGCCTGACTGCCGCCCACCGCACCTTGCCCATCCCCAGCTACGCGCGCGTGCGTCATCTGAAAACCGGCAAGTCCATCATCGTGCGCATCAATGACCGTGGGCCTTTCCATGCCTCGCGGGTGATCGACCTGAGTTATGCCGCCGCCGTCAAGCTGGGCATGGCCTCGGCGGGCAACGCACAGGTCGAGGTCACGCGCCTGACCTTCGATGACATCCGCAGGGGCGTCTGGGGCAGCGAGCCGGAGCCGGCCGACGCCGATGTCGCCGAGGTCGCGGCGGTGTCCACGCCTGCGGCCCTGGTGCCTGAACGTGTGTCGGACGCGTCGGTGCCGCCTTCGCCCCCGCCTTCGCGCGCCCACACCCCGGCGCAGCGGGGCTTTTATGTGCAGCTGGCCGCCTTGCGCCAGCGCGAAGGGGTCGATCGCTTGCAGCAGCGCGTCTCCAACGAGTTGGCCGATCTGCTGCCGATGCTGGCGGTGTTCCACGAGGCCTCGCTTTACAAGCTGAAGGTAGGGCCCTATGCCACCCGTGAGGATGCGGTCGTGGCCGCGGCACAGGCCCGCGAAGCCCTGCAACTGAGCCCGATGGTGGTGGAGCGCCGCTGAGCCTGCATGCCGTATCTGGCTTTGTTGTTCAACGCCTTCGTGTGGGGGCTGTCGTGGTGGCCTTTGCGTCACCTGCAGGCGCAGGGGCTGCACCCGCTGTGGGCCACGCTGCTGTTTTTCGCGCTGGGCGGTACCGTGATCGCGCTGACGCGCCCGCAGGCCTGGGCCACGGTGTGCCGCACGCCGGCGTTGTGGGTGCTGGCGCTGGCCTCCGGGGCCACCAACGCCGCTTTCAACTGGGGCGTGAGCTCCGGTGAGGTGGTGCGCGTGGTGCTGTTGTTCTACCTCATGCCCTTGTGGGCGGTCGGCCTGGCCTGGTGGCTGCTCGGTGAGCGCATCACGGGCCTGGCGCTTGTGCGCGTGGGCCTGGCCTTGGGCGGGGCTTTGCTGGTCTTGCGGCCGGTCGAGGGCGGCTGGCCCGCCTTCCAGGGGCTGGCCGACTGGCTGGGCCTGCTGGGCGGCATGGGCTTTGCGCTCACCAATGTGGTGTTACGGCGCCAGGCGGCGCAGCCGACGTCGGCGCGGGCTCTGGCGATGTTCCTCGGCGGCATCACCTTGCCGGCCTTGATGGGCACGGTGCTGGCCGTTCAGGGAGTGATCCCACCCTGGCCACCGCTGCAACTGACCTGGCTGTGGCAGGCGTTGGCGCTGGGCTCGCTCTTTCTGATCGGAAACATGGCCTTGCAGTTCGGCGCCTCGCGCCTGCCTGTGCACATCACGTCGGTGGTCATGCTCACCGAGGTGATGTTTGCCGCAGGTTCGGCCGTGTGGCTGGGCGGCGAGGTGCTGCGACCAACGGTGCTGGCGGGTGGCGCCCTGATCCTGCTGGCTGCCTTGATGGCCAGCCGCGACAAGGCCTGAGGCCCTGGCGCGGGGCGAGCGTCCGCCCCGGCCCGTCAGTCTGGTGACTCAGTCGCGCAACTGGCGGCTGTGCGCGTGCACCGTATCCACCAGCACCTTCACGTTTTCGGGCGGGGTGAACTGGCTGATGCCGTGGCCCAGGTTGAAGATGTGGCCAGACGTGGCCGACGGCTTGCCGAAGCTGTCCAGGGTCTTGATGACCTCAGCCTGCACCTGCTCGGGCTGGGCAAACAGCACGTTCGGGTCCAGATTGCCTTGCAGGGCGACGCGGTCGCCGACTTGCGCACGGGCCTTGCCCAGGTTCATGGTCCAGTCCAGACCGACCACGTCACAGCCGCTGTCGGCGATCTCGTCGATCCAGATGCCACCGCCCTTGGTGAAGACGATGTGCGGGATGCGGTAGCCGTTGTGCTCTTTCTTCAGCTGCGACAGCACGCGCTTGGTGTACGCCAGGCTGAACTGCTGGAAAGCGCCATCGGCCAGCACGCCGCCCCAGGAGTCGAAGATCATCGCGGCCTGCGCGCCGGCTTCGATCTGGGTGTTCAGGTACAGCGCGACGGCATCGGCATTGACCGCCAGGATGCGGTGCATCAGGTCGGGGCGCTGGTACATCAGGGTCTTGACCAGGCGGTAGTCGTCCGAGCCACCGCCTTCGACCATGTAGCAGGCCAGGGTCCACGGGCTGCCTGAGAAACCGATCAGCGGCACCTTGCCCACGCCGTTCTCATCGGCCAGGGCCTTGCGGATGGTGCCGACCGCGTCGAACACATAGCGCAGCTTGTCCATGTCGGGCACGGCCAGTTCGGCCACGGCGGCTTCGTCACGTACGACCTTGGCGAACTTCGGGCCTTCTCCGGCAGCAAAGCTCAGGCCCAGGCCCATGGCATCGGGCACGGTCAGGATGTCGCTGAACAGGATGGCGGCGTCCAGGTCGTAGCGGCGCAGCGGCTGCAGCGTGACCTCGCAGGCCAGCTCCGGGTTTGTGGCCAGGCCCATGAAACTGCCGGCCTGGTCGCGCGTGGCGCGGTACTCGGGCAGGTAGCGTCCGGCCTGGCGCATCAGCCACACGGGTGTGCAGTCGGTGGGCAAGCGCAGGCAGGCCCGCAGGAAGCGGTCGTTGGCCAGGGGCGGGAGCGAAATCGCAGGGGTGTGGGCAGCAGTCATCCTCCGATTGTAGGCAGTCCCCGCACGCATGGCGTCTGGGCGTGCTCTCAGCGAGGTTCGGGCGGCGCACCGCGAGCAGGCCTGCTCATTCAGGGGGGCTCTCCGCACAAGCCATGAGCCGCTGTCCCCCTTCCATCTGCCAGCATCGAGCGCATGGCTTTCCTGACTGGCGACATCGTTCCCCTCAATCGCACCGAGCACGGCTACGCCGCCATCGAAGGGCTGGCGGCCACCATGGTCCAGCCTTATCTGATCCGGCTCGATGGACCCGTGGACGTGACCGCCGTGCGCCGCGTGATGCGCGAGCTGGTCACAGCCTATCCCAAGCTGCGCGCCAAGCTGGAGCCGGGCTGGCACCGTTACCACCTGCGCATCCTGCCCGACGACGACATCGTCGATCAGCTCTTTGACTGGGCCTTTCGCATCGACACCCAGGTGGACCTGGGCGACCCGGCGCAGGTCGAAGCCTGGCAGCGCCAACTCATCAACGAAGTGCTGCCTCTGGAGCGGGGCCTGGGCCTACGCGTGCGCTTCGCCCCCCACCCCCAGCAGCCCGCCTTGCTGTTTGGCGTGCCCCACATCCTGGCCGATGGCATGACCATGGTGCAGCTGGTACGCCAGATCCTGCGCGGTCTCAACGGCCAGTCGCTGGAGCCCATGCCGCTGGAAGCACCGGCCATGATCGGCTCGATCGCGCCGCATCGCTGGTGGCAATGGCCGCGTCAGCTGCTCAAGGCGCGCCGTCACAAGGTGGCCGAGGCGCGCCGCCTGGCCACGCTGCACATCCAGCAGGTGCCCACGCGCCTGGGCCTGCACTATTCCACCACCGGCCTGCGCCTGTATGAGGCCACCACCGGCACCGCCGAGCTGCGTGCCCTGGCCCGCCAGGCGGGCGTCTCGCTCAATACCTTGCTGATCGCCGCGTTGACGCAGACCTTTCTGGAGCAGGCGCCCGACGATCCGCAGGCCGCCGCCGTCATCCGTATCTCGGTCAACTTGCGGCGCTTCTATCCGCCGGAGGCAGGGCACGGCCCACTGTGGGGCAACCACGTGGGCGCCTTCCTGGTCATCGAGCAGGACGCGCACAAGCCCTGGCCCGAGCGGCTGCGCTCGGTGGACGCCTGCATCCGTGAAGGCCAGGCCCGCTACGAGCGCCGCGAGATGTGCTGGACCTATCTGTGGGACGAGCTGGTGCCCTGGCTGGGCCGCACCCTTATCGGCCACATCGGCGTGCAACTCAAGCGCAAGCAGCGCTTCCCTGTCATCAGCTGTCACGCGACCAGCCTCGGGGATGCCAATGCGGTCAACGAACCCGGTGCAAGCGTGCGGGCGGCGCAACTCTTTGGCGTGGTCAACAGCATTTCGCCGCTGCCCGTGCTCACCGAGATGAACGGCCGCCTGTTCGTGCCCACGGCTTGGCAGCTGTCGGAGACCAGCCATGCCGAGATGAGCGACTTCCTGCAGCGCTTTGATCGGACCTTGGCGCGCCTGGTGTCCGAAGCGCGCCCCCCCGGCGCCACCTTGAGGCAACGCGCACCGCACGGTGGCGCTGCCTGACGCGCCATGGCGTGCGGCACCGCGGTGCCGGCACACTTGCGCGCCGTTGGCGCCAGGCGTTTTACAGTCGCCCCAACTCCGCGTACAGCGGCCGCCCATCCATGCCCGGGCGCGGATCTTCGCCGTAGCTCATCCAGAAGTTCTCTGAGAGTAGCTTCTGGCGCTTGTAGCCGCGCGGCACCTCGACCAACGGATCGCCATGCACCACGGCGGTGGCCAGTGCGTCATAGCGCTGCCCCTGGTGTGCCATCATCCAGTCGATCAGGGCTTGGAACACGGCCGGGTCATCGTTGGCGATCAACACGTTGTACAGCGTCAGGTAGTTCAATGCGCCCCCCACCGGCGGCAGCTTGAAGCCGCCCACCAGCCCCACATACACGTTGTAGAGCGGGCGCAGGGCCTGCACCACCGGCTTGAAGCCCATCACCCGCGTCTGCTTATAGGCCTTCTGGTCCCAGCCAGCCAGCATGCCGATCAGGGTGTCGCCGCGCCAGGCCAGCGCATAGTCGGTGACGCGCAGACCCGCGTAGTACGGGTCACCGGCCATCAGCTTCTGGAAGTCATAGACCGGATAACCGTGGCGGCGCGGGGCCTCTCGATCCTGAAAGGTCTGCATCTGCGGCACATCGGCGGCGGTCGCGGCGCGGATCGTCACACCTGCCGGGATGCGCGGCGTCTGCTTGCGCACAAACAGGAAGCTGGTCTCGATGGTGTGTGTCACCCAGTACTGAAACAGGATGCCGTCGGCCATGTTGGCCGCGGCATCCAGCGGCGCCGTGTTGCCCTTGATGACCACGCCCTGCAGCAGATCTTCGGTGCTGCGGTGGCGCTTCTGTTCGGTGAACAACTGGCCCGCAATGCCACGACGCCGATACGCCGGGTCCACCCGCGTGTCCCCCGAGTAGTACACCCGCCGGGGCTGGCCATTGATGTAGAGCGTGCGTCCCGAGATCATCGTCAGGCCGGCCAGCACCTCCGGGCGCTCCGCGTCCTCGGCCACGGCCAGCACATGCTCATCGCCGATCACCTTGGCGCCAATGAAGAAATCGGGCTGGCGCTGAAAGCACAGCTCGGCCGGCCCGGGCATGGTGATCTTGCTGATCAGGTCGTGGATGCGCGGGTTGTCCGACGGGTTGCCGAGGCGGATGGTGATGCTCATGGGGTGGGGTACGGCAAGAGAAACGGGGGCGCGGGTCAGACCATGTCCAGGGCCTGTCGCAAGGCGGCAGGGGCCGCACCCGACCAGTGCCGCAACGGCTCGATCTTGATGTTGCCCTCGATCATCCCGCGCTCGCGGCATTGCGCCAGGTACAGATCACGCATGCGCGGCAAGGCCACGCACGCGGCCGGTTGCAACTGGCCCAGATCGCGTGCCAGCTTGTAGTGAAAGTGCCGCTGCAGGGCCTTTTCCACCTGGTCGGCCAGATCGCGCTGCAAGGCCCCGCGGGGGGTATCCGCCTGGCATTCGACCAACAAGGCATATCCGGGCGCGCGTCCGCGTGCCTCGTCCAGGGCCAGCAGCGTCACGGGCAGGGCGCCTTGCAGATCCAGTTCGTCGATCACCGCCTGTGCCGTGGTCGCGCTGGTCTTCTCGCCCACCAGATCGACGCCATCGTTGCGTCCCAGGAAGGTGAAGCAGGGCACCTGACCCAAGGGGGCTTCCACGCGCAGCACGTCACTCATCTGATACCGGGCCAGCCCACTGCCTGTGGTCAGCAGTGGGATCACATCCTGACCTTCGCGCAGGGACCAGGGCGGCAGCACGCGGCCATCCTGGGCATCCATGAACTCATACACATGGCTCAGGTAGGCCAAGGGGTAGCGACCCTGGAAGGGGAACGTCACCACTCCCTCCGTCGCCCACAGGCCCTTGCCCTGAAAGCCCGCTTGCGGCAGTTGTGCCTGCAACTGCCGCGCCCACGGTGCCGCAGCCGCGGTGTCCCAGGCGCTGATCACGGTCAGGTTCGGCCACAGCTGCTGAAAGAAGGCTGGGTTCAGCTGGCCGCCCCACTCCTGCAGCAGCCGGGCTGCGCGCGCCGACTTGGGGCAGGGCAGGCCCGCCATGCGCGGCGTGCGTGCGCCCCAATCCCCGCGTTGCAAAGCCTTGGCCAGCTCTTCCCGCCACGCCGACAGCTGCTCCAGCAGCCCCAAACCGAACGTGGGGCTCCACACCGAGATGAAACCCAGTGAGGCATCCGAGGCCAGCCAGGCGATCGTGGCAAACAAGGAGTCTTCCGACGTTTCCGCCAGCGCGATCTCCTGCGGAGCCGCCTGGGTCAGGTAGGCCAGCAAGCGCTTGCCCCACGACAGGATCTGCATGTCGTCATTCAGATCCCCGGTGGTCTGCGCGCGCATCTCGGTGGGCATCCACGACAGTGACCAGTAGTGCGTGCCCCGGCCTTGCTGCGGAAACTGCCGATACAGATCGCTCACCCAGGCGCTGATGACCTCGTCCAGTTCCTCCAGGAAGAGCTGGGTGTAGGGTACCCACTTCACGGCCGACGTCGAGCCGCTGGTCGGCTGGTAGCGCATCACCGGCGAGTCAATCAGCAGCGGCTGTTGCGTTTCTCGCTGCCGCGTGATCGTGGCGGCGTGGTCCGCATAGTTGCTCACGGGCAGCTCGCGTGCAAACGTCTCCCAGGACCAGTCTGCACGGATGCCCCGGCGTTGCCCTTCGGGCGAGCGTGCTGCGGCGGCCAGCCAGCGTGCCAAGCGCGCACGCTGAACGCCCTCCAGATTGTGTAGTTGGCGCTCGAAGCGCCGGCGACCCGGTGCGACAAGCTGACGCAGCAGTTGATGACCCAGGGTCGTGCCGATGCCCATGCTCAGGAAGCTCTCTGGCGATCCAGGCCGTCCGGCAACACATCCGTGTCCTGCCAGGGCGAATCCGAGGGCGACATCGGCGCAACCTCGATCCCCGCGGGGCGGTGCGTGCGCAGCACATGCTTGCGGAGCCATTTCAGTGGCATGTCCACGCATGAGCGCAACACGCTCTCGTAATCACAAGAGCCTACGCAAGGCAACTCGGTGCCGCGACGCCACTCTGGGTTGACCTTCTCGAAGAAGGCAATGTGCGGATTGGCTGCCTTCAGTTCCGGCGTGATCTCGGCCACATCGCCCCTCAACCGAACGTAGTCATGCCCGAAGTCCAGCACCATCTTCTGGCGATCGAAAGCTTCGGGAAACAATGCCTCGCAATACGCTTCGGTGACGCGGCGATAACGCGCATCGCCACCGCGGACATTCGGGTAGTAGTTGTAGAAATTGTTGGTCAGCAGCAGATAGGTCTTGTAGCCCTTGGAGATCAGGAACCAATAGAAGGGGGTGAGTGGTTTCTTCAGTCGCTCGATCACGACGCGACGATGGAAGGTTGCAGCCAGCGCGTTGCTGCCCCAATACGCTGGCTCGATGATGGTGTCGCCGCTGAAGATGCCCCGCACGGCCCGCCCCTCTACCTGCAGGTCGAAGCAGGTGAGTGTCGAAAACCCAACAACTTTCTCGTCCGACTTGCGCGTCACCAGGATCACGCCCGACTTTTTGCTCAGGTCGTGCATGAACACATCCAGCGCGGTGTTCTCGTAGAACGAGGCGTACAGGTCATACATCTGCTTGATGTGGGTGACCGTGATGCCCCGCAGGGGGCGGTAGAAGGTGCTGACGCTCTCTTTACGGCTGGCTTCGGGCATGTCGTGACTCCACCGGGTGGCTCGCATCGAAGGCGTCAGGGATGCCGTCGACAAGGAATGGCCCTGAGCATGACGACGCGCCACCGGGCCGCCCACCGGGCTTGCCCCAGGGTTTCCCTCGGATGGGGGGTATTTAACGGAGCAGCCGCATTCGAGGGGCGGGAGGCGTCAAATCGGACGGGGCACTTGGCTCCGTGCGGGTTACTGCGTATAATCTTTAGGTTTTGCCGACACCAGGGTCGGTGTGTTTGTGCCAGGCCGGTGCCAAAAGCGCCCGTTAACCAAAGCTCCCACGCAAAGAGCAAGCGACATGTCCACGCCTCAACGTTCCAAGCCAAGAGGCGGCGAAACGGTTCACGATACCGACTTCGATGTGTCCGACTGGTCCAAAGACATCGATCCGCCTGTTGAGCCGCTGACGCGGGAAGAGGCGCAAGCCCTTCTTGCCAAGCACCCGTCGATGTCTGTGTGGCAGGTCATTGCCGCGCAAGGCGCCTTTGGGGTGCTGGTCGCGCTCGTTTGGGGTGGTGTGTCGCGCGATGTGTCTGCCCTTTGGTCGTCGCTGTACGCGACGGCTGTGGTGGTGGTGCCCAGCCTGCTGATGGCGCGCGGGGTGTTTGGACGCAACGCGGGACGCGGGGTCGGGCGCCTTCTGGTCTGGGAGGTGCTCAAGTTGGGTTTGATCTGCGCCTTGCTGGCGCTGGCGCCCAAGGTGGTGCAGCCCCTGAATTGGGTGGCGCTGCTGGTGACCCTGGTGCTGGTCTTGAAAGTTGTTGGGGTGGTGCTGCTCGCCGGGCAGCGTCGCTATAAGAAATCTTGATTTGACGAGAGTTGCTGATGTCTGCTGACGCTGTCGCCGCTACGGCTGAACACGCGGCCCACCACGGGCCAACCGCTCCGGAATACATCGGGCACCACCTGCGCCATCTGCAGAACCACGCAGAGGCCCAGGCCATTGTCGACTGGTCGTACATCAACATCGACTCGATGTTCTGGTCGATCGTCCTGGGTCTGCTGGGTGTATTCATGTTGTGGAAAGCGGCCCGCAAGGCCACGTCCGGCGTGCCCGGCCGCTTCCAGGCTGCCGTCGAGATGCTGGTCGAGCTGGTTGACACGCAAGCCAAGAGCATCATCCCGAACGCAACCTCGCGCAAGGCTGTGGCCCCGGTGGCCCTGACCGTGTTCGTGTGGATCTTCTTCATGAACGCGATGGACTTGCTGCCCGTTGACCTGCTGCCCCGCATCTGGGAAGGCGTCTACGCCGCCGCTGGCCACGATCCGCACCACGCCTACATGCGCGTCGTGCCGACCGCCGACCTGTCCATCACCCTGGGCATGTCCATCTCGGTCCTGCTGATCTGCCTGTACTACAACATGAAGATCAAGGGTGTGGGCGGCTTCATCAAAGAGCTGTTCACTGCTCCCTTCCATGCGCACGGCGTGGGCGGCACGATTGCCCTGGCCATCCCCAACTTCTTCCTGAACCTGGTGGAGTTCGGTGCCAAGACCATCTCTCATGGCATGCGACTGTGGGGCAACATGTACGCTGGCGAATTGGTCTTCATGCTGATCGCCTTGTTGGGTGGCGCTGTCGGCGCAGCCCTGACCATGGGTGGCGCTGGCTTGTGGATCCTCCACGTGCTGGCAGGCTCTGCCTGGGCCATCTTCCACATCCTGATCATCGCGCTCCAGGCCTTCATCTTCATGATGCTGACCCTGGTGTACATCGGTCAGGCACATCAAGGTCACTGATCCCCATCGGTGTGGCCTGAACGAGTCTTTCTTTTCCCTTTCCCTTTCCTTTCTTAACTTACCTTTCTTTTAGGAGCAATCATGGAACTGGTGTTGGCTAACGTCGCTATCGCTTGTGGTCTGATCATCGCACTGGGCGCCATCGGTGCTTGTATCGGTATCGCCCTGATGGGTGGCAAGTACTTCGAAGCCACCGCTCGTCAGCCTGAGCTGATGAACGAACTGCAAACCAAGATGTTCCTGCTGGCTGGTCTGATCGACGCCGCCTTCCTGATCGGCGTGGGTATCGCCATGCTGTTCGCCTTCGCGAACCCCTTCATCGCCGCTCTGGCCAAGTAATCGGTCCCTTCTCGACTGAACATTCCATTTAACCGAGAAAGGTCCGAGCCGTGAATCTGAACGCAACGCTGTTCGCGCAGATCGTGGTCTTCGGGATCCTCTGGTGGTTCACGATGAAGTTCGTGTGGCCCCCGATCACGAAGGCTCTCGACGAGCGCGCAACCAAGATCGCGGACGGTCTGGCTGCTGCCGACAAGGCGAAGCTGGAACTGGCGAACGCCAACAAGAGCGTCCAGGAACAGCTCGCCCAATCCCGCGACGAGATCGCTCAACGCATTGCTGACGCTGAAAAGCGCGCAGCCGCCATCATCGACGACGCCAAAAAGCGTGCGTCCGATGAAGGTGCCAAGATCGTTGCTGATGCCAAGGCAGAAGCCGATCAACTGGCCGTGCAAGCCCGTGAAGTCCTGCGTGAGCAGGTCGCCGGTCTGGCCGTCAAGGGTGCCGAGCAGATTCTGCGTCGTGAGGTGTCGGCCGAGGTCCATGCCGACCTGCTGAACCGCCTGAAGTCGGAGCTGTGATCATGGCCGAGCTCGCCACCATCGCCCGTCCTTATGCCGAAGCCTTGTTCAAGGCCGTCCCGGAAGCAGAGCAATCTGCGGTCGTGACGCAAGTGGCCGCCCTGGCGCAAGTCGCCGGTGACGCCGCCCTGCAAAGCTTCGCCGACAACCCTCGCGTCACGCAGGAGCAAGTCTTCGGCGTGCTGACCGAGGCCGCCAAGGTGGCTTTGGCTCCGGCTGTGTCCAATTTCCTGCGTACCGTTCTGGACAACGGTCGTCTGGCGGCGCTGCCGCTGATGGCCGAGCAGTTCCAGACGCTCGTGCATGCCCGCCAGGGCGTGGCCGAAGCCCGCATTTTCAGTGCCTTCCCGATCTCTGATGCCCAAGTGGCCGAGATCGTGGCACCGCTGGAAAAGCGCTTTGGTCGCAAGCTGGAAGCCGTTGTGGAGGTCGACGCCGACCTCATCGGCGGTGTGCGCGTGGTGGTCGGCGACGAGGTGCTCGACACCTCCGTCAAGGCCCGCCTGGAACGCATGAAGTCGGCACTTCTGGCCTGAACCAGAGCCCGGCCTCCATCCGAATAGTCGCTCAACCCTACCGGTGGTATTGCGCCACCGGTTGTTGTCAACGCGGTTCGCCTTCGCGCGGCCCTTGACCAGCCTGGGAGCAAAGCAATGCAACTGAATCCCGCAGAAATTTCCGAACTGATCAAGAGCCGCATCGAGGGTCTCGGCGCGGCTGCCGACATTCGCAACCAAGGTACCGTCATCTCCGTGACCGACGGTATCGTCCGCGTGCACGGCCTGTCCGATGCCATGCAAGGCGAAATGTTGGAGTTCCCCGCGGACGCCTCCGGCGTCCCCACCTACGGTCTGGCCCTGAACCTGGAGCGTGACTCCGTCGGCGCCGTGATCCTGGGCTCCTACGAGCACATCTCCGAAGGCGCCACGGTCAAGACGACCGGCCGCATCCTGGAAGTGCCCGTCGGCCCCGAACTGGTGGGTCGCGTGGTGAACGCCCTGGGTCAGCCCATCGACGGCAAGGGCCCGATCAACGCCAAGCTGACTTCTCCCATCGAGAAGATCGCTCCGGGCGTGATCGCACGTCAATCCGTGGATCAACCCCTGCAGACCGGCATCAAGTCCATCGACTCGATGGTGCCCGTCGGCCGTGGTCAGCGCGAGCTGATCATTGGTGACCGCCAAACTGGTAAGACCGCCGTCGCCATCGACGCGATCATCAACCAGAAGGGTCAAGGCGTCACCTGTATCTACGTCGCCATCGGTCAGAAGGCTTCGTCGATCAAGAACGTCGTGCGCTCGCTGGAACAAGCTGGCGCCATGGACTACACCATCGTCGTCGCCGCTTCGGCTTCTGACTCGGCTGCCATGCAGTTCGTGTCGGCCTACTCCGGCTGCGCCATGGGCGAATACTTCCGCGACCGCGGTCAAGACGCCCTGATCGTGTACGACGACCTGTCCAAGCAAGCCGTTGCCTACCGTCAAGTCTCGCTGCTGCTGCGTCGTCCGCCCGGCCGCGAAGCTTTCCCCGGCGACGTGTTCTACATCCACTCCCGCCTGCTGGAGCGTGCCGCTCGCGTGAACGCCGACTACGTCGAAGCCTTCACCAACGGCGAAGTGAAGGGCAAGACCGGTTCGCTGACCGCCCTGCCGATCATTGAAACGCAAGCCGGTGACGTGTCCGCTTTCGTTCCGACCAACGTGATCTCGATCACCGACGGTCAGATCTTCCTGGAAACCAACCTGTTCAACGCTGGTATCCGCCCCGCCATCAACGCCGGTATCTCGGTGTCGCGCGTCGGTGGTGCTGCTCAGACCAAGGTCATCAAGAGCCTGTCCGGCGGTATCCGTACCGACCTGGCCCAGTACCGTGAACTGGCTGCCTTCGCGCAGTTCGCTTCCGATCTGGACGCAGCCACCCGCAAGCAGCTGGACCGCGGTGCCCGCGTGACCGAACTGCTGAAGCAGGCTCAGTACCAGCCGCTGTCCATCTCTCTGATGGGTGCCACCCTGTTCGCCGTGAACAAGGGCTTCATGGATGACGTGGACGTCAAGAAGGTTCTGGCCTTCGAAGCCGGTCTGCACCAGTTCCTGAAGACCAGCCACGCTGCGCTGCTGGCCAAGATCGAAGAGAAGAAGGCTCTGGACAAGGACGCCGAAGCCGAACTGCAATCGGCCATCGTCGCGTTCAAGAAGACCTTCGCCTAAAGGAGCGCACCATGGCCGTAGGCAAGGAAATTCGCAACAAGATCAAGAGCGTCGAGAACACCAAGAAGATCACCAAGGCCATGGAAATGGTCGCGGCTTCGAAGATGCGCAAGGCGCAAGATCGCATGCTTGCGGCTCGCCCCTACGCTGAAAAGGTGCGCAACATCACGGCGAACTTGGCCAAGGCCAACCCCGAGTACGTCCACCCCTTCATGCTGCCTGGTCAAGGCGGCAAGAAGGTGGGCTTCATCGTGGTGAGCACGGACAAGGGTCTGTGCGGTGGTTTGAACACGAACGTGCTGCGTGCCGTGACCAACAAGCTCCGTGAGCTGGACGGTCAGGGCGTCAAGGCCGACGTGGTCGCCATCGGCAACAAGGCCACTGGCTTTTTCAACCGCATCGGTGCCAATGTCGTCGCGCAAGTCGTCGGCATGGGCGACACCCCGCACTTGGAAAAGCTGATTGGCCCGGTCAAGGTGCTGCTCGACGCTTACACCGCTGGTGAACTCAGCGCTGTCTACCTGTGCTACACCCGCTTCATCAACACGATGAAGCAGGAGCCCCAGGTCCAGCAACTGCTGCCTCTGGCGGCCGACGAGTTCGCAGGCGAAACGACTCATGCATGGGAATACATCTATGAGCCGGACGCCAAGCTGGTGATCGACGAGTTGATGACCCGTTACGTTGAAGCGCTGGTTTACCAGGCTGTGGCAGAGAACATGGCTTCGGAGCAGTCGGCTCGCATGGTGGCCATGAAGGCCGCGACCGACAACGCCGGCAATGTGATCAAGGAACTGAAGCTGGTCTACAACAAGACCCGCCAGGCCGCGATCACGACCGAGCTGTCCGAGATCGTCGCCGGTGCGGCTGCGGTCTGATCCGAAGATTTTGAATTGATTGAAGGAACGAAAAATGGCTGACACGCAAACAGTGGGCAAGATCGTTCAGTGCATCGGCGCCGTGGTGGACGTGGAGTTCCCGCGTAACCAGATGCCCAAGGTGTACGACGCTCTGAAGATGGAAGGCTCCGCGCTGACCCTCGAAGTGCAACAGCAGTTGGGCGACGGCATTGTCCGTACCATCGCGCTGGGTTCGTCCGACGGCCTGCGCCGCGGCATGCAGGTGTTCAACACCAACGCTCAGATCACCGTGCCCGTGGGCCCGGCTACCCTGGGCCGCATCATGGACGTGCTGGGCAACCCCATCGACGAACGTGGTGAAGTGTCGCAGGCTCAAACGGCCCCGATCCACCGCAAGGCTCCCGCTTACGACGAACTGTCGCCCTCGACCGAGCTGCTGGAAACCGGCATCAAGGTGATCGACTTGGTCTGCCCGTTCGCCAAGGGCGGTAAGGTGGGTCTGTTCGGTGGCGCCGGTGTGGGCAAGACCGTGAACATGATGGAACTCATCAACAACATCGCCAAGGCTCACTCGGGTCTGTCGGTGTTCGCTGGTGTGGGTGAGCGTACCCGCGAAGGCAACGACTTCTATCACGAAATGTCGGATGCCGGCGTGGTGAAGCAGGACAACCTGGCCGAATCCAAGGTCGCCATGGTGTACGGTCAGATGAACGAGCCGCCGGGCAACCGCCTGCGCGTGGCCCTGACCGGTCTGACGATGGCCGAAGCCTTCCGTGACGAAGGCCGTGACGTGCTGTTCTTCGTGGACAACATCTACCGTTACACCCTGGCCGGTACCGAAGTGTCTGCTCTGCTGGGTCGTATGCCTTCGGCTGTGGGCTATCAGCCGACGCTGGCCGAAGAAATGGGCCGTCTGCAAGAGCGCATCACCTCGACCAAGGTCGGCTCGATCACCTCGATCCAGGCCGTGTACGTCCCTGCGGACGACTTGACCGACCCGTCGCCTGCCACGACCTTCGCCCACTTGGACTCCACCGTGGTGCTGTCGCGTGACATCGCTTCGCTGGGTATCTACCCCGCCGTGGACCCGCTGGACTCGACCTCGCGTCAGTTGGACCCGCACGTGGTCGGTGAAGAGCACTACCAAGTGGCCCGCGCCGTGCAAAACACGCTGCAGCGCTACAAGGAACTGCGCGACATCATCGCCATTCTGGGCATGGACGAACTGGCTCCGGAAGACAAGCTGCTGGTGGCCCGCGCTCGTAAGATCCAGCGTTTCCTGTCGCAGCCTTTCCACGTCGCCGAAGTGTTCACTGGCGCACCTGGCAAGTATGTGCCTCTGAAGGAAACCATCCGTGGCTTCAAGATGATCGTGAACGGCGAGTGCGACGCACTGCCCGAGCAGGCCTTCTACATGGTTGGCACGATCGACGAAGCCTTCGAAAAGGCCAAGACGATGCAATAAGCGGCGCACTCGGGCGTGGTTCGGCGTTGCCGTGCTCACCGTAGCTTCCGCTACGGTTGTGCGCAGCGCCTTGATCCACACCCGATTGCTTGCTTCTTGCGCCGTTTGAGATCGTGTGAAAGCTGTCTTCGGACGGTGCAAATCGTTGAACCTCTTTTGAAAGCTCGATATGTCCACCATTCACGTTGATGTGGTCTCCGCCGAAGAGTCGATCTTCTCGGGCGAAGCCACGCTGGTGTCCCTGCCGGGTGAGGTGGGTGAGCTTGGCATCCTGCCGCGTCACACCCCGCTGATCACCCGCATCAAGCCGGGCGCCGTGCGCATCCAGCGCGCTGACAACAACGAAGAAGAGTTCGTCTTCGTGGCTGGCGGCATCCTGGAAGTGCAGCCTCACTGCGTGACCGTGCTGGCCGATACCGCCATCCGCGGTCACGACCTGGACGAGGCCAAGGCCACCGAAGCCAAGCGTTTGGCCGAGGAAGCCGTGCAAAACGCCAAGGGCGAACTGGACCTGGCCCGCGCACAAAGCGAGCTGGCCGAACTGGTGGCGCAATTGGCTGCCATCCGCCGCCTGCGCAAGAAGTGATCTCGCGTCAGACAGGCGCTTGCGCCTGTCCTCGCCCCGAAGCCCGCAGCTCATCCCTGCGGGCTTTTTTGTTGCCCGCGCAGTCCGACGGCATTGGCGCACCACCTGTTCAAGGGTGTCGGTCTGCTTTACATGCACCTTCAAAGAAGATGGGATATTTGATGTAACTTATTGATTTGTAATGTGTTTTCTACGTGGCACGTCAGTTGCTTTCAAGGGCTGGGCAAGAGGTTGGTGAAAGCGGCAGGTGTGGTGCCGGCTGCGCGTACCTGCATTGAGTCTTAAAGCAACTGAAGTGGAGTGAACATGATGATGAGCAAAATCAAGGCATCGGTGTGGACGTTGGGTCTCGCACTGGGGATGATGGGCCCGGCTTCGGCCGCCCTGTTTGATGCGGGCCTGCCCGCTGGCTGGACGGCCAATGGCAATGCCGGTACCCTGGGTGCCAATGGCGTGGTGACTTTGGCGCCATCCGGTGGCAGCCAGTATGGTTATGTGTCCAGCAACAATGGCGTCAACGGTGTGGCCTTGCCTGGCGTTGGCGGTAGCGGCTCTGGTACCAATGGGTCGACCCTGCGCTCGGCCGTGTTCTCGGCCGCGGCGGGTGACGATTTGGAGTTTTTCTTCAACTACGTGACGTCCGATGGCGCCGGTTTCGCTGACTACGCGTGGGCGCGTCTGTTGGATTCCTCATCGAATCAAGTGGCCTTGCTGTTCACAGCTCGCACGGCACCGAGTGGCAGCATCGTGCCTGGCTTCAGCATGCCGGCGCCTGCCGCGACGCTGTCGCCCGCATCGGTCACCATCATCGCCGGTGGCCCCTCTTGGTCGCCCCTCGGCGGCAGTTCGGGCAGCTGCTATTCCAGTGGCTGTGGTTACACGGGCTGGGTTCAGTCCAATTATGAAATTGCGACGGCCGGCAATTACGTCCTGGAGTTCGGTGTGACGAACTGGAGTGATACGGCTTACGACTCTGGTTTGGCCTTTGACGGTATCACCGTGGGAGGGGTGGTGATCGGTGAGCCCGCTCAGGTGTCTGAGCCTGCCATTCTTGCCCTGATGGGTCTGGGCCTGGTCGGTGCGGCTGTGGCGGGGCGTCGTCGCCAAACTGCCTGAGGTACACAGGCGTCGCATGAAGAAACCGGGCATGGCCCGGTTTTTTTCTTTGTGGCGCGTGACGTTCGCGCAGAAACGCTGGAGGCCTCAGAGTACCTCGGCCGGCGGGCGGCGCTGCAGCACGCCGATCGGGGGGGCCCAGCGCGCGCCCTTGGGCTTCTTGGCGGTGACGAGGGTGACGTCGGCCGGTTCGAACACCTCGACGTTGTGCGTGATGGGCGTGGTGAGCACGTACTGCGCGCGCGTAGAGCGCAGGAAGTGGCCAACGAGCTGGATGTTGCGCACGTCGAGGTGGGCGAAGGGTTCGTCGATGAAGACGAAGCCGCCCGTGCTCTCGTCGTCCTTCATCAGGCCCACGAGCAGGATGAGGGACTTGATGACCTGCTGGCCGCCGGACGCTTCGCCGTCGTTGAGGCCGATGCTGCCCTTGCCGTCGAAGTTGAAGTGCACCTTGAGCTCGGCTTGGCGCAGGCCGATGTCGTCACCGTCCAGATGCGGCAGTTCGGCGTTGACCTCGACCCCGGCGAGGTGGCCGAGTTCGATGATGTTCTTGCGGTAGCGGCGCACCGTGACCTTGAGCACGTCGGTGTAGCGCGCGCGGGCGTTGTCGACAGCGATGGCTGCGGCGGCGTTGCTGGCCTTGCGCTGGTTGAGCTCGTCTTCCTGGCGCAGCACGTTGGCGTTCATCAGCGTGAGCTGCTCCAGCACGGTGGGGTCGGTTTCCCACTGGCCTTCGTTGAGCTCGCGGTCGACGGCTTCGGCGCGCAGGCGGGCCTGGGTGACGTTGCCGTACTTGGCCTGCATCTCGGTGATGCGGGCGGGTTCGCGCCAGCGGCGGGGCAGTTGCAGCTTGACCTCGCGCGACATGAGGGCCTGGGCCATCAGGTCATCGAAGCGGATCTGCCAGTCGCGGTCGTGCTGGGCGCTGCGGCTCTCCAGGTGAGCCAGCCGCTCTTGCGCCTGCTTGTAGGCGTGCTGGGCGTTGGTCTGCGCCACCACAGCGTGCTTGAGCAGGGCCTCGGCCTGTTGCCAGCGCTCACCGGCTTGCACGCGGGCCTGCTTGAGCGTGGGCAGCTGCTCGCGGGCTTCGTGGAACTCGGCGGCACGCTCGGCCAGTTCGGCGGCGGCGGTGAAGCCTTTGGCCGCCTGGCGGGCGTCTTGCAGCTGGCGGTCGAAGAAGGCCTGGTCGCGCACCAGGCGGGTCATTTCTTCGTCGAGCTGGGCCAGGCGGGCTTCGATGGACTGGCGACGCCCCGCTATGGCAGCGGCGCCGAACTGGTGCTGGCCGGGGTCGACCCAGACCGAGCGGCCACCGCGGTTGTCGCGGTGGTAGGCCTCGGGGGTGATCCATTCGCCGCCAAGCTTGACGCCGGCTTCGGTGCTGGCCACGCGGCGGATGTTGGCGAGCTGGCGCAGCAGCCAGCGCGGCGCGGCGGCGGAGAACTTCAGGACGGCCAGCAGGCTGTCGGGATCCGGTTGCGCGGGGGCATCTTCGGCGTCGGCCACGATGTAGTGGCGGAAGCGCTCCTTCTCGGCCAGGGCCATGGCCTGGGCTTCGTGGCTGGGCTTGGCCAGCACCACGACCCAGCGGCTGCCACGCAGCACGCCTTCGGCGGCGGCGCGCCACTTCTCGTCGCTGATCTCGATGATGTCGGCGATGAGGTGGTGGGCGATGCCGGCCTCGGTGAGGGTGCGGGTGAAGCGGGCGACCTCAGGCGGAGGAGGCGCCTGGCGCTGGCCTTTGAGGGCGTCGTAGGCGCGCTGGGCGTCGTCGCGCTGGTCCTTGAGGCGTTGCCACTGGGTGGCGAGCTTTTGCTTGTGCTCGCTCAGTTCGGCGATGCGGGTGGTGAGCTTGTCGGCGTCGCCTTCGACCACGGCCAAGCCTTGCAGTTCGTCGGCGCGTTTGACCAGGGCTTCGACCGGGCGCTCGGCGTCCCGGGCCTCTTCCTGCAGGCGGCGGGCGGTGCGGACCTGGGCTTCGAGCTCTTCGACGCGGGTGGCCGCATCGGTCTGGTCTTGCAGACGTTGCAGCAGCTCGGCCTTGACCTGGGCGTGCTGACGGCGGTCTTCTTGCGACTGCAGGCGCTGGCGGTGCAGTTCACGCAGCTTGCTGGCGAGCACCCGACGGGTTTCGTGGCTGCTCAGCACGGGCACGACCTCGGTGGCGAGGGTTTCGCGCTCCTGGCATTTGAGCTCGTACTGGCGGTAGGAGTTGACGCGGATTTCGAGCTCGGCGCGCTGGGCCTTGCCGTGGGAGAGTTCGCGCTCGGCGGCTTCGACTTCCTGCGTGAGTTGGCGCTGATGGTTGCGCGCTTCGTCGTAGCGGTCGAGCACGTCCTGGTCGCCGAAGACGTCGAAGACCAGCTTGAGCAGTTCCTTGGGGCTGTATTCGCAGAGGCGGTCGGTCTGGCCTTGCTCGAGCGCGAGGACCTTGGCGATGGCGCGTGACAGGCCCGCGCCTTCGAGGCGCTTGCGCCAGTTGTCGATGCCCAGCCAGTCCTTGTCCTGGCGCTCGATGAGCTGTTCGATGCTGACGTCGCCTTCGACCATCAGGTAGCGACGCACCCAGTCGCCACCGTTGCGGTCGATGCGGCAGACGAGGGTGACGACGTCGCTGTAGAGCAGGCAGCGGGCGAAGGGGCGGTTGGAGGACTGGCGGTTGCGCGGGCGGTTGTCGACGGTGGCGCGCAGCCAGGCGCTGTCGGCGTTGGCGTGGCGGGCGTAGGTCTTGTAGTTGCGCCCGCCCGAGCAGTCCAGGCCAAGCAGGGTGCGCATGGCGTCGAGCAGGGTGGTCTTGCCCGAGCCGTTGGGGCCGGCGACGGTGATGATGCTGCCGTCGAGCGGCAGGGTCAGGCGCTGGCAGTAGTCCCAGTGCAGCAGTTCGAGGCTTTGCAGGTGAAACATTCGGATCAGGCCTCGTCGGGGTCGGCAGGTGTCAGGGGCTCAGGGGGTGAGCCTGTCGTGGGGCGCGCGTCGGGATCTGCCGCGTGGGCGTGGTTGCCATCGCTGGCATCGCTGCGCTGACCGGCCTCGTCGGCCAGCAGGGCGGCGTCTTCGGCGAGTTCGTCGTCGGTGGGCAGCTCTTCCAGCGGGGGCTGGGTCAGGGCCAGGGGCAGGTTGCCGGCGAGCTGTTTGGCCTGGGCCAGCACGTCGCCGAGGGCGCCTTGCAGGATGCGCTGGGCCAGCGCGTCGTAGTCGAGCAGCAGGTCGAGCAGCGGGCCTTCGGCGATGTCTTCGCCCTTGCGGAGGATGAAGCCGTGGTTTTCCAGGCGCTTGAGGTTGGCGTCGAGGCGGGTCTTCTTGCCGAGCTGCACGCCGAAGTCGGCGAGCAGGGCGCGGTAGGAGACCAGGGGGCTGACGCTGGCGGCGGTGGGCAGCGGGCGGTCCTTGCCGAACATGTCGTTCTGGTCGTCGCCCTGGGCGTTGGCGGCGCGGGCGGCCTGGCGTTCGCGCTTGGGCAGCACGATGAGCGACCACAGCACGACGAGCAGCGAGACGGCGTCGCGCGGCAGGTCGATGTTGTTGTGGCTGTTGAGACCGCCTTCGCCGAACACGGCTGTTTCAGCGGGCCGCAGCAGGGCGACGCTGACGTGGTCGGCGTAGAGGTTGTCGATCAGGCGCAGGCCGACCTGGGCCAGACGGTCTTGGGTGGCAGCCCACAGGTCGGCGTCGATCAGGGCGCGCTTGACCTTGGGGTGCTGGCGGGGCAGCCAGCGGCGGGCCAGCAGTTCGGCGGCCAGTTGGGCCGCGTCGTCCAGGTGTGAGCTCATGGGGGCGTGGGGGTGTCGTCAACGGAGCGGGGGCTGATCAGACCTTCGCTGATCAGGGCCACGGCCTCGTCTTGGGTCGGGAGGTGGCGGGGGCTGGCTTGCCACTGCCAGGGGGCGCGGGCGAGGTCGCCGGTGGCGCCCTTGAGGGTCTGGGCCTGTGCGTCGCCGAGCAGGGGCATGAGCTGCAGGCGGTAGGCGGCCTGGGCGAAACGACCGCCCAGAATGGCCTCGTGCAGCGGGCGGGTACCGGGCGGGGGTGCGTTCTCGTCGGTGGGGTCGGCTTGCGCGGGCAGCTCGCTGAGCTGCTCCGACCAGCGGCCCAGCAGGTGGATGAGGCCGTTGAGCTCAGGCGGCAGGCTGAGGGTGTCGAGCGTGCCGGCGGCGGCCTCGGCGGGCGGGGGCAGGCCCACGCTGCGTTCGGGGTCGGGGCGGTCGCGTTCGAACTCGCCTTCGGCCACGTCGATGAGGTCGTGCTGGCTGACAAAGACCGGGCGCACGGGCACGGACAGGGCTTCGCCCATCAGCTCGTAGAGCGCGGGGTGGGCGCGCAGCCAGGCGCGCACATCCGACGTGGTCAGGCCGGTGGAGCCGAGCGTGACGCGCTGGCGGTCGGCCTGTTGCAGCGCGCGGGTGAACTGGCTGGCCATGGACAGCAGGCGGGCCTGCTCCTGGCCGATGGCGCGGGCTTCGCGCTCCAGGCGCGGGTCTTCGTGGTCGGCGCGGATCAGGGCGGTGAGGGCCTGGCCGGCGCGATCGACCAGTTGCAGGGCGCGGTCAAAGCGCGGCTGGGCGGTGCGCAGCTGGGCTTCGGAGCCACTGGCGATGGCCTCGGCGAACTCGTCGTGCAGGCGTGCCAGCGAGGCGTGCAGGTGGCGCAGCTGGTTGGCGTTGACCAGGCCGAGCTGCTGGGCGCCGGCGACCTGGGCCAGCAGGGGCGCCATCTCGTCGTCCTCGTCCACCGCGGGCGGGGTGGTCAATGGGGCGAGCAGGCCCTGGACCTGCTGGGCCAGGGGCGGCAGTTGGTAGTCCTGCGTGGTGGCGTCCCAGGCCAGCAGGTGCAGGTCGCGCAGGCGCTTGAGGACGGTTTCCAGCGCGTCGGGCCAGACGGCGTGGAAGAGCTGCTGGATGTCTTCGCGCGAGAGGCGCGCCTGGGGTTGGCTGCACAGCTCCAGAAAGCACCACAGGCGCAGCTGGACCATGGCGGCGGGGCCGTGGAAGAGGCCGCGCAGGGCGTCGAGCAGCTCGGTGCGGTGGCCCAGGGCCCAGGCCAGGGGCTGGCTGGGGGGAAAGTCGGGGTCGCGGAAGTAGCTCTCGAAGCTGGGGCTGTCGGGCGACTCGGCGTGCGGACTGCCGCCACGCTCGGGGCGCAGCACGTCGGGAAGGGGCGCTTCGGTCATCCTGCCATTTTGCCGGATGGGAAGCCCCTCGCCATCCGGCACCGCCCACCCCTTGGTAAGGGGACGTCACACCGCGACGGGACGCGGTGTGACGTCGGGGGCGCTGCGGGGCTCAGCGCACGGCCAGCGTGGCCTCGGGCTTGAGCCGGGCGGCCAGCGCGTTGGGGTCCAGCAACTGGATCAGCAGCTTGCCCTGGTTGGCGCGGATCAGGTGGCTGATGACCTGGCTGCCGCTACCCGGCAGAGCCGGGGCCTGGGAGATCTGCTGGGCCTCGAAGGCAGGGACCGCGTGCAGGTCGCCCACCAGCAGGCCCACTTCGACGCCCTGGTGCTGGAACACGATGACCTGGCTGCCGAGCTGGTCGCTCTCGGGCAGGCCGAGCAGGCCGAACAGGTCGAACACCCACAGGTACCTGACGATGCGACCGTCGCGGTGACGGGCGAGCAGGCCGATGCGGTGCCGCGTCGGGTCGGCCGAGACGCGCTTGAGCTGGGTGGCCGGCAGGGCTTCGAGCACGGCGGTGGCGGGCAGGGCGAAGAGGCTGTCGTCGACGAAGAAGGTGGCGAACTGCTCGCAGTGCGGCAAGACCTTGCGCTCGAGCAGCGCGGCTTCGCGGCGGCGGGCCGGGTCGCGCTGCAGCGAGCGCACCTCACCCAGCGGCCAGAAGCACACGGCCAGCACATCGTCCTGGTAGCCGTCGCTGACCTTGAACTCGCGGTAGCCGCTGGAGACGCAGGCAGCCATCACGACGTACTGGCCGTCACGCACGACGATGCGCGAGCGGGACTCGCCGCGCTGGAGCTGGTGGAACTCGGCGGGCAGGGCGAAGCGGGTGCCTGTGGCGACCTCGTCCTGGGTGCTGGAGAGCACGAGGCCGTTGCGGTCCACATAGACCGCCTGGGCCTTGGCCATGAGCGGCAGGCCGCCTCGGAGCATGGCGTGCAACTCGACCGCCGAGTCGAACACGATGCCGATGCCGCCGACGACCTGGCTGGGGTCGTCCAGATCGCGGATGGCGGCGTGGTAGGTGTAGGTGCGGCGATCTTGGTAGAGCGGTGAAGGCTCGAAGCCGCTGACGTGGTATTGCTGGGCGTGGCTCAGCGACAGCGTGGCGGCCAGGGCCGTGGCGTCGATGGGGGTGCCGATGACCGCGTGGCCGTCGGGCGTGCTCTGGCGCGAGGAGGCCACGATGCGGCCGTGCCGATCGTAAACAACCAGCTGGGTATAGACGGTGTAGAGGCCGTTGATGTGCGACAGGATGGCGTTGAGCTGCTGCAGGTCGGCGGCCGTCGGGTGGGCTTGGGCCAGGGTGCGACGCAGTTCGGGCGTCATGGCCCACCAGCGGCAGTCGTTGGCGCGCTCGTACAGGTTGCGGTCAAGCAGGTCCACCATCAGGCGGGTGGTGAAGTCGGCCGCTTCCAGGTTGGAGGCCAGGGCGGCGTCGTAGAGGTCGCGGATGGCGCCCGAAAACAGCTGGTTGCTGCGTGCGCCGTTGTCGCTGATCTGGGCCAGCACCGATTTGAGTTGGCGCAGGTCGCGCTGGTCGCCGGCGGCCATCACCTCGCCGTTCCAGACCACGCGGCGCACGGTGTCGGCGGTCTGGATGATTTCGTAGAGCGGCGGGCAGAAGGAGGCGGCGTGTGACAGCAGGCCTTCGGCGATGGATTCGTCGAGCTTCTCCAGGATGCCGGCGCCGACCTGGGTGAAGGCCACGTCCAGCGGCACCATCACCTGCCCTTGCCAGCCCGGGGGGCCGGGGTAGCCTTGGTAGCCTTGCGTGGCGTAGGTCTGCGTCAGGTATTTGCGGCCACCGTGGATGCACAGCTCGGGCTGGCCGGAGCGGTTGACGGGCACGCGCACGCCGCGCGGGATCCAGGCCTCATCGGCACTGGCCAGCACGCGGTTGTCGCCGTCGAGCAGCAGGATGTTGTAGCGTGCGTCGTCGCGGTGGCGGGCCTCGAAGATGCCGCGCATTTCGTCTTCGAAGCCGAAGACCAGGCAGAGCACCCCGACGACCTCCTGGGTCTGCGGGTGCAGCATGCGCTGGGAGTAGACCAAGGCGGGGCCGGCGCCGGGACGCAGGTCGGTGGCGCGGAAGGTTTCGACGTGGGTCTCGCTGGCCAGCGTGGCGGGGATCAGTGGGTCGCGGCTGCCTTCGATGGGCGAGAGCGGGTCGATGTGGGCGAGCACGGCACCCTGGGTGTCCAACAGGATGATCTCCTGGTAGACGGTGTACTTGTCACGGTAGGCGCGCAGGCGCTCGACGGCGCTGTCGCGGTCGGTGCGCAGGCCGGCGACGTATTCGCACAGCTCGCGGTCGGTGGCCAGGAAGCCGACGTCGGCGGTGCGCTCGTAAAGGTTGCGCACGACGATGTCGATGACGTCGCGGGCCTGGGTGCCAACCTCGGCCATGACGTTGTCCACGCGCTGGCGCACCAGGCTGTCAACGAGGTCGCGCTCCAGGCGCTCGAAGCCTTGGCGGGTGGCGGCGATCATGGGCAGCAGGCCACTGGCGTCGTCGCCGCAGTTCATCTCGGCCATGGCTTCGATCACGCGCCACATCAGGTTGAGTTCGCGCAGTGAGGCTTCGCAGCGCACCACATCGCGCATGTAAGGCAGGTAGTCGTCCAGGTTCATGCTCAGCTCTTTCTCATGGGTCGGCGCCCATGTTCTCGTGTCGGACATGCCGACAGGCGCACGCAAGAGACGGGCCAGCCATGCACCCATCTTGTGCATTCGGACAGCGCGGTGTGAACTTTTGCCGCGGGGCGGCTTAGGATGGGGGCTCTTGTATGACGACTCCTGCGCGCATGTCCGACATCCTCACCCTCACGATGAACCCGGCCCTGGACATCTCCACGGCGATCGACCGCGTGGCGCCGGTGCACAAGCTGCGCTGCGGCCCGCACCAGACCCATCCGGGTGGCGGGGGCATCAATGTGGCGCGTGTGCTGCACCGTTTGGGGAGCCGCGTGACGGCGATCTACACGGCGGGCGGCCCGCTGGGGCGCGAGCTGAGCACCTTGCTGGACGCCGAGGGCGTGCCAGCCCAGGTGGTGCCGATTGCGGGTTCCACCCGCGAGAGCTTTTCGGTTTTCGAGCGTCGCTCCGGGCAGGACTTCCGCTTTGTGCTGCCCGGCCCCACCTTGACCGAACCGGAGTGGACGGCCTGCCTGGACGCGGTGGTGGCGGGCCTGGCGCAGGCGCGCTATGTGGTGGTCAGCGGCGGCTTGCCACCGGGGGTGCCCGCCGACTTCTATGCGCGCCTGGCGCAGCGCGTGCGCGCGGTGGGCGGCTGGTTGGTGCTGGATTCCAACGGCGCCGCCCTGGCCGAAACCCTGGCCGCGGGCGTGTACCTCGTCAAACCCAGTCTGCGCGAGTTGCGTGAGCTGACCGGCCAGCCCTTGCCGGACGAGGCTTCGTGGCGCGATGCGGCCCGCCAGATCATTGCGAAGGGCCAGGCGCAGATCGTAGCCCTGTCGCTGGGCGAGGACGGCGCTTTGCTCGTGACGGCCGACGAGGCCTGGCGGGCGCAGAGCCTGAAGGTGAGCGTGGCCAGCACGATTGGCGCGGGCGACAGCTTCGTGGGCGGCCTGGTGTGGGCGCTCAGCGAGGGCAAGGCCCTGGACGAGGCCTTTCGCTACGCGATGGCGGCCGGGGCCGCGGCGCTGCTGTCGCCGGGCACGAACCTGTGCGATCCGGCCGATGTGGAGCGCCTGCACCGCGACGTGGTGGTGACCGCCGCCTGAGGAGGGGCTACCATCGCCCCCTCATGAGCGACCACCCGACCCTCACCTGGACCGACGCGCGCGGCCTGACCCACACCGCCCGCTGGCGCAGCGAATCGGGCGTGTCCGCGCCGCGCCGCGTGATGGTGGCCGACGACCAGACGCCTGCCGACCGCGCTTACCGCCTGGTTTGCGAGGGCACGGCCCTGCTTTGGCAGGGCGACTTCCACAATGCCCGCCAGTTGCTGCAGGCGCTGGTGCGCCGACTCGACAAGCGCGAGACGCGCGATCGTGCTGCCTCGACGTCGCGTGGCACGGCGAAGCCGGCCTCCGGTGCGGCACCCGACGCGGCCGTGCACGCCAGCCCTGACCCGGCCCAGGCCTTTCACCTGCACCGCAAACGTCAGGCCGAGCGGGCGCGCATCCTGGGGCAGGTGCTGATTCCGGTCGAGGCCGGTCACCGCATCGCCCTGCGCCGTGCGCCCGACGTGGTCGCCGCCTGTACCGAGGCCTATGGCCCGGCCGACGAGGCCTATGTGCTGTCACTGCGTGAACTGCAAGGCCTGATCGGCGCCCACGAGTGGCGCAAGAAAGGCGTGGCCATCCCGGCGCTACAGGCCGCCATCCACCCGCACTACGGGGTGTTCTCCCCGCTGCGGGGCGAGTACCTGGACCTGGTGGCCCAAGCCCCCTTGCCCGCCGCGCTGCAGGCCCAGAACGAAGCCTGGGACATCGGCACGGGCACCGGCGTGCTGGCGGCCGTGCTGGCCCGCCGCGGCATTGCGCGCGTGCGCGCCACCGACCTGGCCCCGCGCGCCCTGGTCTGCGCCCGCGAGAATCTGGCACGCCTGGGCGTGCTATCCCAGGTTGACTTGCTGCAGACCGACCTGTTCCCGGACGGCCAGGCGCCGCTGGTGGTGTGCAACCCACCCTGGGTGCCGGCGCGTCCGCATTCGTCGGTGGAGCAGGCCGTGTACGACCCCGACAGCCGGATGCTGCGTGGCTTCCTGCAAGGGCTGGCGCCGCACCTCGCCCCGGGTGGCGAGGGCTGGCTGATCCTGTCCGACCTGGCCGAGCACCTGGGCCTGCGCAGCCGCGCCGAGTTGCTGGGCTGGATCGAAGCAGCCGGCCTGCAGGTGCTGGGCCGCCTGGACATCCGCCCGCGCCATGGCAAGGTCACCGACCCGGACGACCCGCTGCACGCCGCCCGCGCCGCCGAGCTCACCTCGCTGTGGCGACTGGGCCTGGCGGGTGAGGCCGCTTCGCCCGCGGCCTGATCCGTGCCAGAATCCGCCCCCTTCCCCTCATTTCTCTCTCCCCCAAAGGTATCCCCGTGGACTTGAAAGTGCCCATCACCATCGTCGAAGAATTCAGCGAAGACGACGAGGTCAATGCGACCGGCCTGCTGGACATGGCCAGCGGTGACATCACCCGCGTGGAATACGAAGACTACGACGTGGGCATCGAGGGTCTGCCCTGCGAGCGCGAGGACTACGAGTTCAGCGTCGGCATCCTGCGCAACCGTGGCAAGGAAGTCGAGTTCCGCGTCGACGTGAACAAGACCACCGGCCAGTACTCGGTCAGCGTCAACGAGCTGCAGGAAATCAAGACCCGCGCCGCCGCGCTGTTCGC
The DNA here is from genome assembly GCF_037482285.1 of Aquabacterium sp. G14. Classification (NCBI taxonomy): domain Bacteria; kingdom Pseudomonadati; phylum Pseudomonadota; class Betaproteobacteria; order Burkholderiales; family Sphaerotilaceae; genus Aquabacterium; species Aquabacterium sp. G14. Next base: position 378,995 of record NZ_JBBEYB010000001.1, read on the forward strand.
CGCCGGCCCGAACTGAGGCCACGCTGCCTCGTGACCCGGTGCCGCTGTGGCATCGGTCACACCCCGCCCCTCGCTTCAGCGGGGGCGCCTCTTGTTTTGCCCCCATGCCGCCCTCAGCTGTGAGATAGTGGTCTCACATCGGAAAGGAGGGTGCCATGCTGTTGCTCGACGAGATGCTTGCGCTGAACCTGCTCACCGCAGACCAGCACACCGAAATCGGTGCCTGGGTGCGCCAGGCCCGCACCCCCGACCGCATCCTGCAGATGCCCGCCCACCTGTGGAAGGTGCTGGAGGGTGCCAGCGTGCTGATGGACTTTGATCCGGATGGCGCCACGGCGACGCTGCACTGAACGACCCAGGGGGCACGCAGCCCCCTTTTTCATGCCTCACAGGCTGTGCGTGACCAGCCGGAAGTCCGGGTCCTCCGGATTGGGCTTGACCGTGAAGCCCAGGCTGCGCATCAACTTGAGCATGTTGCCGTTGTTGACCAGCACCAGGCCGATGATCTCGGAAAGGCCCTTCTCGCGGGCCACGTCCATGATGCTTTCCATCAGGCGAGAGCCCAGGCCCTTGCCGGCGAAGTCGTCGGCCACCACCAGCGAGAACTCGCAGGTCGACTGGTCCGGGTTGGTGATGTAGCGCGACACCCCCACCACGCGTTCGGTCTCGGTGATCTCGCCGTCTTCGTCGGCATGACGCTCCTTGACCACCGCCACCAGGGCCATCTCGCGGTCGTAGTCGATCAGCGTGAAGCGGGCCAGCATGTTGGCCGGCAGTTCCGTCATCGCCGAGGCAAAGCGGAAGTAGCGGCTCTCGGACGACAGGCCCTTGGCGAAGGTCTGCAGCATCTCCGCGTCATCCGGGTGGATCGGGCGGATCGTGTACTCGCCACCGCCGCGCAGCGGCCACACCTGCTCGTAGCGTGCCGGGTAGGGCAGGATGGACAGGTGCTGGTAGCTGTTCGGGCGCCCCGCGAGGTTGGGCGGCGCATGGTCGATGACGATGCGCGCGTCCACGGCCACCGCCCCATCCTCGTCGATGATGATGGGGTTGATGTCCATCTGGCGCAGCTGCGGCAGCTCGCACACCATTTCCGAGACGCGCAACAGCAGCTGCTCCAGCGCCTCCATGTTCACGGCGTTGGCACCGCGCCATTCGCCCAGGGTTTCGGCCACGCGGGCACGGCTGATCAGGTGACGTGCCAAAAACTGGTTGAGCGGTGGCAACTCCATGGCGCGGTCGTTGATCAGCTCGATCATGGTGCCACCGGCACCGAACACGATCACCGGGCCGAACGGGTCGTCGGTCACCACGCCGATGTGCACCTCGCGGCCACGGCGGTTGCGCGCCATCTTCTGCACCGTCACGCCGTTGATGCGGGCGTTGGGCTGCAGCCGGCGCACGCGCTCGACCATGTCGGTGAAGGCGTCGCGCGCCTGGGTGCCGTTCATGATGTTGAGCACCACGCCCTGCACGTCGGACTTGTGGGTGATGTCAGGCGAGTCGATCTTGAGCGCCACCGGGAAGCCCAGCTGCATCGCGATCATCATGGCCTCGGGCGCGCTGCGCGCCAGGATGGTCTCGGTGACCGGGATGTGGAAGGACGCCAGCAGCGTCTTGGACTCCATCTCGGTGAGCACCTTGCGCCGCTCGGTCAGCACGCTCTCGATGATGAGGCGGGCGCCTTCGATGTCGGGCTCGGCTGCGGTGGAGGCCGGCGGCGGCGTCTGTTGCAGCAGCAACTGGTTTTGTGCGAAGTTGGCGATGTTGCCGAACGCGCCCACCGCGGCTTCGGGCGTGCGGAAGGTGGGGATGGCGGCGCTCTTGAGCACGGCGCGGCCTTCGCCCACCGACGCGTCACCCATCCAGCAGGTCAGCAGCGGCTTGCCGATGGTGCGGTTGGCCTCGGCCAGCACCTTGGCGATCTCGGCGGCGTCCACCCCGGTCTTGGGCGAGAAGATCACCAGCACGCCGTCGATCTGGCGGTCCTTGGCAGCAGCCTGCAAGGCGGCGCGGTAGTGCTCGGGACCGGCGTTTTGCGACAGGTCGATCAGGTCGGTGAGCGAGGCGCCGGGGGGCAGTTGCGGCAACAAGGCCGCGGCCGACTCGGGCGACAGGCGACCCAGCTCCAGCGAGATCTCGGTGACCCAGTCGGCCGCCAGCACGCCAGGGCCGCCGCCATTGGTGATGATGGCCAAGTGGCGGCCCACCGGGCGGTAGCGCGAGGCCAGGCACTTGGCGGCCGAGAACAGCGCCACGAAGGACTGCACGCGCACGGCCCCGGCGCGGCGTAGGGCTGCATCGAACACATCGTCGCTGCCGACGATGGCGCTGCTGTGCGTTTGCGCAGCCTCGTTGCCCGCCCGCTTGCGCCCCGCCTTGAGGATGACCACCGGCTTGGCCGTGGCCGCCGAGCGCAACGCGCTCATGAAGCGGCGGGCGTTGTTGATGCCCTCCATGTAGACGATGATGCTGTGCGTCTGGCGGTCAGCCGCCAGGAAGTCCAGCACGTCGGCGATGTCGAGCGCCGAGTGTGGGCCCAGCGACACCACGGACGAGAAGCCCACGGCGTTGTTGGCCGCCCAGTCCAGCATGGACGAGGTCAGCGAGCCCGATTGCGACACCAGGGCCAGGCTGCCGCTGCGCGCCAGGGGGCCGGCCACGCTGGCGTTGAGTTGCGAAGGCGGGCGCTGGATGCCCAGGCCGTTGGGACCCAGCAGGTGCACATCGGCCTGCTTCGCCACCTTGTGCAGCACCTCGGCCTGTTCGGCCGTGATGCCCGCCGACAGCACCATCACGGCGTGACAGTCCATGCGGCTGGCGAGCTCGATGGCCGGCGCGATGTCTTCGAACGGCAGCGCGATGATGGCCAGATCGGACTTGGCCGAGGCCAGGTCGGCCAGCGTGCCGCTGGTCGCGCGGATGTCGATGAAGCGGTAGGTGCCGGTGAAGCGCTGGGCCCGCAAGGCCGGGTGCAGCAGGCGGGCCTGCTCGGTCAGTTGCTCGGGGTCGTCGGTCGATCCGGCAAAGATCGCAATCGAGGTCGGGGCGAAGAGGGGAGTGAGGAAATGTTGGTCCATGGCAATCAGTCGGCGCCGATGAGGGAACGGACGTGGGCGGCGGTGCTGCGGGCGAGGGCGCTCAGGGCGTAGCCGCCTTCCAGGCAGGAGATGACGCGGCCTCGGCAGTGGCGGTCGGCCAGGCGCATGATCTGCTGGGTGACCCAGGCGTAGTCGGCTTCGACCAGCGCCAGGTTGCCCATGTCATCTTCGCGGTGGGCGTCAAAGCCCGCCGAGATGTAGATCAACTGGGGCGCAAAGGCATCGAGCGCCGGCAGCCATTGTTCGAGCACGGCCTCGCGGAAGGCGTCGCTGCCCACGCGGGCGGGCAGGCCCACGTTGACCATGTTTGGGCCATCGTGGGACTCGCCCGAGTCCGGGAACAGGCCCTTTTCGTAGATGGAGCACATCAGCACGCGCTCGTCGCCCATCAGGATGTCTTCGCTGCCGTTGGCGTGGTGCACGTCAAAGTCGATCAGGGCCACGCGTTGCAGGCCATGCACGTCCAGCGCGTGGCGGATGCCCACGGCCACGTTGTTGAAAAAGCAAAAGCCCTGCGCCGAGTCGCGTTCGGCATGGTGGCCGGGGGGGCGAATGTTGCAAAAGGCCGAGGGGGCCTTGCCGCCCAGCACCAGGTCGGTGGCCTGCACCACGGCGCCTGCCGCGCGCAGGGCGGCCTGCAGCGTGTGCGGGTTCATGCTGGTGTCGGGGTCGACGTGGTGGTAGCCCTCGGTGGGCGAGGCGGCGATCAGCTCCTGCACATACAGCGCAGCGTGCGCGCGCTCCAGTTGGTCCACGGTGGCCGGCTCGGCGTCGTACGGGGCCATGTAGTCCAGCAGGCCCTTGGTCAGCAGCATGTCGTTGATCGCGCCCAGCCGCTCAGGGCACTCGGGGTGGTGCGGGCCCATTTCATGGCGGGCGCAATCGGGGTGGGTGATGTAGGCGGACAGCAAATGCGGCTCCTGTCAGGAGGTCGGGGCCAGGGGGCCCGCGGGGGAAGGGGTCAGTACGGGCTGCTGGTCAGCTGGCCGGAGAGCGCGTCCACGTAATAGGGGCTGGCGCCGCTCCAGCTGCCGAGGTCGAACACGCTGTCGTCGGCGAGCTTGCGGATTTCGACCGTGGACATGCTCAAGGGCTGGGCCGAGGCGCAGGTGGTGGGGGCTTGCAGCGGGCGCAGGAAGTAGACGGCACTCTCGGTGGTGGTGGACGGGTTGGTCACGCGCCGTGCCACGTAGCTGCTGTGCTGCCCCTCCACCAGCAGGGCGGTCTCCACGCCAATGCCGATGGCGCGTGCGTTGCTGGCCGCCAGGATGCCGCCGGGGCAGCCCGTGCTGCTGACCGGCGCGACCAGGCGGGCCATGAAGGTGATGAGGCGGCCCATGCGGTCGCGGGTGTCGAGGTGCGAGTCGAGGACGGTGTGGCGCAGGGCCGCCGGCGCGAGGAAGCCTCCGGTGAGGCTCAACGGGGACGGGTCCAGCGTGACGTACCGGTTGTAGGGGTTGGCCAGTGCGTCGGCCGAGGTCACCGTGCCTTTGAGGGCGGCAAAGTCGAACTGGCCCAGCACCGCCAGTCCGGCGCTAGTGCCGCCCAGCGGGACTTGGCGGGCCAGCAGGGCCTGCAGGGTGCGGTCCAGCGCTGTGCCCTTCCAGTTCTTGATGTAGTCGCTCTGGTCGCCGCCGGCGATGAAGACCGCATCGGCGCGGGCCACCACGGCGTTGACGAAGGGGGAATTGGCCGCGGTGCTGCTGGGAATGACGAGCGTTTCCACCGCACTCAGGCCTAGGGCGGCACCGCCCACCCAGCCGTCCGCAGGGACGCCCGAGGTGGCATTGCTGGCGTCGCTGTAGTAGATGTAGGGGTTGTAGGCTTCGGTGCCGGTGGCGCGGATCACCACCAAGCGACCGCCCGTGCCGGGGCGCACCCCAGCGCGCTGGATCATCCAGCGAAAAGCCGCATCGACGTCGGGGCCGCCGCCCATCAGCACCAGGGACGGGGTGTCCGGTGGGGTGCTCACGCTGACCGGCGCGTCGGCGTTGCCGGTGACAAAGTAGCTGTAGGGCTTCTTGCCCGCGTGGGCCAGACCCAACATGGCGAACATGGCCAGACCCAGCACCCATTGAGCCAGCCAGGGGCGGGAGGAGGGCGCCCGTGAGGCGCTTGCAAGCGGGGGCAAGGGCATGGCATTTCCTTCGCGAAATCGGACAAGGTGATGTTGCCACGGTAAGCCCGTGTCCGTCGAGGGTCTTGCGCCACATCAAGTGCGGCGCTGGCTGTTGATCGCTGGGTAGGGCGTCATGCAGGGCATTTCCTGAGGGAGCCATGTTCTAGACTGTCATACTGTGAGAACACAGATGATGGCCTGCGGGGTCATGGACCAGCGGCGCGGACAAGATGCCCGATAAGGAGGCAAATGAGCTCTCATGATGAGACATGGCTGGTGCGTTCAGGTTTGCTGCGCTCGGCCTTGGAGCAGTCCTTCAATTCTGTGTTGATCACGGATGCACAGCCGGGGCCAATGGGCCCGCGCATCGTGTATGCCAACCCGGCCTTTTGCGAGATGACAGGCTACAGCGCGACCGAGCTGCTGGGGCAGACGCCGCGCATCCTGCAGGGGGCACAGACCAGTCCTGAGGTGCTTCAGACCTTGCGCGAGTGCCTGCAGGCCGATCGCTTCTTCCGCGGCTCGACCATCAATTACCGCAAGGACGGCCGACCCTATACCGTGGAGTGGAACATCTCGCCGGTGAAGGACGAGGCCGGCGTCACCACCCATTACGTGTCGGTCCAGCAAGACATCAGTGCGGTGACCGAGGCGCGCGCCACCAGCCAGTTGCTGGCGCAGGCCCTGGACGCGACCCAGGATGCGGTGATGATTGCCAATGCCCAGGGCGAGATCGAATTCGTCAACCATGGCTTTGAACTCATCACCGGCTACAGCCGGGTCGAGGCCCTGGGCCAGAACCCCGCCATGCTCAAGTCCGGTGAGCACACCGAGGCCTTTTACGGGCGTCTCTGGGCGGCCATCCAGTCAGGGCAGGCCTTTCGGGCGGTGTTCATCAACCGGCACAAGCAGGGGCACCTGATTCATTGTGAAGAAACCGTCTCGCCCATCCGCGATGCCGGTGGGGCGGTGACCCACTTTGTCAGCGTGATCCGGGACCAGACCGCGCGTGCGCACACCGAGCAAACCTTGAGGGAGCAGGCCACACGGGACCCCTTGACCGACCTGCTGAACCGCCGCGCCGGCGAGTGGCAACTGGAGCGGGCCTTCCTGGCCGCCCGCGAAGGCCAGAAGCCGTTTTGCCTGATCATGGCCGATGTGGACCACTTCAAGGCCATCAACGACACCTGGGGACACCCGGCGGGTGACCAGGTGCTGCAGCGTGTCGCTGCGGTGCTGCGCACCGGGGTGCGCGCCACCGACAGCGTGGTGCGCTGGGGTGGCGAGGAGTTTTTGCTGGTGCTGCCCTATTGCGAGCAGGCTGCGGCGCTGCTGCAGGCCGAGCGCCTGCGTGAACGCGTGGCCGATGCCGAGCAGGGGGAGATGGGGCGCGTGACGGTGTCGATGGGCGTGGCCGAGTTGCAGCGGGGCGAGACCCTGGCGAACTTGATGGAGCGTGTCGACCAGGCGCTCTACCAAGCCAAGCACGCAGGCCGCAATCAGGTGTCAGGTGGGTAAGGCGTAGCTCCGCTCGCGGACGAGGCGCACCGCCGCGCCCACCACCTCGGGGTCGAACAACGTGCCCTGGTTGTTCATCAGCTCGGCCAGGGCGGCGTCGATGCCCACCGCTGGCCGATAGGGGCGGTGCGAGGACATGGATTCCAGCACGTCGGCCACGGCCAGCACGCGGGCCTCGGGCAGGATCTCGTCGCCTTTCAGGCCACGCGGGTAGCCACTGCCGTCCAGGCGCTCGTGGTGCTGGCGGATGATCTCGGCCACCGGTGTGCGGAAGGGCACGTCCTTGAGGATGTCGTAGCCCGCCTGCGCATGGCCCTTCATCAACTCCATTTCGAGCTTGGAGAGCCGGCTGGGTTTGGTCAGGATTTCCGAGGGCACGGCGATCTTGCCGATGTCGTGGACCAGGCCGATCATTTCCAGATCGCGGCAACGTGCCTCGTCCCAGCCCAGCTCGTGGGCGATGGCCCCGGCGATCAGTCCCACGCGGCGCTCGTGGCCGGCCGTGTAGGGGTCGCGCATCTCGACCATGTTCGAGACGGCCAGCAAGGTGCCCTGCATGGCGGCTTCGAGTTGGTGCACATAGCTGGCAATCTGGTCTTCGGCGTGCTTGCGATCGGTGATGTCTTGCGCCATCACGATGGTGGCGGGGAGCCCGTCATCCCAGATGATGCGCTTGGCGTGCAGGCCCAACTCGATCACGCGACCATCCTTGCGACGCACCGGCACGCTGGTGCTGTCACTGGCCAGGGCGCCATCGTCCACCTGGGCCTGGCGTGTGCGCAGGCTGGACTCGGTGTGCTCTTTCTCGTCCAGCACGACAAAGCGCAGCGTATCTTGCCCGATGAGCTCGGCGGGCGGGTAGCCCATGATCTCGGCAAAGCGGGGGTTGACGTAGATGAAGTGGCTTTCGCGGCGCACGAAGATGCCGCTGATCGTCTGCTCCACCATGCTGCGAAAGCGCTGCTCGCTGTCGCGCAGGGCCTGCTCGTTGCGGCGGATCTCGGTGAGATCGGTCCAGGCCACGATCACGTCGTCGCCACTCACGGTCATGGTGCCACGCGCGATGCGACGGCTGCCGTCTTTGCAGCGCAGGGTCAGCTCGGGGGAGACCACCGGCTCGCCGCTGCGATAGGTGTCCAGGTGCTCGTACCAGTGGCGCATCAGCACGGTGCGCTCGCCTTCGTCGGCATAGACGCGCTCGAACCACTGTGCTTCGTCGGCAAAATCGGCCAGCGAGTAGCCCAGCCATTGCTGATGGGCGGCATTGAGCGCCATGACGCGCCGATCCGGTCGGCGGTGGATCTGCATCGGGATCGGGGTGGCCTGGAACACCTGCTCAAAGCGGCGGGCCATGTGCTCGGCGGTTTCCTCTGCACTCAGGCTGCGGGCGCGGGAGGCCGCGCGGTCCAACGCCGCCTGCACTTCGTTGGCGATGTCCTCCAGCAGCCGGGTCTGCTCGGCATCCAGATCCGACAGGCCGTGGGTGTACAGGGCCACGATGCCAATGGGGCGGTCTTCACAACGCAAGGGCATCATAGCCTGATGGCTCAGGCCACGCTGCATCAGGCTGTGCAGCCAGCGCTCGGATGCGCTGGGCGGCAGCGGGGCATCGCTGGCGCGCGAGGGCGGCAGGGGTACGCCTTGCGACACCACATGACCCCGTGCCAGGCGCGCTTGCGTCGGGTCGAACGGACTGGTGGACTGCGCCAGCAGCTCGTGGAGGGTGCTCACCTGGTCGGGCGTGAGCCCGTGATGCAGGCTCGGGTGCAGGCGCAGCGGGGTGCCGGGACCGTCGTTCAAGGCCATGAACAGGGTGGGAAACGCGCTGCGGCGACGCAAGACCCCCAGCAGGGCGCTCAGGATGTCGTCACGTTGATGCCGCTGTGCCACCTCCCGGCTGGTGCTGCTGAGCATGTCGTACAGCGAGGTCAGGCGCTCGACGCGTTCGGCCGCCTGCAGGCGCTGGAGCATTTCATTGAGCTGCGCTGCGACGCTGGCGATGAGCTCGCGCTCTTCGCTCAGGAAGGTGGCCTGTGGGCTGTTGAGTTCGTCCGGGTACCAGGTGTGGATGTGGCCGACGAGCACGCCGTTGCGCTCGATGCTGGCCTGCAGATGGCGACGTGGCAAGGGGCTGGGCAGGCTGGCGCCGACATGGCCCCAACTGCTGTCGATGCAGGCTTGAACCTGTTGGGGCAGCACGAAACAGGGTGGCAGCAGCGCCACCAGCTTTTCCAGCTTGGCGGGCACGTTCAGGTCGGTGCTTTTGAGCAGGTTGGCGACCCCGTGCAGGCCGCGCAACTCCTTGACGCGCTCGTTGAGGTCATGGAGCAGGCTTTCGCGCTCTCGGCTCAGGCGCTCGCGCTCGGAGACATCGCGCAGCACCAGCACCCAGGCGGCATGTGGCCCGTCGCCGTGCAGCGGGGCGGCGTGGCACTCCACGGTCCGCTGGCCGGGTAGATCGAGGGTGATCAGGAAGCCGGTACGGGCCTGTTGCAGACGCAGGCACACCGGGCAGACCTCAGCGGAGGACTGGGCGGGGTGCAGCAGGATGCGAACCGATTGTCCGACCAGGGCGGCGGGTGACTGGTCGACCCAGTGGGCCGCAGCCTGGTTGGCTTGCTGGATGGTGCCATCGGCCGCCACGACCACGGTGGGCTCTGGCACGGCGTCATAGCGGCTGACGGTGCGGGCCAGCATGTCGAACGGCGCCTGCAGGGTGTGCTGCACCAGGGCGTCGTACACGAACCAGTAGGCGTAGATCTTGAGCAGGTGGCCGACGAGGTTGGCGGGTCCTTCCACGCTCACATAGCGCGTGAAGGCGAACTCGGCCGCCATCATGAGCAGGGTCGCGAGCAACAGGCGCTGGCACAGGTGTGCGGGCATCAGGGTGCGGTAGCGCCAGAACAGCACGGCCGCCGCACCCATCGTGGCGATGATGAGGTACTCGGCGTAGACCTTGAAGGGGGTCAGGCCCTGTCCATCGATGTAGGCGTCGGGAAAGTGCCCGGTGGCGATCAGCAGGACGGACAGCACCGTCCAGCCGCCGAAGCCCAGATGCAAGCGCATGACCGAGACCGAGCGCCACAGCATGAGCGGAGCCAGCAGCAACACCACCGCCTGCAGGGCGCGCCCGGCCACCCAGAACTGGATGGCGGGGTTGGTGCTGTCGATGGGCAGCAGGTTCATGCCCTTGAAGCTCAGGGTGTGGAGCAGGTCGAGCCCGGCGCACCAGCCGATGCCCACGGCGATGAACACCACGAAGTGGTTGCGGGTGAACTGCACCGAGGTGGTGGCCACCGCCAGCGCCGTCCAGGCGACCACGGCTGACATCAGCTCGGCCAGCGTGTGACCCAGCAGGTACCCGTGCTGGTTGGCCCACCAGATGGCCAGCGCCATGAGGGTGGGCGGGACCAAGGCACGCATTGCGCCGCGGGGGGGCATCGACCGGAGGGTGTCTGGCAAGGGCGCGGAGGCGGTCACGGTGTGGCGCAAACGAATGCCGGAATGGGTGTATCAGTCTAGCGGTTTGAGGCCACGCGCGGGGGGCGGACCTCAGGTCTCAGACCGACAGCGTGACCATTGCATACATCGGGGTGCCGGTCACCGGCATCCAGCAGGCTTCGGTGACCGCGCCCAGCCAGCCATAGCATTCCGAGACGCTGCGGGTTTGCAGCAGGCGCAGGCGTGGATGGGGGCGGATGAGTTCGTCGGCGCTGGCCGGGCACCACAGGAACTGCGCGCCGGTGGGGCCTACGGTGGGGTGGGCGCGGGCCATGCCACGGCCCACCCGGGACATGGTGTCCAGCACCATCTGGGAGCCGGGCGGTGCCTGCTCGGCAAACTCGGCCAGCACAGCCTCGACCTGCTCCGGTGTCAGGTACATCAGCACCCCCTCGCAGAGCACGAACACCGGCTTGTCATGGGTGCCACTGGGCAGGCCCAGGCGCTGCCACCAGCCGGGCGTGCGCAGGTCGACTTCGGCGTGATGCTGACGGGGCACATCGGCCGCGAGGCAGGTGTCGCGCAGGGCCATCACCTCGGGCAGGTCGCTGTCGAGCCAGCGGTTGCAGCCCTGATCCAGCCATTGGAAATGCTGCGACAGGCCGCAACCCAGGTTCACGCCCTGGCTGTCGGGATGGGCCTGGAAAAACGCGCGGCCCGCGCTTTGAATGACCCGGGTGCGCCACAGGATGTTCTGCGTCGTGATGCGGTCTTTCAGGTAAGGGCGCAGGTCGAGGTCGAGTTGGTCGAGGAGTTGCTCGGCCGCCGCATCGTGACAGGCCAGCGCCGGAAAGGCCTCACCCCCACGCGCACGGGCCACGAGGGGGATGAGCAGGGTTTGACACACCGGGGGCAAGGTGTGTTGCCGTCCATCGCCAGTTTTCACAACAGACGCTCCTTGTTCCGCACAGGTGAACGCTCCAGTTTATCGGACAGTGGGGGTCGACTGGGTGCGGGTGGGCTCAGGGTTTGCCTGTGCCGGTTAGGGTTTGCGGACATGGTAGCCGGGCACCACATCGTTGGTGCGACATGGCACCTCGTTTCAGCGTGCTGGCAAACCCTGCCAGCGCGCCCACGCCGCCTGGGCGATGCGGTAGGTGTGCAACTGCACCCGCACCGTGGTCTGGATGTCGTGTCCATAGCCACCGGCCATCGCCAGGGCCACAGGCAGGTGGTGCTGCCAGGCCCAGTCGAACACGCGCTGGTCGCGGGCGGCCAGGCCGGCGTCGCTCAGGCGCAGGCGGCCGAGGCGGTCGCCTTCGTGCGGGTCGGCGCCGGCCAGATAGATCACCAGGCCGGGCTCGCAGCGGCGCGTCACTTCTGCCAGGCCTTGCTCCAGTGCGGCGAGGTAGGGCTCGTCGGTGCAGCCATCGGGCAGGTCGATGTCGCAGTCGCTGGGTTCCTTGCGGAAGGGGAAGTTCTTGGCGCCGTGCAGCGAGAGCGTGAACACGCTGGGGTCGCCGTGGAAGATCTTGGCGCTGCCATTGCCCTGGTGCACGTCCAGGTCGATGATGGCCACCTGCAGGGGCTGCGAGGGGGGATCAATGCCGGCACGCAGGCGCTCGACTTGCATCAGGCGGGCGGCGACGGCGGCGTCGTTGAACACGCAAAAACCGCTGCCCTTGTCGGCATAGGCGTGGTGGGTGCCGCCGGCCAGATTGGCTGCCACGCCATCGCCGGACAGGGCCACGCGGCAGGCCTGCACCGTGGCGCCCACCGAGCGACGGGCGCGCTCGTTCATGCCGGGGCTCCAGGGAAAGCCGATTTCCCGTTGCGCGGCCGGGCTCAGCGTGCCGTCGCGCACCGCGTCGATGTAGGCGGGGTCGTGCACCAGCGCCAGAGCGGCATCGTCGGCCGGTTCGGCCTGTTGCAGTTGGACCTCGGGCAGGTGCTGTGTGATCTCGTCGCGCAGCATCTCGTACTTCCTCATCGGGAAGCGGTGCCCGGCGGGCAAGGGCAGAACGAAGTGATCGGCGTAGAAGGCTTGCACCCTTCGCATTGTGCGGGCGGAACCTTCGTTCTGCTAGGCGGGCGTGTGGGCTGCAGCCGATTCGTCCTCGGTACATACTCATGACCTTGCACAACTGTTGTTGTATGAAGGTTGACATGAGCGATTTGCTGCCTCACCACCCTGATGTGGACCGCCTGGTGGAACTGATGCGCCTGGCGCCCCAAGGGAATGACCATTTCCTGGCGCAGAGCGATGACATCGGCACGCCGGCGTTGTTTGGCGGGCAGGCCTTGGGCCAGGCCCTGATGGCCGCGAGCCTGACGGTGCCGGCCGACCGCATGGTGCACTCGTTGCACGCCTACTTCTTGCTGCCCGGCGAGCACGCGCCCGTCACCTACGAGGTGGACCGGGTGCGCGATGGCCGCAGCTTCAGCATGCGTAGCGTGGTGGCGCGCCAGAGCGGCAAGATCATTTTCGAATTGACGGCCTCGTTCCAGACGGCCGATGAGGGGCCGGAGCACCAGGTGCCGATGCCGGTGCACCCAGGGCCCGAGGGGCTGGTGCCCGAGAGCGTGGGGCGCGACGCCATTCGTCACCTCTTGCCGCCGCCGTTCAACGAGAAGCTGCTGGGCCCGCGTGGACTGGAGTTGCGCCGGGTGTCGCCGCTGCATCCGATGAACCCGCAGCCCCGTACGGGCGGCTCGGCCATGTGGGTGCGCACGCAGGCGCGCCTGCCCGATGACCCGCTGTTGCACCGCGCCATCCTGTCTTATGTGTCCGACCACGGCTTGCTGCTGGCGGCCACCGAGCCGCATGGGCTGAGCCTGCTGCGCGGGGATGTGCGCCTGGCCAGTCTGGATCACGCGATGTGGTTCCATCGCGATTTCCGCCTGGACGACTGGTTGCTGTACGTGATCGACTCGCCGAGCGCCGGTGGGGCGCGCGGATTGTGCGCCGGGCGTTACTACGCGCGCGATGGCCGTCTGGTGGCCTCGGTCATGCAGGAAGGCATGATGCGCCAGATCAAGAAGGGCTGAGCGGGCTCTGCGTGGGGCGGCTCAGGCCGCCGCGCGGTCGGGGTCCAGCTGAAACACGGCCACGGCGCGCACCAGTTCCTGCGCCTGCAGGTTCAGGCTGGCTGTGGCGGCCGACATTTCCTCGACGAGGGCGGCGTTCTGCTGGGTGGTGGTGTCCATCTGCATCACGGCTTCGCCCACCTGGCTCACGCCGGCGCTTTGCTCTCGGCTGGCCGCGCTGATCTCGGCCACGATGTCGCTCACGCGGCGGATGCTGGTCACGACCTCCTCCATGGTGGCGCCGGCGTGGTTGACCAGGGTGGCGCCTTGTTCGATGCGTGCCACGCTCTCGGTGATCAGTTGCTTGATCTCGCGGGCAGCTTCGCCGCTGCGTCGTGCCAGCGTGCGCACCTCGCTGGCCACCACGGCGAAGCCGCGTCCTTGTTCACCGGCACGGGCGGCTTCCACCGCCGCGTTGAGCGCCAGGATGTTGGTCTGGAAGGCGATGCCGTCGATGACGGCGATGATGTCGACGATCTTGTGGCTCGACTGGCTGATGTCGCGCATGGTGTCCACCACCTGCGACACCGTCTCGCCGCCTTGCTGGGCCACGTTGGAGGCCTGCTGCGCGAGCTGGTTGGCTTGGGCGGCGCTGCTGGCGTTGTGCTGAACGGTGCTGCCCAGCTCCTCCATGGAGGCCCCCGTTTCTTCGAGTGCGCTGGCTTGGCTTTCGGTGCGGGCGCTGAGGTCCAAGGTGCCCTGGCTGATCTCGGCGCTGGCCGTGGCCACGTTCTGTGAGCTCTGACGCACGCTGCGCACCGTGTTCACGAGGCTGTGCTGCATGCGTTCCAGGGCCTTGAGCAACTGGCCGATTTCGTCCTCGCGCTCGACGTGCACGGTGTTATTGAGTTGACCGCTGGCGATGTGATCTGCCACCGCTACCGCGTGGCGCAAGGGATGGGTGATGCTGCGGATCAGGCGCCATCCGGCTCCCAGCGCATACAGCACCGCGAGCAAGCTGGCACCCCACAGGATCATTTTCTGAGTCTGTGCGCGTGCGGCACCTTCCTCGCGCAGCAGGCGACCTCGTTGATCGGATGCTTCGGCAAAGGCCTGGGTGGCCCGCATGAGCCGCTCCAGCAGCGGGCGGCAGTCGTTGTTCATCTTGGCGATGGCTGCCTCGCGCTGGCCTTGGCCTGCCAGGCGCACGATCTCCAGGGCCACCGGCCCGTAGGCAGACTCCACTTCGGCAATTTCACGCGCCAGCTTGCGCTCGTCTTCGGTGACGTTGGCCGATTGAGTGACCAGGTCTTGCAACTGCTTGATTCTCACTGCAGCTTCTTCGTGAGCGGCCATGACCTTGTTGCGCTCGCTGGTGGGGTCTTCCGATTCGGGGATCAGCACCAGATTGCGCGCGGCGATGGCGCGGCGGTCTATGGCGGCTTCAACGTGACCTGCCAGCGTGGCGCCAGCGGCGAAATCATTGAGGCGGCTGTTGGCATCGTCCAGGCTGTAGGCAGCGATGCCTGAGACGGTTGTGACCAGCACGGCGAGGCTCCCAAAGGCCAACGAGAGTCGGGTGCGTACAGAGAGCGAGGGGAGAGACATGTGAAGGGCGGGGAGGATCTCGGAGGGATGTCCGACTGACGGGGATGATACCGGCGTGGGTACGACATGTTTCACGTTGGAAGCAGATCAAGCCGCTCTGTGTGATGAATGCCCCAAGACTTGGTCCCGAGTTGTAACGGTCGACAGCCGGCCTGCAGGGCGGCGCTACATCTGGATGCGTCTGCGCTTGGCCGAACAGGGGCGGCGTCGTAAATTAGCGCGGTTGTTCGCCCAGCCGATGTCTCGGCGCAAGAGGCGGGCATTTGAGAAGGAGTCCCCATCATGCGAACTTGTTTTTCCCTGTCTGTGCTGGCCCTCGGGGTCGCCACGCTGCTGGCGGCCTGTGGCGGTGGTGGCTCGTCTGCGGGCGGCACCGGTCAGCTGTCCTTGCAGGTGACCGATGCCCCAGTCGATGAGGCGACCAGCGTGGTCGTGCAGTTCACCGGGGTGGAGCTCAAGCCAGCCGGTGCCAACGCGATCAACATTGATTACCCGACGCCGCGCACGATTGACCTGCTGGCGCTGCAGGACGGCGATGCCGAGTCGCTGTTGAACGGCCAGACGGTGCTGGCGGGGCGGTATGAGTGGGTGCGCCTGAAGGTGGTGACGTCGCAGTCCACACTGGACTCGTATCTGGAGAAAACCGTCTCCGGCGTGCCCACGAAGTTCCCGCTGTACGTGCCCAGTGGCTCGCAAACTGGCCTGAAGCTGGTGCGCGGGTTCACGGTGCCGGTCAACGGATCGGCCTCGTTCACCATCGACTTTGACCTGCGTAAGTCGGTGGTGGACCCCTCCGGTGCGTTTTCTGGCTATTACCTCAAGCCGGCACTGCGTCTGGTCGACAACGCCCAGGTCGGAGGCATCACGGGCACCGTGGCCTTGTCAGGGCTGTGTCCTGCGTCCGCGTCGCCGCTCGTTCCCAATGGCCCCAGCGTCTACGTGTTTGCGGGCGCCGGTGTGACCCCGGATGACATCGACGCCACTGGCGCCGAGCCAGTCACCACGGCCTCGGTGAAGGAGACGAGCGTCGGCAGCGGCGTCTACACCTACAAGGCGGCCTTTCTGTCCCCGGGCGACTACACGGTGGTGTTCACCTGTGTGGGCGCGACCGATCAGCCCGAGAGCAGCGAGGCGCTGAACTTCCAGGGTGCCCGCAACGTGACGGTGAGCGCCAACCTGAACAACCAGCAGGACTTCACCGCGCCGCCGCCTCCCTGATTCCCGGGCAGCTGATCTGGTGATCCGGTGATCGGCTCAGCCGTTCGCCGGATCGCGGTGCACCACGCGGTTGCGGCCACCCTGTTTGGCCGCGTACAGACGTGCATCGGCCATCTGGACGGCGGCGTCCTGGTCGTCCTGTGCGGGGTCGGACATGGCCAGCCCCACGCTGATGGTGACCAGTCCGGCGGTGGGGTCCGGCGCGTTCTCGACCGCCTGGCGCAGTTTCTCGGCCACCAGGCAGGCGCCTGCCTCATCGGTGTGAGGCAGCAGGACGAGGAACTCGTCGCCGCCGAAACGTGAGACGAAGTCGCTCTCCCTCAAGGGGCCGCGCAGGCATTGCGACACCCGCTGCAGCACCTGGTCGCCCACGGCATGGCCATGCTGGTCGTTGACCCGTTTGAAGTGGTCGACGTCGATCATGAGCACGGCGTAGGGCAGGTGGCTGCGTTTCATGCGCAGCAACTCTTCGCGCAGGCGTTCGTTGGCCGCCAGGCGGTTGGGCAGGCCCGTGAGCACATCGTGGCGGGCCAGGCGGTGCAGCGCGGCATTGGCCTGCGCCAGTTCGGCGGTGCGGGCCTCGACCTTGGATTCCAGCTCGGCGTTGAGCTGGCGAATCTGCGCCTCGGTGTGGTGACGCAAGCTGGCATCGATGCACAGGCCTGTGAAGTGAACGGGCTCCCCGCTGGCGTCGTAGCTGACTTGTCCGTAGGCGTCGATCCAGCGGACCTCGCCCGAGGTGAGCACGATGCGGTAGGAGGCGACGAACGGACGGTGCTCCCGGATGGATTCTTCGAGGGCGAGCTCGGCGTCGGGCAGATCGTCCGGGTGGACCAGGGCGCGCCAGGTGTCGAAGTTGGGCGGTGCGTGTTGTGGGTCGAGGCCAAACAGCTGGAACAGGGCTGGCGACCAGTTGAGGCGCTCGGTGCGTATGTCCCAGTCCCAGGCGCCGGCCCCTGCGGCGCGCTCGGCCATCTGGAGCAACTCCTGGGTTTGGCGCAGAGCACGTTCCTGCTCGTAGCGTGCGGCCGCTTCGCGTTCAGCACGCAGCGCCAAGCGGGTTTGACGTTGCTCGGTGACGTCCTCCACCATGGCCAGAAAGCACGGCGGCTCGCCCTCGGCCACGGTCACGCGGGTTTCGTTGACGTGCACCCACACCACAGTGCCGTCGGGGTGAACGTAGCGCTTGTCGCGCAGGAAGCAGGGGATCTGGCCCTGGCGCAGTTGTGTCTTGTGCTCGATCTCCAGAGGCAGGTCGTCCGGGTGGGTCAGGTGCATCCAGTCCTGCCCCCGCAGTGCATCGCGGGAGCGGCCGGCCAGGTCGGCGAAGCGCTGGTTGAGGTCGATGATGCGGTCGGTGGCCGGGTCGATCAGCACGATACCCAGGTGGGATTGCTCGAACACCGTGCGCCACAGCGTTTCAGGCTTGGCCGTGACCAAGGGCCGAAGCGAGGCAAGTGGGAGCTGGTGAGCGCGCATGGCGGGTACGGGAGGCGCCGGCTGGGGCACTTATCAACGACAGGCCATTGTGAGGGGTGCTGCTCACGTTCAACATGTGAAAACTACCCGGAGTGACCGGGATTTTTCACGATGACCCCACTTTGACGCGTGCAACGCAAACAGCCCCTCGCAAGGGGCTGTGGGGACTGCCGGGGCCGGCGCGGGTGGTGCGCCCGCCCTGGTCAAGTGGCGATCAGCGCGCGATCAACGCGATCAGAAAGCGGCCGAGCCGGTGATCGCACGGCCCAGGATCAGGGCGTGGATGTCGTGCGTGCCTTCGTAGGTGTTGACCACCTCGAGGTTGACCAGGTGACGGGCCACGCCGAACTCGTCGGAGATGCCGTTGCCACCCATCATGTCGCGCGCCATGCGGGCGATGTCCAGCGACTTGCCGCAGTTGTTGCGCTTCATGATCGAGGTCACTTCGACCGGGGCCTTGCCGGCGTCCTTGAGGCGACCCAGGGCCAGGCTGCCTTGCAGGCCCAGCGTGATCTCGGTGAGCATGTCGGCCAGCTTCTTCTGGATCAGCTGGTTGGCGGCCAGGGGCTTGCCAAACTGCTTGCGGTCCATCACGTACTGACGGGCGCGGGTGTAGCAGTCTTCGGCCGCACCCAGGGCGCCCCAGGAGATGCCGTAGCGGGCGCTGTTCAGGCAGGTGAAGGGGCCCTTCAGACCACGCACTTCGGGGAAAGCGTTTTCTTCCGGCACGAACACTTCGTCCATCACGATCTCACCGGTGATGGAGGCACGCAGGCCGACCTTGCCGTGGATGGCCGGAGCGCTCAGGCCCTTCCAGCCCTTTTCCAGCACGAAGCCGCGGATGGCGTCCTTGCCGTTCTCATTGCACTGCGCCCAGACCACGAACACGTCGGCGATCGGCGAGTTCGAGATCCACATCTTGGAGCCGCTGAGCTTGTAGCCGCCTTCCACCTTGGTGGCGCGGGTGATCATGCTGCCAGGGTCGGAGCCGTGGTTGGGCTCGGTCAGGCCGAAGCAGCCGATGTACTCACCGGTACACAGCTTGGGCAGGTACTTGCGCTTGGTCGCTTCGGTGCCGAATTCGTTGATGGGCACCATCACCAGCGAGTGCTGCACGCTCATCATCGAGCGGTAGCCCGAGTCCACGCGCTCGACTTCACGGGCCACCAGGCCGTAAGAGACGTAGTTCAGACCGGAGCCGCCGTACTCGGTGGGGATGGTCACGCCCAGCAGGCCCAGCTCGCCCATTTCACGGAAGATGGACGGGTCGGTCTTCTCGTGACGGAAAGCTTCGAGCACGCGCGGGGCCAGCTTGTCCTGGCAGTAGGCGCGGGCGGCGTCGCGCACGGCGCGTTCGTCTTCAGTCAGTTGTTGTTCCAGCAGCAGGGCGTCATCCCATTGGAAAGTGGCTTTGGCGTGTGCAGACATGAGGGGTTCCTTAGGGTGGTGGCAGGGCAGAGGGGTCAGGCCTGAGCGGCCGAAGGGTGGCTGAGCTCGCGGTCTTGCAGCTCACGCCACTGGATCTTGCCCGAAGCGGACTTGGGCAGGTGGTCGACAATGGTGACAATGCGGGGGCTCTTGTAGGCGGCCATGTGGTCATGGGCCCATTCAACGATCTTTTGTTCGGTGACGGTGCCGACGTGATCGGGCTTGAGCACGACGACGGCCTTGACGGTTTCACCACGGCGTGGGTCTTGCGCCGCGATCACGCAGGCTTCCTGGATGGCCGGGTGGTGATACAGCATGGCTTCGACTTCGGCTGGCCAGACCTTGAAGCCCGAGGCATTGATCATGCGCTTGAGGCGGTCGACCATGAAGAAATAGCCGTGCTCGTCGGCATAGGCCAAGTCGCCCGTGCGCAGGAAGCGCTTGCCGTCGATCTCGACGAAGCTGTCGCGGTTGGCGTCAGGGGCGCGCCAGTACTCGCGCATGACCTGGGGGCCGTGCACGATGATCTCGCCGATCTCGCCCGCGGGCAGTTCGGCGAAGGTGGCGGGGTCCACCACGCGCGCATCCACATCGAAAATGGGGATGCCCAGGCACTGCTTCATCGGGCGCTGTGTGGGGTTGATGTGGGTGGCCGCCATGGTCTCGGACATGCCGTAACCCTCGATGTAATCGGCCCCCACCAGGTTCTTGAGCTTTTGTGCGATGGCTTCGGGCATGGCCGCGCCGCCACCGCCCACGCTGTTCAGGCTGGACAGGTCGAACGCATCGAGATTCGGGTGGGACAGCATGTCCACCACCATGGTCGAGATCAGCTGGGCGGCCGTCACCTTGTAGCGGCCGATGCACTGCAGCGCCACGTCGCGGTCCCAGCGCGGGATCACGATGGCGGTGGCGCCCAGGTAGATCGCGCCATTGAGCGCGTTCTGCATGCCCGTCACGTGGAAGAAGGGCAGCACCGCGAGCATCACGGTGTCAGCGCTGGACTTGAGCCACACGTGGCGCGCGATGGTGTTGTACATCACGCTGCGGTGCGTGTGCACGCAACCCTTGGGATGGCCGGTGGTGCCTGATGTGTAGGGCATCACGGCCATGTCGTCGGGGCCGGCCGTCATGGGGCTGGGCGACAGGTTGGCGGCCAGGGCGTCCATCCAAGCCACGGCGCCTGCATCGCCGAAGGTGCGACGCGGTTCGGTCACGAAGGGCGGCACGCGCAGGTCGGTCGGCTCGGTCAGGTAGTCGCTGTAGGTGGCGACGATGGCGTGGCGCAGGCCTTCGCTGTCTGGCGCCTCGTGCACGCCTTCGTTGAGCAGGGGCTGCACGTGGTGGTACAGGTCCTGCGGTACGAAGATGGTGGTGGCCTGGGCATCTCTGACGTAGTGACGGAGTTCGTCTGTCAGGTTCATCGGGTTGACCGGCACCACCACCGCGTCAGCGCGCAAGATGGCGTAGTACGCCAGCGCGTACTGCGGGCTGTTCTGCATGTACAGCAGGACGCGATCGCCCTTGCGCACCCCGCAGACCTGCTGCAGGTAGCCGGCCAGCCGCTCGGTCTCGACATGGAACTGCCCGTAACTCAGGGGCGTGTCGTAGAAGATGAAGTACGGCTTGTCGGGGTGCTGCGCGGCAGCACGCTCGACGTTGGCGTACAGGTGCGTGGCGGGGACGTCCAGGTGCCGGGGCACTTGGTCGGGCCAGTGAGCAAGGTGGCGATCGGACATGCTGTCAGTCTGAGGCTCAGGCCTGACCCAGCGCGATGAAGCGCTGCAGGTGGTGGTCTTCGTCACCCAGCACGTGGTCGATCATGACCAGACGCTTGGCGTAGTGCGGCATGGGCAGCTCCCAGGTCACCCCGATACCACCATGCAGCTGGATGGATTCTTCGGCCACCAGCGTACCAATCTTGCCCACCGAGTACTTGGCTGCCGACAGGGCGCGCTCACGGGCGATGCGGTCGTCGCCGTCCAGTGCCGAGGCGGCGTTGATCACGGCCGAGCGGGCCTGTTCGATTTCGAGCAGCACGGTGGCCATGCGGTGTTGCAGGGCCTGGAAGCTGCCGATGACCTTGCCGAACTGCTTGCGGGTCTGCAGGTACTCGATGGTGGCCTTCTTGCACACTTCCATCGCGCCCAGGGACTCGGCGGCCAGGGCCAGCAGGCCACGACCGACGGCGTGCTCCAGCGTGGCATGGCCTTGGCCTTCGGCGCCCAGCAGGGCGGAGGCGGGCACACGTACCTGGCTGAACGTGACTTCACCCGCGCGGGTGCCGTCCACATTGCCGTACGCACGGATGCTCAGGCCGGCGGTACCCGCGGGCACGACGAACAGCGAGATGCCGGCCTCATCGGCCACGTCGCCGCTGGTGCGGGCCGAGACGATGATCTGCTGGGCCTGGTCGGCGAAGGGCACGACCGCCTTGGCGCCGTCGATCACATAGTGGTCGCCGTCACGGGTGGCACGGGTGCTGACGCGGTTCAGGGCGTAGTGGGCATCGGCTTCTTCGTGGGCCAGCGTGGCGATCAGGCCACCGCCGATGATCTCTTCGATCAGGGCCTTTTGTGCGTCGTTGCCAGCGTGGGCCAGCGCGGAGCCGGCCAGCACGGCCGTCGCCAGCACAGGCTCGACCACCAGGCCGCGGCCCAGCGATTCGAACACGGTGACGATGTCAAAGCCGGTGCCGCCGAAGCCGCCTTGCTCTTCGGTGAACAGGGCACCGATGAGGCCCAGTTCGGCGAACTTGGCCCACTGCTCGGCGCTGTAGCCGGTGGCCGACTTGCTGATGGCGTGACGGGTTTCGATGCTGTACTGCTCGGCCAGGTAGCGGTCGAGCGAATCAGCCAGCATGCGACGGTCGTCGGATTGGTTGAAGTTCATGGTTGTGTTCCTCGCCAGTCGATGCTTACAGACCCAGGATCATCTTGGAGATGATGTTCTTCTGGATTTCGTTGGAGCCGCCGTAGATCGACAGCTTGCGGTAGTTGAAGTAGTGCGATGCCGCAAAGGCCGACTCTTGCGGGCCGATGGGCTCGCCGGTGTAGCCTTCGTCCAGGGCTTCGGCGATGTAGGGCAGCGCATGCACGCCCAGCGCACGACGCGCCAGAGAGAACAGTTCCTGACGGATCTCGGTGCCCTTGATCTTGAGCATCGAGCTTTCTGCACCCGGCACACCGCCACCGGCCACGGCGGCGATCACGCGCAGGTTGGTGGTTTTCATGTTCTCCAGGTCGATCTCGACCTTGGCCAGGCGGGCGGCGAACAACGGATCCTGATCCAGCGGCTTGCCATTTTTCATCACGCGGCTGGCGAGGTGCTTGAGGCGATCCAGGCCAGCGACCGAGTGACCGACACCGGCGATGTTGGTGCGCTCGTGGGTCAGCAGGTACTTGGCGCAGTCCCAGCCCTTGTTCTCTTCGCCCACCAGGTTTTCAACGGGCACCTTCACATCGGTGAAGAAGACTTCGTTGATCTCGTGCTCGCCGTCGAGCGTGATGATGGGGCGGATCTCGATGCCGGGGGTGGCCATGTCGATCAGCAGGAAGCTGATGCCTTGCTGCGGCTTGGCTTCGCGGTCGGTGCGCACCAGGCAGAAGATCATGTTGGCGTGCTGGCCCAGGGTCGTCCAGGTCTTTTGACCGTTGACGATGTAGTGGTCGCCATCGCGCACGGCGCTGGTTTTCAGCGAGGCCAGGTCAGAACCGGCACCGGGCTCGGAGTAGCCCTGGCACCACCAGTCCTGACCATTGAGGATGCGAGGCAGCCAGTAGCGCTTTTGCGCTTCGTTGCCGTACTTGATGATGACGGGGGCGACCATGGCCACACCGAAGGGCTGGATGCGGGGCGTGTGGGCCAGCGCGCATTCGTTGTCGAAAATGAACTTCTCGACGGGGTTCCAGCCCGTGCCGCCGTATTCGACCGGCCAGCCCGAGGCCAGCCAGCCCTTCTTGTTCAGCAGGGCGTGCCACTCTTCAAAGTCGGCCTTGGTGAAGCGCTTGCCAGCGTCGCCTTTTTCTTTCAGGCGGGCGGGCACTTCGTCGTTCAGGAAGCGTTGCACCTCGGCGCGGAAGGCTTCTTCCTGAGGGGTGAAATTCAGGTCCATGTTGGTGCTCCTCGGGGCGTTTTAGAAAATTTCGAACAGACCGGCGGCGCCCATGCCGCCGGCAATGCACATGGTCACGACGGCCCACTTGACCTTGGGGTCCTGGGCCTTGCGGCGACGGCCCTCCAGCAGCACGTGGCCGACCATGCGGGCGCCGCTCATGCCAAAGGGGTGGCCGATCGAGATGGCGCCACCGTTGACGTTGAGGCGCTCTTCGGGGATGCCGAGCTGTTGCTGGCAGTAGATGGACTGCGAGGCGAAGGCTTCGTTGACTTCCCACAGGTCGATGTCTTCGACCTTCAGGCCATGGCGGGCCAGCAGCTTGGGCACCGCGAACACCGGGCCGATGCCCATTTCATCGGGCTCGCAGCCGGCCACGGCAAAGCCGCGGAAGGCACCCAGCGGCTGCAGGCCCAGGCGCTCGGCTTCCTGGCTGTCCATCAGCACGCAGGCCGATGCGCCGTCCGACAGTTGCGAGGCATTGCCCGCGGTGATGAACTGGTCGGGGCCGCGCACCGGGGCCAGCTTGGCCAGGCCTTCGTAGGTGGTGTCGGCGCGGTTGCAGGTGTCGTGGTCGATCGAGACTTCCTTGTAGGAGACCTCTTTGGTGTCCTTGTCGGTCACGCCCATGGTGGTCGTCACCGAGATGATCTCGTCCTTGAAGATGCCGGCGGCCTGGGCCGCGGCGGTCTTTTGCTGGCTGGCCAGCGAGAACTGGTCCTGGGCTTCGCGGCTGATGCCGTAGCGCTGGGCCACCACGTCGGCCGTCTCGATCATGGTCATGTACAGATCGGGCTTGTGCTCCAGCAGCCAGGGGTCGATGCCCGACTCCAGGCCGGTGCCGTCAGGGCGACGCAGGCCGGAGATGCTCTCCATGCCGCCAGCGACCATGACGGGGGCGCCGTCCACGATGATGCGGCTGGCCGCGGTGGCCACGGCCATCAGGCCTGAGGCGCAAAAGCGGCTGACGGTGGCGCCGGCGATGGTGAGCGGCAGGCCGGCGCGCAGGGCGCTGGTGCGGCCCAGGTTGCGGCCGCTGCGGCCTTCGGGGTAGCCACAGCCGATGATGATGTCTTCGATCAGGGCCGGGTCCATGCCGGCGCGCTCGACCGCGGCCTTGACGGCAAAGGCCGTCAGCGTGGTGCCGGGGGTGACGTTGAATTCGCCCCGGTGGGCTTTGGTCATGGGGGTCCGTGCCGTGGACACGATGACGGCTTGGCGCATGATGCGGGTCTCCTAGATGTTCTGCGGTGAGCGGCGGTTCAGGCCGTGTGAGATCAGGCCTTGTTCAGGCTGTCGAAGTTCTTGCCTTCTTGCACCAGCTTGACCAGCAGCGGGGCCGGTTGCCAGAACAGCGGGTCTTCCTTGGCGAAGGCTTCGATGTCGGCCAGGATCTGCGGCAGGCCGACCAGGTCGGCGTACTTCATCGGGCCGCCCTTGTAGCGGGGGAAACCGTAGCCATAGACCAGGGTCACGTCGACATCGAGCGGGCGCAGGGCGATGCCCTCGGCCACCACCTTGGCGCCTTCGTTGACCATGGCGGCCACGTAGCGGCGCTCCAGCTCTTCGCGGGTGAAGGTGCGCGGGGTCACGCCGGCCTTGGCGCGCTCTTCGGCGATGATGGGGTCAACCGCCGGGTTGGGCTTGCCGCCGCGGGTGCCGGCTTCGTACACATACCAGCCCTGGCCGGTCTTCTGGCCGAACCAGCCGCGCTCGCACAGCTTGTCGGCGATGTGCACATAGCGGGCCTTGGGGTCACGCGTGGCGGCGCGGCGCTTGCGCGTCGCCCAGCCGATGTCGCCACCGGCCAGGTCGCTCATCTCGTACGGGCCCATCGGGTAGCCGAAGGCGCGCACCATCGCGTCGATCTCGAACGGCGAGGCGCCGTCTTCCATCATGTAGTCGGCGGCCTGGCGGTACACGGCCAGGATGCGGTTGCCGATGAAGCCGTCGCACACGCCGGCGCGCACCGGCACCTTCTTGAGCTTCTTGGCCAGCGCAAAGCCGGTGGCGACCACGTCGGCGCTCACCTTGGCGGGCACCACGATCTCCAGCAGCTTCATGATGTTGGCCGGCGAGAAAAAGTGCAGGCCCACCACGTCTTGCGGACGCGAGACGCTGTTGGCCACCTCGTTGATGTCCAGGTAGGACGTGTTGGTGGCCAGCACGGCGCCGGGCTTGCAGACGCGGTCGAGTTCGGCGAACACGGCCTTCTTGACGCCCATGTCTTCGAACACGGCTTCGATGACGATGTCGGCATCGGCCAGCGCGTCGTAGCTCGTCGAGCCGTGGAAGCGCGCCAGGATGGCGGCCTTGCCTTCTTCGCTCAGGCGGCCCTTGGCGATGGCCCCATCGTACACCTTGGCGACGCGCGACTGGCCCAGGGCCAGGGCGGCGTCATCGCGCTCGATCATGGTCACGCTCAAGCCGGCGTCCAGCAGGGAGACGGCGATGCCGGCGCCCATGGTGCCGCCACCGATCACGCCGACCTTCTGGAAGGGGCGGGGCTTCGCGGACTGGGTCTCGGGCGACTTGGTGACTTCACGCTCGGCAAAGAACACGTGGACCAGACCGGCACGCTGCGGGCTGTTGAGACACTGGGTGAACAGCTCACGCTCGGTGGCCAGGCCTTCGGCAAAGGGCTGGTCCAGGGCGGCTTGCACGCAGTCCACGATCTTGGCGGGCGAGAACAGGCCCTTCTTCTTGGCCACGTCGGCACGGGCGGCATCGATGGCAGCTTGCTGCGCAGCGCGGTCGTCCAGGGCGGCGGTCTGCTCACCGGTGCGGCGGATCGGGGCGCCATCGGCCAGCAGGCTGCGGGCGTAGGCAATGCCTTCGGCGGCGATGTCGTCGCTGGTCGCGATGTGGTCGATCAGGCCCAGGCGCAGGGCTTCCTTGGCGCCAGCGTGGCGACCGCTGAGCATCAGGTCCAGGGCGGCGGCGGCGCCAGCCAGGCGCGGAGCGCGTTGCGTGCCACCGGCGCCGGGCAGCAGGCCCAGGTTCACTTCGGGCAGGCCGATCTTGGCGGTTTCGACGGCCACGCGGTAGTGGGCCGACAGGGCGATTTCCAGGCCACCGCCCAGTGCCGCACCGTGGATGGCGGCGATCACCAGCTTGTCCGAGGCTTCGATCTGGTTGCACACATCGGGCAGCGCAGGCGCTTGCGGGGGCAGACCGAACTCGCGGATGTCGGCACCGGCAATGAAGTTGGCCCCCGAGCCGGTCACCACGATGGCGTGGACGTCGGCGTTCTGGTTCAGTTCGGTGAAGGCTTGCTGCAGGCCTTGGCGCACCGCTGTGCTCAGGGCATTGACGGGCGGGTTGGAGATCTTCACCAGGGCGATGTGATCGCTCACGGTGGTCTGGACAACGGGCGCGGCAGCGGTGGGTTCCATGGTGGTGTGTCTCTTTCTTGGAGCAGAAAACGACCCGGGCCGGACGGCCAGCAGGTTGACACGGATTGTTCGACAGGGGCGCTGTCTTGACAATCCCTTCAGGCATTGACAGACTGTCAAGCAGAATTTGACAGTTGGCCCGCTCGATGGGCCGCTCTATTGCGCTATGGAACTGCAGTCCCTGTCGATGTTGGTCGAAATCCTCGACGCTGGCAACCTCTCCGAGGCTGCCCGGCGTCTGAAGATGAGCCGCGCCAACGTGAGCTACCACCTTAACCAGTTCGAGCGCGCCGTGGGGCAGCAGTTGGTGCGCCGCACCACCCGCCGCATCGAGCCCACCGAGATCGGTCTGCGCCTGTACGAGCACGGCCGTCAGATCCGAAACGAGCTCGAAGCGGCCCGCGAAACCGTCACCACCCTGGGCCAGACCCTGCAGGGGCGGGTGCGCCTGAGCGTGCCCAGCGGCTACGGTCAGCTGGTGATGGCGCCCTGGCTGATCGACTTCAAGCGCGCCTACCCCGGCATCGTGCTGGACGTGGTGTTTGAAAACCGCGTGGTCGACCTGATGCGCGACGAGGTGGACATTGCCGTGCGCGTGATGACCGACCCGCCCGACAACCTGGTGGCGCGCGACATGGGCTCGGTGCGCTACGTGGCCTGCGCCACGCCGGGCTATGCCCAGGCCCAGGGCATGCCGACCACGCTGGAAGACCTGTCACGGGCGCCGCTGATCACCTCCGCGGTGGTGGGGCGGCAGCTGCGCCTGGCCGCCTACCTGGAAGGCGAGCGCCACGAGGTGCAACTCGCGCCCACCCTCACCAGCGAAAACTTCCTGTTCCTGCGCGAGGCCATCGTGGCCGGCCTGGGCGTGGGCCTGGTGCCCGACTACGTGGTGCAGGACTTGGTCGAGCGCGGCGAGATGGTCACCGCCCTCGACAACTGGAAGCTCAGCATCTTCGGCACCAAGATGTACATGCTCTACATGCCCAACCGGCACCACACCCGGGCGGCATCCACCTTCATCGACTTCATGCTCGAGCAGGCGCGTCGCGCGGCATGAGCGAGGCCTGGACTCAGCCCAGTACCGCGTGGCAGGCCCGCGCCCGGCCCTCGGCCTTGGCGCGGTAGAGCTGGGCATCGGCCAGGGCCAGCAGGGCGGCCGCATCCTCGCGGGAGCTGGGTGTACGCACGGCCAGGCCCGCGCTGATGGTCAGGACCTCGGCCACGGTTGAGGCAGGGTGAGCGATGGCCAGCTCGCGCACGGCCAGCTTCATGCGCTGGGCCACCTGCCAGGCGCCGTCCAGGTCGGTGTCGGGCAGCAGGCAGGCGAACTCTTCGCCGCCGTAGCGGCACACCACATCGCCGGGGCGCAGGGCCGTCGCGGTCAGGGCGTGGGCGACCTGGCGCAGGGCCTCGTCGCCACGCTGGTGCCCGTGCACGTCGTTGTACTGCTTGAAAAAGTCCACATCGATCAGGATCAGGCTCAGGGGCTTGCCCGTGCGCTGCGCCCGGCCCCACTCGTCGCTCAGCCGCTCATCGAAGTAGCGGCGGTTGAAGACGTGGGTGAGCGCGTCGATGAAGACCAGGCGCTTGAGCAGGTCGGTCTGGCGCTTGAGGGTCAGGTGGGTGCGCACCCGCGCGCGCACCACCGCCGGGTTGATGGGCTTGGTGATGAAGTCCACGGCCCCGGCGTCCAGGCCGCGGGTCTCTTCCTGGGCTTCGTGGTGGGCCGTGACGAAGAGCACCGGGATGTCGCGGGTGGCGCTGTCCTGCTTGAGCTGGCGGCAGACCTCGTAGCCGTCCAGGTCCGGCATCATCACGTCGAGCAGGATGACGTCGGGGCTTTCCTGTCGCGCCGTCTGCAAGGCCTGCGTGCCCGAGGTGGCCATGAAGACCTGGTAGTCGTCGGCGAAGACGCGGTAGAGCACCTGGATGTTGGTGGGCTGGTCATCGACCACCAGCAGCCGGGGCTTGCGCTCGGGCTCTTTGAGCAGATCTGCTAGGGCGGCATCGACAGGCAGCATCCGTGTCACTCCAGGGGCCAGTTCGTCAGCAGATGCTGACTGTGTTCGATGGCACGGGCAAAGTCCAGGTGGGCCAACGCGTCGTTGAGGGGCGTCAATGCCTCGCCCAGGGCCGGGGCGTGAGCGGCCTGCAGGCGGGCGTGGCAGTCGAGCGCGGTCATGTCCGAGTGTTGCAGCAGTTTAATCAGCTCCTGCACCTGCGTGTGCAACAGAGTGCGGTCGAGGGGTGGGGCCGCGCCGCGGGTGGCCTGGGCGGGCGGGGTCAGCGCGGCCAGCAGGGTCGGCAGGCCGGTGTGGGCCTCGTCCATGGCATGCAGCAGCGTCGCGAGCCAGTCGGGCAGCGGGCCGCTTGGCGCTTCAAGGGGGCAGGCCTGCTCGGCGGCGCTCGCCTGCGCTTGCAGCGCCTGCAGCCCGAGGGTGCCGGACAGGCCCTTGAAGCTGTGCAACCAGGCCCGCAGGGCGGGCGCGTCGCCTTGGGCCCAGTCCTGGCGGGCCTGTTCGGCCGCGCCGGGCAACTCTTCGCAGAAGCGGGCAAGCAGGCGCCGGTAGACGTCCTGGCGATGGCCCAGCCGGCCCAGGGCGGCCTCCAGGGCCACGCCCTGGGCTTGCGCCGTCACCTGGGCGGGCACTGGCAAGGTGGGTGTCGGGGTCTGCCCAGGCGGCGTCAGGGATGTGCTGCCGGCGACTGGGGCAGGCCCGCGCCGCCCGTGGGCCAGCACGGTCTCGATCAGGTGCGTCAGGTCGAAAGGCTTTCCGACATGGGCCACCATGCCCGCCTCCTGGCACGCGGCCAGATCGGCGGGCAGGGCGTTGGCGGTCATGGCGATGACGGGGGGCGCGGCCTCGCCCAGGGCCTCGCGCAGCGCCCGCGTGGCCGCCAGCCCATCCATCACGGGCATCTGCACGTCCATCAGCACCGCATCAATCAGGTCCGGGCCATTGAGCACCGCCTGCACACCCTCGGCGCCGTTGTGGGCCATGCTGACCTCGGCACCTTCGCCTTCCAGCAACTCGCTGGCCACCTGGCGGTTGTTGGGGTTGTCTTCCACCAGCAGCAGGCGCCAGCCCGCCAGGCGCTGCGTGGGGGGCAAGGCCTCCAGGGGCATGGGGGCGCTGGGATCGGCGTCGTCGACATTGGGTTCGCGCAGCGTGAGGTCGAACCAGAAGGTGCTGCCCTGGCCGGGTTCGCTGCGCACCCGGATCTCGCTGCCCATCAGCGTGACCAGGCGGCGGCTGATGGACAGGCCCAGGCCGGTGCCACCGTATTTGCGGGTGGTCGAGCCTTCGGCCTGCGAGAAGCCCTCGAAGATGCGCGCGAGCGCCTGGGCACTCATGCCGATCCCGGTGTCGCGCACTGCGACGCGCAGGCGCACCTGTTCGTCGTCGTGTGACAGCACCGTCAGCGCCACGTCCACTTCGCCTTGGTGGGTGAACTTGATGGCGTTGCCGCCCAGGTTGATCAGCACCTGCAGCAGTCGCATGTCGTCGCCGACCAGGTACTCGGGCAGCTGGGGATCAAGGGTGAAGTTCAGCGCCACGGGCTTGTCACCCAGGTTGGCCGACAGGATCACGTGCAGGTCACCTAGCAGGCGGCCCACCGAGAAGGCGCGGGGGTGCAGGCTCATCTTGCCAGCTTCGATCTTGGAGAAGTCCAGGATGTCGTTGAGCAAACCCAGCAGCGACTGCGCGGCCCGCTCGGCCTTGCTGGCGTAGTCGCGCTGCTGCGCGTCCAGCGCGGTCTTGTCCAGCAGGCGCAGCATCCCCAG
The DNA here is from genome assembly GCF_037482285.1 of Aquabacterium sp. G14. Taxonomy (NCBI): domain Bacteria; kingdom Pseudomonadati; phylum Pseudomonadota; class Betaproteobacteria; order Burkholderiales; family Sphaerotilaceae; genus Aquabacterium; species Aquabacterium sp. G14. The sequence continues at coordinate 409,233 of NZ_JBBEYB010000001.1, forward strand.
GATGGCGTTCATGGGGGTGCGGATCTCGTGGCTCATGTTGGCCAGGAACTGCCCCTTGGCCGCGCTGGCCTGCTCGGCGACCAGCTTGGCCTGTTGCAGCGAGGTCTCGTACTCCAGGCTCTGGGTGCGGTCCTGAACGATGCCCAGGTAGCCGCTGACCTCGCCCTGTTCGGAGCGCATCTCGGTGACCACGATCGACACCGGCACCCGGCTGCCATCCTGGCGGACGTAGTTGACCTGACGCACCTGGCCCAGCCAGCTGGGCTCGATCAGCATCTGCACGGGCGAGGGGTCGGCGTCACCCAGTCCCAGTTGCGCTCGCAGGGCCTCCTTGCGAGCGTTGATGCGCGCCGGCTCGTGGAAGCGCAAGGGGGTGGCGTGGCCCACGATCTCGCTGGCGCGGTAGCCCAGCAGGCGTTCGGCCCCGGTGTTGAACACGCGGATCACCAGGTCGGCATCCGTGGCGATCACCGCGGTGCCGGACGCCGCATTGAGCACATTGGTCAGCAAGGTGCTGGTTTCGCGCAGTTGCTGCTCGGTCAGCTTGCGCAGCGTCACGTCGTGGCGGATGACGATGAAGCGCTCGACGCGACCCTCGGCATCCAGGAAGGGGGCGATCACGCTGTCCACCCAGTACAGCGAGCCGTCCTTGGCGCGGTTGCAGACCTCACCTTGCCAGGGGCGGCCGGCCAGCACGGTGTTCCACAGGTGCGCCCAGAAAGCGCGGTCATGCGTCCCGGAGTTGGTGATGCGGTGACTGCGTCCGATCAGCTCGTCCCGGCTGTAACCGCTGAGTGCACAGAAGGCGTCGTTGACCTCGACGATGCGGCCCGCGCGGTCAGCGACCGAGATGACGGCGTGTGCATTGAGCGTGCGCAGCAAGGCATCGGTTTCGCGCTGCGCGGCCTCCAGGCGTCGGGTCGCTTCCTTCAGGTCCGAGATGTTCTGGGTGATCTCGATGTAGCCCAGCAACTCGCCCTGCGCGTTGTGGCGCGGCTGGATCTCGGTGTCGATCCAGAAGGTCTGACCATCCTTGTCGCGGTTGAGCAATTCGACGCGACAGCCTTCGCCCCGCGCCAAGCTGGCATCGAGCTGGGCCAGCCGGTCGGCGGGGCAGGCCGGGGTGCCGACGAGCGAGCGCACCAGCTGGCCTTTGGCCTCGTCAAAGCTGTAGCCGTACAGGCGCGTGAAGCCCTCGTTGACCCAGCTGACCCGCATGTCGGGGTCGGTGATCATCACCGCATTGGAGGTGCGGCGGGCCACCTCGGCGAGCCGCTCCAGATCGGTCGTGAGGCTGGCCGCGTGCGCCTCCGTACGGGCCCGCGCGCTGGCCAGCATCCAGGTGGCCAGGGCCAGCAAGGCGCTCAGCAGGGAGCCGCCCAGCACGATCCAGCTCGGGGTGCTGCGGTCCACGCGCTGCTCGAACGCGGCGTTGGCCTGGGTGCGCAGCACATATTGCCGTCCGGCGATGGCCAGTGTGCGCTGTGCGGTCAATCGCTGGCCATACTCACCCGCCTCGTCGCCATCGGCACGGAACATCTCGACCGGGTCAGCACCGGTCTCGTCGCTCAGGCTGATGTTGAGTTGCCGGTCGCTGGTGTCGAACAGGCCCTGCATCAGCTCGTCGATCACGATGGGGGCGTAGTAGATGCCCACCAGGCTGGTGCGACGCTGTGCCACGTCCTGGGGCGGGACCGCGCCCTGGTAGAGCGCCAGCAGGTACAGCACGCCGGGGCGCTGGCGCTCATCCTGCTTGAGGGTGATCGGCCCGGTCAGCGTGGGTTGCCCCGTGTCAATGGCGCTCAGGACCCCGGCCCGTCGCACCGGCTCGGCACCCACGTCCAGCCCGAGGGCCGCCTCATTGCCAGCCGTCGGCTCGAGCATCTTGATCACATACAGATCGGGCGCGTCACCCTGGGTGCTGACCGAGAACGACTCCGCATGGTCGGCCCGTTCGATTTGCTCGAACGCGCTCAGCTCCTGTCGATCGACCTTGACGATGTAGCCAAATCCCCGCACGCCCGGGAACTGCTGGTCGATGTTGATCGCATGGACATAGTTGCGAAACGCTGCACGGTCGAGCGTATCGCTGGCATTGTGGGTGCCGTGGGCCCCGCGCAGGCCGAACAGCGGCATGGCAAAGCGCTGTCGGATGCTCTGCTCCAGGCGCAGTGAGAGTCGGTCAAAGCGCTCACGGGCCTGGTTCTCGATGGTGGCGCCGACCCGCTGACCCGCCCACAGGCTCAGCAACATGCCGGTGACCAGCACGAGCATGCTCAGGCCCAGGCTGCCCGCGGCGTCGATCGCCAGGGTCGGATGCCTGCCCTGGCGGGCATGACGCTGGAAGGCCCGCACGCTGCGCCACCAGGCGATCGGGCCCAGGAGCAGCATCAGCAGCACGGCATCGGCCACCGCCTCGCTCCAGCCGCTGATGCCTGGCAGGCTCAAAGGCACCACACGCATGATCAGGAGCTCGATCAGCGCGGCGGCGAGCGTGACTTCCAGAACCAGGCGGAGATGAGGGGTCGAAAACTTCATGTCGTGGTGGGTGAACGTCCTGGCATTGTGACCCGGGTGCCGGCGCGTGGGGGTGAACTTTGGGGGCTTTCGGACAGTGGGTGTGGCGAACTCAGGCTTATCCAGCATGGCGCGGCCATGCGGACGGGGCTAAATTGCGACGATCCCCTCCTTTGGATGCTCGCCCATGACGCCTCCCTACGTTCCCCAGATCCGGCTTTACCAGAACTGGCTGGCCGCCGAACGCGGTCTGTACTTCGATTCGTACGACGCACTGTGGCGCTGGTCCGTCACCGACCAGGAGGCCTTCTGGCAGAGCCTGTGGGACTACGACGGCATGGTCTCGCCCACGCCGCACACGGCCGCGCTGGCCGACGCCCGCATGCCGGGCGCACGCTGGTTCGAAGGCGCCCAGGTCAACTACGCCCAGCGCGTGCTCAGCCATGTGACGCCGGCCCATGCCGCCGGTTTTCCGGCCATCGTCAGCGAAAACGAACTGGGTGAGGTGCGCGAGCTGAGCTGGCCCGAGCTGCGGCGCCAGGTGGCTTCGCTGGCGCTGACCTTGCGCGAGCTGGGCGTACAGCGCGGCGACCGCGTGGCCGCCTACCTGCCCAACACGCCCGAGACCGTGGTGGCCTTCCTTGCCTGCGCCAGCGTCGGCGCCATCTGGAGCGTGTGCGCCCCCGACATGGGCACCCAGGCCGTGGCCGACCGCTTTGCGCAGATCACGCCGCGCGTGCTGATCGCCGTCGATGGCATCCACTACGCTGGCAAGGCGCTGGACCGTGGCGCCGTGGTCGAGGCCCTGCGCGCCGACCTGCCCACGGTCGAGCACCTCATCGTGCTGCGCAGCCCGCACGCCACCCACCGCGTGGCGGCCGAGCGCGAGTTCGCGCAGGCGATTGCCCGCGACGACGCGGCCACCGCCGCCTTCGAGCCCGAGTGGCTGCCGTTCGACCACCCGCTTTGGATCGTCTACTCCAGCGGCACCACCGGCCTGCCTAAGGCCCTGGTGCACGGCCACGGTGGCATCGTGATGGTGAGCGCGGCTTCGCGCAAGCTGGGCGATGTGGGCTGCAGCTACGCGCCCAACAGCCTGGGCGAGCGCTTTCACTGGTACAGCACCACCGGCTGGGTGATGTGGAACAGCCAGGTCAGCGGTCTGCTCGATGGCGCCACCATCTGCCTGTACGACGGCAGCCCCGCTGGCTCGAAAGAGGCGCCCGACTGGTCCGTGCTGTGGCGCTTTGCCGCCCGTCACCGCGTCACCTACTTCGGCGCGGGCGCGGCCTTCTATGCCGGCTGCATGAAGGCCGGCGTGGACCTGTCGAGCTGTGGCGACCTCTCGCGCATCCGCGCGTTGGGCTCTACCGGCTCGCCCTTGTCCGAAGACGTGCAGCGCTGGGGCACGGCGCAGTTTGCGCGCCTGGGCACGCCCGACATCTGGTGGAACAACATCTCGGGTGGCACCGACTTCTGCGGCGTATTCATCGGCAGCCACCGCGAGCTGCCGCAACAACCGGGGCGCCTGGCCTGCCGCCAGCTCGGCAGCGCGGTCGAAGCCTGGAACGAGGCCGGCGAGCCCGTCATTGACGAGGTGGGCGAGCTGGTTTGCACGCGGCCGCTGCCGTCCATGCCGCTCTACCTGTGGGGCGACACGGGCAACGCCCGCTACCTGTCGAGCTATTTCGATGTCTACCCCGGCATCTGGCGCCATGGCGACTGGGTGCGCATCCATCCGGATGGCAGCTGTGTCATCTACGGCCGCAGCGACGCCACCATCAACCGCCATGGCCTGCGCATGGGCACCAGCGAGATCTACGCCGCCGTCGAGGCCCTGCCCGAGGTGCTCGATGCCATGGTGATCGACCTGGAGTACCTGGGGCGGCCCTCGCGCATGATCCTGTTCGTGGTGCTGCGCGAGGGCTTGAGGCTGGACGAGGCCTTGCGCGCGCGCATCCACGAGGCCATCAAGACCACGCTGTCGCCGCGCTTCATCCCCGACGACCTGTGGCAGGCGCCCGAGATCCCACGCACCCTGTCGGGCAAGAAGCAGGAGGTGCCGATCAAGAAGCTCTTCCTGGGGCACGACATCCGCAAGGTGGTGAACCCCGAGGCGATGGCCAACCCCGGCTGTCTGGGTTGGTATGCCGAACAGGCCACCCGGGCGAACGCCGCGTAGGAATTCGGCGTAAGCTCGGCGCGCATGACGCTGAACTACCTGGAATTTGACTACAGCGAAGACGCCGAGGGCATCGGCACCTTCGAAACCCTGGCCTCGGTGAGCCCCTCGCAGGTGGCCGCCGTGCACGCCGAGGTCGCCGAGGTGCTGGCCTGGGCCTTTCGCACCTTCCCCGACGGGCACGGCCCCGTGGCCGAAGGCTTCGAGTGGGACTACGACCTGCAGGGCCAGCGCGAGTTCACCGCTGCCGAGTCCCTGTGCTTTGACGAGCGCACCGGCCGCATCACGGTCGAGCCCCAGCCCCCCGGCACGCCGCGTCACACCGTGAGCCTCTCGCTCAGCGGCACGCCGGCCTTTTGCGACGCCCTGCGCGCGCAGTTCGATCTGGGGTGATTTCGACCCTGGGGTGAACCGGCGGTACTCGCCCTGCGCCCCGCCACTGGGGCCTCACTACAATGGCGCCCCTTCGGTTGCGGCCCCTCTGGCCACGCCGAGAGCCTGCCTTCCGGGCGCGCACCGCCCCTACCTGCCTATCTGCCCACCATGAACATCACCGTCCTCGAGGAACTGCGCGCCTACATCGATCCGCTGACCCCGGAAGAGCACGCCTCGCTGGAGCGCAGCATCCTGGCCGAGGGCTGCCGCGATGCCCTCGTGCTGTGGGGCGAGGTGCTGGTGGACGGGCACAACCGCTATGGCATCTGCCAGAAACACAGCATCCCCTTCCAGACCGTGCAGAACCCGCGTTTCACCTGCATGGAAGACGTGCACCTGTGGATGATCGACCAGCACCTGGGCCGACGCAGCGTGTCCGACTTCCAGCGCGGCGTGCTGGCGCTGCGCAAGAAGGAGATCCTGAGCGCACGCACCCAGGCCGTGCAGGCGGGCCTGGCCGCGGCCCAGGCCGAAGCCGCCGCAGCGCAGGCCGAGCGCGAAGCGGCTGAGGGCAGCGACGCTGACGCACCCAAGGTGGCCGTGCCCAGTCGCGAAGAACTCGCCCGCGTGGCCCGCCTGAGCAGCACCACCGTCGCCCAGATCGAAAAGATCCAGAAGGCCGCTGCGCCCGAGCTGGTCGAAGCCGTCAAGGCCGGCACCATCTCGATCAACGCCGCGGCCACCGTGGCCTCGCTGCCGGTCGAGCAGCAGGTCGCCGCCGTGGCCGGGGGCAAGAAGGAGCTGCAGCAGGCTGCCCGCCAGGTGCGCGAAGCCCGGGCGGCGGCCCGCGTGGCCCGCGCGCCGCAATCGGACGAGGGCGTCGCCGCCGATGCCGACACGGCACAGGGTCAGGGCGCGGCGGATGACGGCCCCCGTCCCGGCGAGACTCCGGACGCCACCATTGCTCGCCTGCTGCAGACGGTGGCCACCCTGCGTGCCGAGAACGCCCGCTGGCAGGCACGCTGGCACGCCGCCCAGGCGACCCCAGCGGGCGCCGGCGATGCCGTGTCGACCGACGCCGGTTTGCCGCCGTTTTGACGCGGCGGGCATGGCTGTGATTTCGGGCACACTTTGAGTTCGGCCCCTGTCATCCCCGACTCACCCCCTTGACCGCTTTGTCATGACCGCATCGTCTTCCTCCTGGTGGACCCGACCTCGCTGGTGGTTGATCGCCGCCGTGGTGCTGCTTGGGGTGATCGCGGCCTGGTTATGGACCCGAGCTCAGCCCGTCGCCGTGCTCACGGTGGTCTCTCAACCCCTGGTGCGAACGCTGCAGTTCACGGGGCGGGTCAAGACCCCGGCGCGGGTCGACGTGGGCGTGACCGTCACCGGCCGCGTGCAGCAGGTGCGCGTGCGCGAGGGTGACGTGGTCGCCGAGGGCGATGCCCTGATCGAGCTGGAATCCGACGAATGGCGCGCCGCCTGGCTGCAGGCCCAGGCCAGCGCGCAACAGGCCCAGGCGCGACTGGGCAGTGTGCAGGCCCTGGCCTTGCCGAGCGCCGAAGCCACCTTGGCGCAGGCTGAAGCCACCGTGCTGCAGGCCGAGCGTGATCTGGCCCGCACCCGCGAGCTGGTCGCCCAGCAGTTCTACAGCCAGGCCCGCATGGACGAAGCCCAGCGCAGCGTGGCCGTGGCCCGTGCCCAGCGCGAGGCCGCCCGCGTGCAGGTGCAGGCCAACCGTCCGCAAGGCGCCGAGCGCGCCGTCAGCCAGGCTCAGCTGGCGGCGGCCAAGGCGGCGGTCGAGGTGGCGCGTGCCAAGCTGGACCAGGCCACCGTGCGCGCCCCGGGGCCTGGCCGGGTGCTGGTGCGCAGCGTCGAGCCCGGCCAGATCGTGCAGGCCGGCAAGAGCCTGCTGACCCTGTCGGTCGATGGTCCCACCGAGCTGGTGGCCCAGGTCGATGAACGCTACCTCGGCCAGTTGCAGGTCGGCCAGCGTGCTGCCGTGTTGGCCGACGCCTACCCGGCCCAGCCTTTCGAGGCCGTGGTCGACCGGCTGGCCCCGGCCGTCAACGCCCAAAGCGGCGCGGTCGAAGTGACGCTGCGCTTGCAAGGCGAGCGCCCCGCCTTCTTGCGCGAAGACATGACCCTGTCCATCGAGGTCGTCACTGCCCGCGAAGCCGCCGTGCTGGCGCTGCCTTTGCAGGCGGTGCGCGACGCAGCCGACAGCGCCCAGACCCGTGCCAGCGATGGCCGCGCCAGCGTGCTGGTGCTGGCTGACGGCCGTGCGCAGGTGCGCGAGGTGACGCTGGGCCTGCGCACGCTGGACCAGGTCGCGGTGCGCAGCGGCTTGCGCGCAGGCGAGCAGGTGCTGCTTGACCCGACCGTGGTACCGGGCACTCGCGTGCGTGCGCTCACACCGGCCGAGTCGGCGAAACAGAACGCCGCGCAACAAGCCACACAACGGGCTGCTCCGACCCCAGCGCAAGGGGGCGTCTCGCGCGACCGCGCCGAGGGCGGCATCTCGCAAACTTTCAGCCGCTGAAACGGGCCTCGCCGTGCGCCTTCCGACCCTCTCCGCGCTGGGCTTCGAATGGCGGGTGGCCGTGCGCTTCCTCACCGAGGGGCGTTTCCAGAGCCTGCTCATCATCGTGGGCGTCGCCGCCGGCGTGGCCGTGGTCGCCTACATCTCGGCCCTCATCACCGGTCTGCAGCGCAACACGCTGGAAAAGACCCTGGGCGCCCAGGCCCACATCAGCGTCTCCCCGCTCGACGAGCGCGTCACCCCGGCCCTGTCAGCGCAGCCCAATGCACTGCGCTGGAGCGACACCCAGGCGCGCGCCCAGCGCCTGCAGACCATCACCAACTGGCAGGCCATCGCCACCTTGCTGGCGCAGCGCCCCGGCGTGTCAGCCGTGTCTCCGATGACCTCGGGCGCCGCTCTGGCTCAGCGCGGCGAGGCCACCCGCGCCATCGCCCTGTCCGGCGTCGAGCTCAGCCGCTACGACCGCATCGTCAACCTGCGCAGCAAGCTGGTGGCCGGCACCCTGACCCTGTCGCCCGGCGAGGCCATCATCGGCCAGACCCTGGCGGAGGACCTGGGCGTGCGCGTGGGTGACCGCATCACCGTGGTCATCAACGAGCGCCGCGACACCGTGCGCCTGACGGGGCTGGTCGACCTGGGCATCAAGGACCTCAACCGCCGCATGGTGCTCGTGCCCCTGCGCTCGGCCCAGACCCTGCTGAACCTGCCCGGCGGTGTGACCCAGATCGACCTGCGCCTGGACGACGTCTGGACCGCGCAGGACCTGGCCAAGGTGCTGGCCCGCGAATTGCCCAACAAGGTCGAAAGCTGGCAAGAAGCCAACGCCCAGTTGGTGTCGGCCCTGCGTGCGCAGAGCGTCAGCACCGCCGTGATCCGCACCGTGGTGATGCTGGTGGTGGTGCTGGGCATCGCCAGCGTACTGGTGGTGTCGGTGGTGCAAAAGCAGCGCGAAATCGGCATCTTGCGCGCCATGGGCACCACCCGTGGTCAGATCCTGCGGGTGTTCCTGCTGCAAGGCGTGCTGGTGGCCACGCTCGGTTCTTTGCTGGGCGTCTTGCTGGCCGCGGGCCTGATCGCGGGCTTCACGGCCTTCGTCAAGGGCTCGGACGGCCTGCCGCTCTTTTCGATCACCTTGCCGCCCGCAATGGCCCTGCAGATCGTGCTGATCACCAGCGTGGCGGGTGTGCTGGCCGCCGTCGCGCCAGCGCGTCGGGCCGCGCACATGGATCCAGCGCAGGCCATCCGGATGTGAGGCGCACGACATGAGCCAGCCCCTCCTCCCCCAATCTGTCATGCCCGCATCGACGGCATCATCCTCATCACCGGCCTCATCCGGGCTGTCTGCTGCCGCGCCGACCTCGGCATCACGGGCTGGCCGCGACCTGGTGCTGCTCACCGACCTGCGCAAGCGCTACAACGTGGGCCAACCCAACGAAACCGAGGTGCTGCACGGCCTGAACCTGCACCTGGCCACCGGCGAGTTCGCCGCGCTGATCGGCCCTTCCGGCTCGGGCAAGAGCACCTTGCTCAACATCCTCGGCCTGCTGGAGCCCGCCACCAGCGGCCGCTATGTGCTCGATGGCCAGTCGGTGGCCGAACTCGATGACGAGGCGCTGACCCGCCTGCGCCGCGACACCCTGGGTTTTGTCTTTCAGTTCCACCACCTGTTGCCCGCCTTCACCGCGCTGGAAAACGTGCTGATGCCCGTGCTGGCCCGCGACGGTCGCATCGGGCCGCGCCAGCGTGAACGCGCGCGCAGCCTGCTCGACGCAGTGGGCCTGGCGTATGCGATGGACCGCGTGCCGGGGGCCTTGTCCGGCGGCATGCAGCAACGCGTGGCCATGGCGCGTGCGCTCATGCTCGAGCCCAAGCTGGTGCTCGCCGACGAGCCCACCGGCAACCTCGACACGGCTTCTTCTAGCGAAGTGTTCGCGCTGATGCGGCGCATCCACGAGCAGGTCGCCACCACCTTCCTCGTCGTCACGCACGACCCGCGCCTGGCCGCGCGTTGTGACCGCGTGATCGAACTGGTGGATGGGCGGGTGGCCAGCGACGGGGCGCCGCCCACGACCGCCTCCTGATCAGTCCTTTTTGGACTGCCCGGCCTTGCGGGCCTTGTGCTTGCCCTGACCCTTACTCTTGCGCTTGGCTTGGCTCTTGCCGGGCCGCGCCGGAGCGGTCTCGGGGCTCAGAATGCGGTCCCAGGCACCGGCATGTACGCCATCGGGCAGCCCGCGCGCCAGTTCGGCCTCCAGCCGTTCGCACACGGTGCGCAGCACCTTGACCCGCGCATAGCGCTTGTCATCCGACTCGACCAGCGTCCACGGGGCTTCGCCGGTACTGGTGCGCTCGACCATGTCGCACACCGCCTGTTGATAGGCATCCCACTTGTCGCGGTTGCGCCAGTCCTCTTCGGTGATCTTGAAGCGTTTGAACGGCACCTTGGCCCGCTCCTCGAAGCGCCGCAGCTGCTCGTCGCGGCTGGTCTGCAGCCAGAACTTGATGACGATGATGCCCGCGGCACTGAGCTCGTGCTCGAAGTCATTGATCTCGCTGTAGGCGCGCAGCCAGTCGCTCTCGCTGCAAAAACCTTCCACGCGCTCCACCAGCACGCGGCCATACCAGGTGCGGTCGAAGATCGTCAGGTGCCCGCGGCGCGGCAGGTGGTGCCAGAAGCGCCACAGATAAGGCTGCGCCTTCTCGGCCTCATTGGGGGCGGCCACCGGCACGATCTGGTACTGCCTCGCATCCAGCGCTGCGGAGATACGCCGGATCGCGCCTCCCTTGCCGGCCGCATCGGCCCCTTCGAAGGCGCACACCAGCGCCCGGTCCTTGAAGCGCGGATCGCGCATCAGCTCGAACAGGCGCGCCTGCCAGCGCGACAGCTCGCTCTCGTACTGGCGCTCCTCCATCTTGAGCGTCAGGTCCAGCTCGGTCAGCACATTGCGACCGTCGGTGTCCACGCGCACCATCGGGGCCACCGGCGGGCGGGCGGGCTCCGGGCTGGCCAGGCGCGCACGGATCGCGTCCAGCATCACCTTGCCGACCGTCAGGTGGCGGTAGCGGTCGTCGCTGCCGTCCAGCACCACCCACGGCGCCTGCGGCGTGTTGGTCATGCGCAGCATGTGGCCCGCGGCCTCTTGCAGCTTGTCAAAGGTCTTGAGGCGGTCCCAGTTCCATTGCGTCACGCGCCAGGCGGTGCGGGGGGCGCTGGCCAGCGATTTCAGGCGCTTGCGCTGCGCATCCTTGGTCAGGTGGAACCAGAACTTCAGCACCAGCGCGCCTTCGTTGACCAGCATGGCCTCGAAGCGGTTGATCTGGTCGGCGCGCGCGTCCAGCTCCTTGAGCGACATGTGGCCCAGCAGGCGCTCGCGGATCGGGTCGGAATACCAGGAGCCGGCAAAGATGCCGATGCGGCCCTTCGGGGGCAGCGAGCGCCAGTAGCGCCACATGTGCGGGCGCTCGCGTTCTTCGTCGGTGGGGTCGGCAAAGGCCAGCGTGGACAGAAAGCGCGGGTCCATCCACTCGTAGAGCAGGTTGATGGTCTCGCCCTTGCCCGCGCCATCCTGCCCGCTGATCAGCACCAGCACGGGCATCTTCTTGCGCTCGAACAGCTCGATCTGTGCGTCGAGCAAGGCGGCGCGCAAGGCGGGCACCTCGGCCTTGTACACGTCCTTGCTGATCTTGTGCCCGATGGCGGCCGACTCAAACATGGTGCGTCTCCTCTGGTGTCGCGCCGTCAGGGCGCGTTTTGCTCGCTCACCACCCAGCCCAGCAGGGCGGCCCGGTCGGCGTCGCTGATGGTCATGCCCTCGCGCTCGCATGCGGCCAGCGCCACCCCGCAGGTGGTGGCCACGAGGTCGTCAAACGAGGTGGCCGACGTGGTCGGGTCGAAGCCGTTGAAGAGCAGCGCCCGCAGCAGCGCATGGATGTCGGGGCGGCTCACGCTCACGTGTGCATCCAGGCACAGCTCGTGGATGCGCTTGCTGGTGTGTGCCAGGGCATAGGGCCCCTCGGCCAGCGCGGTCGACAGGGCCTGCAGCACGGCGCGGTACTTGTAGCCCGGCATGGCCGGCAGGTTGGCCACCTGCAGCATGGGCGCCACCTGCGGCCAGCGCGGGTCACGCGAGGGCAGGTCGCCCGCCGTGGCGGCCGACTGGCTGAGGAAATCGGTGCTGTGGCGCTGCAGGTCGAGGGCATGCCCCCCCAGGTGCGACCACGAGATCTCGACGCCCGGCGGGTGCAGCGTTTCCAGCAGGCGCTTGAAGGTGCCGTGGCCCAGCCAGTCGGTGTCGATGCCGGGGATGTGCTGGCGCACCAGATGCGCCAGTCGGGCCACCGCCACGGGCCGGGCCGAACTGGCCACCGCCTCGACAAGCAGGCGCTCGATCTGCGCGCGCGTGTCGGACGAGGCTGTGGCCGCGGGGGCGCTCGGCGGCGCGTCCACCCGTCCGTTGCGAGGTGTTTCGGTGGCGCCGGCACCGCGCAGGCGGCGCGGGTCATACAGCCAGTTGTTCTCGCGGTCGATGCGCAGCGGGTCCAGCGTCAGGTCGCGCAGGAAGCCGGTGAAGGTGCCGCGGCCAGCCCAGCGCGAGTCGGTCAGGCCCGGCACCTGCGTGGCCAGGATGCGCGTGAGCGCTGGCAGCATGATGGGCTCGGACGACTTGTCCATCACCGACCAGATCAGGGCTTCGGCCTGAGACAACAGGCTCTCGAAGTCCGGCGGGGCGGTCGGCGTCATCTCCTCATCGCCAAAGCCCAGGGCCTCGCTGACGAAGGCGTCGGGGTCGATGATGAGGTCCGACGAGGCGTCGTACGACGCCGAGGTGGCACCCGCCGCGAAGATGGTGGTGCGGCGATCGTCGCGCCGCAGCTTGCGCAGCACAGGCGTGAAATCGGCATCGGCCGAGAAGACGATGAACTCGTCGTAATGCGTGGGGCTTTGCAGCACATCCACCATGTCCAGCACCATGTGGATGTCCGTGCTGGTCTTGCCGGCGGAAGTCATGGGCGGGCAGTCGGTGATCTCGAAACCCGCCTTGCTGAAACCAAAGCGAAAGCGCTGGTACATCACCGGGTTGAGATAGCAGCGCCGCACCAGGATGCGCCGTTGCACCGGGGCCTCGGGTGCCAGCGGCATGGCCAGTTGGGTCGTGACCCAGTTCAGCCAACGCAGCGGGTCGCTGGCGAAGGCCTCGGCATAGGCCACATCCAGGCGCCGCAGCCCGGAGTACACATTGTCAAAGTCGACAAACAGCGCGGACTTCAGGACCGAGGTGCCGCTCATCGCAGCACCATCACGGGCACCGGGCTCAGGCGCAGCAAGGTGGTGGTCGTGCTGCCGACGATGAACTCGCGGATGCGCGAGTGTCCGTAGGCGCCCATGGCCAGCAGGCTGCGCGGGCGCTGGCCCAGCAGGTTGAGGATCTCGGTTTCCGGCGTGCCCGGCGACAGCAGGGTTTCGACGTGGCGGCCTTCGGCCTCCAGCTTCTGGCGGGCGGTCAGCAAGGTGGCACGGTTGTCCGGCGTGTCGTGTGCCACCATCAGCAGGGTCACCGGCAGGCCGGTGAGGATGGGACTGGCCGCCAGGCGCTCCACCACGCGTTGCGCGGTCGGGCTGCCGTCGTAGGCCACCACAATCTGATCGGGGGCCGTGAAGGTGTCTACAGGCACGACCAGCACCGTGCGGCTGACGCTGCGCACCACGCGCTCGATGTGGTGATCCAGGTGGCGACGTCCACGCGGTGCGGTGTCGCGGTTCTGGCCCAGCACGAAGACGCGGGCGTCGTTTTGCCAGGCCTGAGTGGCTTCGCTCAGCTCATCGGTGCGCACGACGCTCTCTACCTGGCTCAGGCCGGCTTCGGCGGCGCGCGCCTGTACCGCGCTGACCATGCGACGGCCGGCCTCCTGAGCCAGTTGGGTGCGTTGTGCATCGAGTTCGCTGAGTTGCTGCAGCAGCACGTCGGGGGCGCCCAGGCCGATGGCGGCGTTGGCATCCAGGCCAGTGGCCAGACCCACCTGGGGTTCGACCACATGGGCCAGCATCAGGGGGCAGGACAGGCGCAGGGCTGCCCAGGCTGCTGCATCGATCACGGCGGTGGTGTTGGCGCGGCCGTCAATGCAGGCGTAGACCTTGTTCATGTGTGTGCTTCGTCTGTGAGGTCGTTGAAATTCTAAGTCGGGGTCGACATATCGAATCCTTCGCATCATGCGCCTGGATTTTTCTGATTTTCACGATATGTGTGGGGCGCTATCGTTGAGCCCGTGTTGCGTGTTGCCGAGGAGTTCCCGATGAAATGCCCCCATTGTCACGATGTCACCCTGGTCATGTCGGAGCGGCAGGGTGTGGAGATCGACTACTGCCCGCAGTGCCGCGGCGTGTGGCTCGACCGCGGTGAGCTCGACAAGCTGATCGAGCGCAGCGCCCAGGTGTCCGCAGCCCCGGCTCCCCAGGCGTCCTATGCCTCCCAGCCTGCGGCCCCGGCGCCCCAGCCGGCACCCCCCCAGGCGCCTCAGCGTCCGCCGTATCACCGCGATTTCGACGATTCCGACTTTGGCAAGCGCCAGGGCTACCGCAAGCCCAAGTCCTGGCTCAGTGAGATCTTCGACTGAGCCGGGCTGGACGGATGGGCCGGCCTCAGGCCTTGTCGGGCGAGTTGCTGTCGTGCTCGCCCTCTTCGTAGACCACGTTCGCGCGTCCCACCAGCAGCGGATCAGGCATGGGCACATGGCTCATGTCCTTGTTGGTGTAGGGCAGCTTGTGCAGCACGTAGCGCATGGCGTTGAGGCGCGCGCGCTTCTTGCAATCGCTCTTGATCACGGTCCAGGGTGCATCGGCCGTGTCGGTGTGGAAGAACATGGCCTCCTTGGCGCGGGTGTAGTCGTCCCACTTGCCGAGCGAGGCCAGGTCCACCGGGGAGAGCTTCCACTGCTTGAGCGGGTGGGTCTCGCGCTCCTTGAAGCGGCGGCGTTGCTCGTCACGGCTCACCGAGAACCAGAACTTGATCAGGTGCACGCCCGAGCGCACCAGGTTGCGCTCGAACTCGGGCGCCTGGCGCATGAATTCCTTGTACTCGGCATCCGAGCAAAAGCCCATCACCTTCTCGACCCCGGCGCGGTTGTACCAGCTGCGGTCGAACAGCACGATCTCACCGGCGGTGGGCAGGTGTTGGACATAGCGCTGGAAGTACCACTGGCCACGCTCCACATCGCTGGGTTTTTCCAGCGCGACCACGCGGGCGCCCCGGGGGTTGAGGTGCTCCATCATGCGCTTGATGGTGCCGCCCTTGCCGGCGGCGTCACGCCCTTCAAACAGGATCACGACCTTCTGGCCCGAGGCCTTGACCCAGGCCTGCAGCTTGAGCAGTTCCACCTGCAGGCGGTACTTCTGCTTCTCGTAGGTCTTGCGGGCCATCAGGTTGCGATAGGGGTAGGCCGTCGCGTCGCGCCAGTGGGGGCTGAGCTCCTCGTCGGGGTGCACGGTCACCTCGGGCTCATCGAGCATGCCCTTGAGCGCGGCGCGCAGCACTTCGGCGTCATCGGGTGAGGCGCCCTTGAGCACCGACTCCAGTGCGTGCGCCAGGGTGGCGGGCGGCGTCTGTGTCACGATGTCGCGCAGGGCCTCCACCTGGGCGATCTGGCGGGCTTCGGTGGCCTGCTGGGCCACCTGCAAGGCCAGGCCCTCCGGTGTCCGGGCGGGGCTGATGTCGCCAGAGGCGGCGCGACGTGCGGCGGTGCGGGGGCGAGGCGTGGAAGAGGGGGCGGCCATCGAGGAGCGTCTCCGAGATACGGGGTCAAAGGAGCAAGCGTACTCCGGTGACAAAGCGATGACGGAGATTGCCTTCTGGATTGCTCATATATTGGTTGCCGTGTGCGGCTTCACCTGGTGCGGGTGGCGCCCTGTTGTCCATTCTTTGATGCCTCACGGCTCCGTTGCGTCCATGTCCTCTGACCCTCTCACCGGGGCCGTTCGGCCCAATCGTCTGGCCCGTACGGTGGCCCGCTTCCTGCCGCTGCCCTCGGGCTTGCGGAGCTGGGTGGTCAGCTTTCTGTTGGGGCGCGCGGTGCCTCTGGTCGGCACGGCCGGCTTGCGTTTCGAGCAGATCACGTCGGGCCGGGTGGTGGTGCGCGTGGCCAACCGTCGCAAGGTGCAGAACCACATCGGCGGTGTGCATGCGGCCGGCATGGCCTTGCTGGCCGAAACGGCCACCGGCTTTTGCGTCGGCATGAACGTGCCCGACGACAAGCTGCCGCTCATCAAGTCCATGAAGGTGGATTTCGTGCGGCGCGCGGTGGGGGGCTTGACCGCCGCGGCCAGTCTGCAACCAGAGCAGATCGCCCTGATGCGGTCCCAGGACAAGGGTGAGGTGACCGTGCCGGTGGTCATCACCGATGAGTCGGGGCAGCAGCCCATTCAGGCGGAGATGGTCTGGGCCTGGGTGCCGAAACAAAAACAGGTCAGCGCTCACCCCAACGGGCGGCTCTGACGTTTTCCCTGATGTTGCTGGACGACAGGGGTCCTGAGAATCCCGGTTGCCGGAACGTGGTTGTTTCGGTTTAGCCGAAAAGGGAAATCAGCATGAAACGTTCCATGATCGCCGCGTTGGTCGCGGCCAGTTTGCTGGCCGCGTGCGGTGGTGGTGACAGTGGCACCAACGGTGTGACCGCGGTCAAAGTGGTCGGCGCAAGTCTGGCCGACACAGGGACCTTTGGCTTCAAGTTCACCGTTCAGGCGAGCGCGATGGGGGAGTCCTACCGGGTGTACCCGGAGTGGGTGGCCCAGGCCTATAACCTGCCGACCTTGTGCTCGGCCTACGTGGCCACCGGGCCGAGCACCTTCGCCGTGCAGCCGGGATGTACCAACCATGCGGTGGCCGGCGCCGGCATCAATTTCGGGCGCTTGTCTGACACCAATGAAGACGAGGTCAGTGACACGTTCACCGCACTGCCGTCCGTGCCAGCGTCTCAGCTTTATCAACTGCAAGCGCTCGGCGCCCAGGGCTTTTCCTTTGGGGATTTGCTGATCGTGGGCGAAGGCTCGGCCAATGACACGGCCACCTTGGTCACGGCCTTCCTGACCGATCTGCAGACCGCCGGCACGCTGAACACCACCCTGTTCAGTCAGGTGGTCAATTCGCTGCTCGACAACGGCGAGGCCGTGTTGGCGCAAGGCCCCGTGGTGGCTGGGACGGCCTACATGGAGGGACTGGCCAAGGCCCTGGTGGATTCGGTGCGGACGAACGCCATCCAAAACGGCGCTCGCCGGGTGCTGATTCTCAACACGCTGGACATCACCCGCACGCCCCGGTTCGAAGCCACGCTGGCCCAGATCGCCTCAGCGCCGGGCGGTTCGCCGGAGCAGGCCAATGCCGTACGCAATCTGGTCCGGGCCTGGATCAACGCCTACAACACGGCGCTGGTCAATGAAACGCGCCAGTTGCAGGGCCGGGTGGAGGTGTTCGACTTCTATGCCGTCTTCAACACGCAGCTGGCGGATCCTGCGGCCTATGGCTTGACCAACCTGACGCAGACCGTGTGTGACGAGACCTATGCCCAGGCTGACGATTACACCCCGACCTTGGCCACGGCAGGCGCCACATCGCTCAATGCCGGGCCGGTTCGAGCATCGTGTACCGACACGAATGCCTCTTCGATCACACCCTCGGCTGGCACGGGCACCACATGGTGGACCACCTATCTGTTTGCCGACAACTTCCACCCCACGCCTCGCGGGCATGAGTTGCTGGGCAACCAGGTCAATCAGCGCCTGCGCCAATTGGGCTGGCTCTGATGGTGGGCGGCGCGTCCAGGCCGTTGTGCCACGCGCCATCAACAGCAAAGGGGCCCGCGGGCCCCTTTGTCATGTGGCGTTGGCACCGGGTCAGGCGGCCTGGGCCTTGGCGGTCACAGCCTTGCCGCTCTTGAGGCCCAGCTTGGCCATCAGCGCCTGGTCCTTGTCGAACTCGGGGTTGCCGGTGGTCAGCAGCTTGTCGCCGTAGAAGATGGAGTTGGCGCCGGCCAGGAAGCACAGGGCCTGCACGGCCTCGCTCATCGCTTGGCGGCCGGCCGACAGGCGCACGCGCGCCGTGGGCATGGTGATGCGGGCCACGGCGATGGTGCGCACGAACTCCAGCGGATCGAGCTGCGGGGTCTCGGCCAGCGGGGTGCCGGGCACGCGTACCAGGTCGTTGATGGGCACTGACTCGGGGTAGACCGGCAGGTTGGCCAGCTGGGCGATCAGGCCGGCGCGGCCTTCACGGGTCTCGCCCATGCCGACGATGCCACCGCTGCACACCTTCAGGTTGGCCTTGCGCACGTGTTCGAGCGTGTGCAGGCGGTCTTCCAGGTCGCGCGTGGTGATGATGTCACCGTACAGCTCGGGGGCGGTGTCGAGGTTGTGGTTGTAGTAGTCCAGGCCGGCGTTCTTGAGCGACTGGGCTTGCGAGTCGGTCAACATGCCCAGCGTACAGCAGGCCTCCAGACCTTCCTGCTTGATCACGCCGATCAGCTCGGCCACCTTTTCGATGTCGCGGTCTTTGGGGGCGCGCCAGGCGGCGCCCATGCAGAAGCGGCTGGCACCGGCATCGCGCGCAGCGATCACGGCCTCGCGCACCTCGTCGGGCGACATCAGCTTGCTGGCCTCCACACCGGTGTCGTACGACGCCGATTGCGGGCAGTAGCCGCAGTCTTCGGGGCAGCCACCGGTCTTCACCGACAGCAGCGTGGCGTGCTCGATCTCGTTGGCATCCCAATGGGCGCGGTGCACCTGTTGGGCCTGCCACAGCAGGTCGTTGAAGGGCAGGTTGAACAGCTCCAGCACCTTGGCGCGTGGCCAGCGGCCTTCGGCGAAGTCTGGGTCCGTGCAGGCGCCACCGCAGCCGTGGCTGTTGAGCACCGACTTCGGCGGCACGAGCTTGATGGGCTTGGCCGAAGGGTCGGCGGCCGGGGCTGCAGAAGACGAGGTCGTGCACTGGGACATGGCGAGGTCCGCGCCTGAACGCGGTTGGAGTTGAAACACAAGCGGGTGCCAGTTTAGTCTCCTTGCCGGGTGACTGTCTTGACGTCATCAGCAATGTGTTGACGTAACATGGACATTGCGTCAGCGGTAAGCTTCGCACCATGCGTTTTGAACACCTCATTGAAGTCAATGCCCCGGCGGCCAGCCTGCAACTGGTGGCGCCCACTTTCACGCGTGAGCAACTCTGGCAGGGGTTGATGCTGCGGGTCCAGCAGCCGCAGCGCTTTCCCATGGGCCCGGAGTCCTGCACCTGCCGCGAGACCGAGCCGGGCGTCTATGCGCGCACCCAGGTGTTTGGCCCACACACCCTCCATGATGTGGTGGTGGCCCGGCCGCATGCGGAGGTGGTGTTCACGCCTCAAGCCCATGGTGACACCGCCCCGATCCAGCTGACGATCCGTATCGAGGAGCCTCAGCCGGGGCAGATGGTGCTGCGCTTCGTGTATGAGGCCCTGGCCGAGCAAACCGACGAAGAGCGCTATTACAACGAGTACCGTCACAACGCTTGGCTGCACAACGACCGCGACATGGTGCGCACGCTGCGTCAGTGGTTGTCGGACGAAGGGCTGTGAGCGTCAGAGTGCAGGGGCGTCGGGGGCAGGCAGGCGAACGCTGAAGCGGGTGCCCACACCGGGCTCGCTCGACACGCTCACGCTGCCCTGCATCCGCTCCACCAGTTGTTTGACGATGTAGAGCCCCAGCCCCGTGCCTTCTGCATGAGGCACGGAGGAGGGCAGCCGCTTGAACGGCTGGAAAAGTTGGGCTGCCTCTTCCGGGCGCATGCCGATGCCGTTGTCACCGATGTCGATGACGATCGTGTCGCCTTCCTGCCGGGTGTCGATCGTGGCGTGTCCGTGCAGACGGTTGTACTTGCAGGCATTGCTCAGCAAGTTGATGACGATCTGTCTCAGTCGCTGGGCATCGACCTGGGCATACAAGGGGGTGTCGGCGACCCGGTTCAGGAGGGTGACCTGGTGCTGCTGGCGAGCCGCCTCCAGAAGGGGGAGACAGTCCCGCACCAGGCCGTTGATGTCCACGCGCTCCAGGTGCAGGTTGATCTCGCCAGCTTCGACCTTGGACAGGTCCAGCACGTCTTCGATGAGGGAGAGGAGTTGGCGGCCGGCGGTCAGGATCCAGTGAACCTGGCGGCGCTGTGTGTCGGTCAGCGGGTGTTGCCCGTCCAGGTCCAGCAGTTGCGCAAAGCCCAGGATGGCATTCAGCGGGGTGCGCAGTTCGTGGCTCAGTCTGGACAGAAACTCGCGCTGCGCTTGCGCCACCCGTTCTGCCGCATGGCGTTTCAAGGCTTCTTCGGCTTGCGTGGCCGCATCGGTCACGTCCCGCAGCACCCCGATCAGGCTGGTGCGCTCGTGCCGGTCGGCCAGGATGCGCCGGCCGCTGGCTTCCAGGGTCCGAACCTGGCCATCTGCGTGACGCACACGGTAGGTGATCCGGTAGTCGTCGCCCACCCGCAGGGCCTGCTCCACTTCCTGTCGGGTGCGCAGGGCATCCTCTTCGACGATGAGCGCCCGCACACTGTCGCGTGACAGGGTGCGCGGCTGTTCACCCAGGCCGTGCATGGCCGCGGCGGTTCCGTC
Organism: Aquabacterium sp. G14; assembly: GCF_037482285.1. Taxonomy (NCBI): domain Bacteria; kingdom Pseudomonadati; phylum Pseudomonadota; class Betaproteobacteria; order Burkholderiales; family Sphaerotilaceae; genus Aquabacterium; species Aquabacterium sp. G14. The sequence goes on from NZ_JBBEYB010000001.1 coordinate 429,461, forward strand.
CAGCTGGATGTCCCCGGTGGCCGCGTCCATCTGATAGAGGCCCAGGCCCGCGGCATGGGAGGCCAGCTCCCAGCGTCGGTGGGCTTCGGTCAGTGCGCGGGTGTAGTGGGTCTGCTCGCGCAGGCTGCGCCGGATCAGCAGCGCGCTGATGAGCGCCAGCACGGCCGCAATCAGGCCGATGCCGATCTGCAGCAGCAAGGTGGTGGTGCGTGCCGCCCGCGCCCAGGAGTGGGCCAGGTCGAGGTTGGTGGCACGCAAGGTGGCATCGATGGCGTTGATGCGCTGCAGGATGGCTGGCGTGTCGGTGGTGGTCGGATCGAGGCCGGCTTGGGCGGCGGCCCGCAGGTGCTGGGCTTCCTGCTCCAGCCTTTGCATCATGGCGTCGGTCTGACGCCATCCCATGCGCGTGGTGTTGGACATGAAGCGCTGTCCAAACCAGCGGTACAAGCGGAGCATGGCCGCCACGTCCTCGGGCTCTCGCCCGGCTGCGATCATCAGCTTCTCGACTTCGGGCAGGGCTTCCGGTCCGTGTTGCAGCAGCAGGCGCCTTGTTTGCTGCGCGCTCTCGGGGATGCGCATCGCCTCGCGGTAGAGCTGCCAGTCACTGTCGCGCCGATCGTGGGCGTAACGCAGCAGGGCGTTGATGGCCTGCAGGTGCACATTGGCTGTCTGGTTGGCGCTGCGCTCGAATGCCCGCACGGCCGCCTGAACCTGCACGGCGGCCATGGCCAGCCCGGTCACCAGCACCAACACCAGCAGGGGGATGATCATCAGCGCGACGTGTTGGCGCTGCGCTGTGGGCAGGACGGCATGCAGGGGGCAGGACATCATGTGAGGGCGGCAGGTTCCCAGGCGTTCGGTGGCGGTGTCCGCGCGTGGCCGAATTCCTGGGTGTCCAGTTTAGGCGGCCATCATCCCGGGCGCCATCCTCTAGTCTCGGTGCTTGCCCGGGTGTGTTCGGGTAAACAAGGGTGGGGCAGGCGCGTGGGGGGCAGCCGGGGCGACTGGTGGCCGTGTTGCCAGGCTCGTTGCAACGCCGGACGCCGGGTGAGCATCTCGGCGAGGTTGTGCCCCATGCCTCGCACGATGCAGACGGCGGCGGGGCGGCAGGCTGCTGTGGTGGCCACGTCCTTGGGCGTGAGCAGGCCGCCGATGGCCACCACCGGCACCGGGCTGTGTTGCACCCACCAGCTCAGGTTGTCGGGGCCTTGGGGATGCCAGGGCATGTCTTTGGTGGTGGTGGGCTGCACCGGCCCACAGGCGATCAGGCTGGCGCCACAGCCTGCGGCGCGTGCGAACTCCCAGAGGCTGTGTGAGCTCAGTCCCAGCATGATGCGGTGACGCGCGGCCAGCAGGGCTGTGTGGTCGGCGGTGTCCAGGCTCAGCAGGTCTTCCTGACCGAGGTGCACGCCCACCGTGCCAGGCTGCGGGGCGCGTTCCAAGGCGGTCAGCGTCTCACGCCAGTGGTCATTGACGAAGAGCCGAGCCTCGTGCGCCTGGCATTGCGCCAGACTCTCTTGCAGATGGGGCATCAGGCCCTGCGGGGCTTTGTGGCGCAATTGCAGGCATCGCCACCCCGCTTGCAAGGCGTCGCGCAGCGAGAGGCTGTCCGCGACGATGCCATACAGCCCATCGTTCGGGGGGCGGAAGGGCTGGAACAGCGGTGTCTGCAACTCTGCGCAGCCGTCCAGCTGCAGTCGCCAGGGCAATGCCTCCCCCAGTCCGAGCCAGGGAAGCGGCGCGCCGCCCGTCCCAGTGCCAAGGCCAAAGTCGGCATGGGCCATGACCGGTCCGGGGCCCTGGCCGGCACGGTGGGCACGCACCAAGGCATGGTGAACGAGCATCTTGGCCAGCACGATGGCATCGGCCTCGGCGTGGCCGTGCGACCAGGCCGCGGCCACCGCACTGGCGAAGGTGCAGCCCGTGCCATGGGTGTGGCGGGTGGGCACGCGGGGGGCGGTCAGCCAGCCACGGGCCTGGGGCGTCTCCATCCAGTCCAGGCAGTGTGCGGAGGCTGGCGCATCGGGGGGCGCCAGGTCATCGCCCCCGGTGATCACCACGCTGCGCGCGCCCTGTTCCCGCAAGGCGCGGGCCATGCCAGGCAAGGCGTCCTTGGGGACATCGTGAGGGGCGGGCCATCCCAGCAGCCTGCAGGCCTCGGAACGGTTGGGGGTGAGCACGGTGGCGCGGGGCAGCAGCTGGGTCCGGTACGCAGCCACGATGGCGTCATCGCTGAAGGCGGCGCCGCCTGCGCTGGCGCCCAGCACGGGGTCAACCACCAGGGCGAGGTGCTCATGCGGGTCCACGCCCGCTGGAGCCCGGGCACGTTGATGGTCGACCCAGCGTGCCACGAGCTCGATGGCCGCGACACTGCCCAGCAAGCCTGTCTTGATGGCCCGCGGCGGCAGATCGCTCGACAGGGCTTGCAGTTGGTGTTCCAGCTGGTCCGCGGGAAGGGGGAAGACGGCCTCGACCCCCTGAGAGTGCTGCGCGGTGATGGCGCTGACCACGGGACACAGGTGCACGCCCAGGGCATCGGCGGCACGTTGATCGGCGCTCAGCCCGGCCCCGCCGGCCGAATCCTGGCCTGCGATGCTCCAGATGACGGGGGGGCGGCCGGGACGGGAAATTGGTTCGGGGTGATTCAGGGGCATCATGGCAGCACAAAGGGTTGCCCACTGACTGGGGTGGAGGCGATGGCAACGTCGCTGGGACTCATCAGTCCGGCGCGGAACCCGTCGCGGCCGGCCATCACCGCGCGGCGAAAGGCCCCCGCCATGCGCACCGGGTCGAGTGCTTGAGCGACGGCCGAGTTCAGCAGCACGGCGTCCATGCCCAACTCCATCGCCGCCGCCGCATGTGAGGGCGCACCCAGGCCGGCATCCACAACCAGTGTGACGTCGGGCAATCGCGCCCGCAGGGTGCGCAGCGCCCAGGGATTGAGCAGGCCCATGCCGGAGCCGATGGGGGCGGCCCAGGGCATCAGAATGCGGCAGCCGGCATCGATCAGCCGATGCGCGCTGACCAGGTCATCGGTGCAATAGGGCAGCACCTCAAAGCCATCGCGGGTGAGCTGTGCGGCGGCCGCGACCAGTTCGAAAGGGTCTGGCTGCAAGGTGTGTTCGTCACCCACCACCTCCAGCTTGATCCAGTGGGTCCCCAACAGCTCGCGCGCCATGTGGGCCAGGGTGATGGCTTCTTGGGCGCTGCGACAGCCGGCCGTGTTGGGGAGCAGGTGCGCACCGTGCGCCCGCGCGGTGTCTCGGATGATCTGCACGAAGCCGTTATCGCGACCCTCGTGCGACCCCAGCGTGCGCTTGAGGCCCAGCGTCAGCACCTGGCTGCCGGAGGCCTCGATGGCTTGGCGCAGCACCTCGGGGGAAGGGTAGCCTGCGGTGCCCAGCAGGAAGCGGCTGTGCAGCACGGTGTCGCCAATGCGCCAGGTGTCGGGCAGGGTGAGGGATGTCATGTTCAACCTCCGGTGATGGGGGCAAAGCACAACACGGTGTCGCCCTCTGCCAAAACGTGAAGATGCCGCTCACCGCGTGGCACGAATCGGCCATTGACTGCCGTGGCAACCTGCTGAGGGTGTTGATGTGGGCTCAAAAGATGAGCCAGTGCGTCATCAAGGGTGCTGCCGCAAGGCAGTCGCAACGCACCTTGATCGGTCTGGATGGTGATGTGTTCAGCCATGGTGGGGCAACAAGGTGGACGTATCGGGGATCAACTGGAGGTGGGTGAGCGCCTCGTGCACCAGAGACGGCGCCAGCAGCCAGCCGTGGCGGTACAGGCCGTTGATCCGGGTGAGGCCCGTTTCTGTGTGGATCTCTGGCCGGTTGTCGGGCAAGGCTGGGCGCAGGTTGGTGTCCATCCGCACAATGCGTGCTTCGGCAAGACCGGGCAGCACGCTGTGGGCGGCCGCCATCAACTCGACGGCGCTGCGCAAAGACATCGCAGAGCGGTCTTCACTCTCCAGTTCGCTGGCCCCCACCAGCACGAGGTCGCCTGGACGTGGGACGATGTAGACCCGGTGTCGGGGGTGCAGCAGGCGCACCGGCCGTCGCAAGTCCACGCCGGGCGCATGCAACCAGACGAGCTCGCCGCGTACGCCTCGCACAGGGCACTCAGGGCGTGCGCCCACCCCACGGACATCGAAGACCTGATCGAAGCCCCGCAGCGTGGCTTCACCGGCCAGTCCCAGCGTGCCAGGTCGCACGGTCTCGACGGTGGCGCGCCAGTGCCACTGCACGCCCTCGGCGTCTGCCTGCAAGGTTTGCAGGGCTTGCACGGTGTCGATCTGGCCTTCACCGGGCAGCATCCAGGCATGCATCGGGCCTGTGCTGCTGTGCAGATCGGGCTCCAGGGCGCGCAGCGCCGGGGCATCCAGGGGGTGTGGCTGCTGTGGCCAGTCCTGTGCCCGCGCCAGTGCGCACAAGCGATTCAGGACGCGGTGGGCGGCCCCCAGGTCCGATCGGTGTGTCACCATCAGGCTGCCTTGCCGCGCAAAGTGGGGGGCCGGGCTGCGCCGACGGGCCCACGCAGCGCACAGCGCTTCCCAGTGCCTCAGGCTGTCCCAACCGCGGGCCGCCAGTTCGGGGTCGGCGGTTTCCAGCTCGGCCAGCGGGCTGAGCATGCCCGCGGCGGTGAAGCCGGCGGCGCCGAGGCCGTCAAACCTGGGGGCCGGCCCAGGAGCGGGGTCGAACACGCTGACAGCATGTCCCTGCCGGGACAGGGTCCAGGCCAGAAGGCGTCCCAGCAGTCCGGCGCCGGCAATGCCAATGTGTGCGGCGCCGCGGCGTGTGCGCGCCGGCATCAAGGTGTCGGAAGGCATCCTTGGCTCCCGGCCCGCTCAGGCGCGATCGTCCGCAGGCTGGATCGGGATGTAGAGCGCGCCGCCAACCTGCCGGAACACCTCGGATTTCTCCGCCATGCCCAGGGCCAGGGCTTCGCGGTCGTTGACGCCTTGCGCCGCGGCAAAGTCGCGCACCTCCTGGGTGATCTTCATCGAGCAGAACTTGGGGCCGCACATCGAACAGAAATGCGCGACCTTGGCCGCGTCCTTGGGCAGCGTCTCGTCGTGGAAGTCGCGCGCGGTTTCCGGGTCCAGCCCGAGGTTGAACTGGTCCTGCCAGCGGAATTCGAAGCGCGCTTGCGAGAGCGCATCGTCGCGGGCGCGAGCGCCCGGATGGCCCTTGGCGATGTCGGCCGCGTGCGCGGCGATCTTGTAGGCGATCAGCCCCTGTTTGACATCGTCGCGGTTGGGCAGGCCCAGGTGCTCTTTGGGGGTCACGTAGCAGAGCATGGCCGTGCCCATCCAGCCGATCATGGCCGCACCAATGGCGCTCGCGATGTGGTCGTAGCCCGGGGCAATGTCGATGGTCAAGGGGCCCAGGGTGTAGAAGGGCGCCTCATGGCAGTGCTTGAGCTGCTCGTCCATGTTGGCCTGGATCAGGTGCATCGGCACATGGCCCGGGCCTTCGATCATGGTCTGCACGTCGTGCTGCCAGGCGATCTGGGTCAACTCGCCCAGCGTCTTCAGCTCGGCGAACTGCGCTTCGTCATTGGCATCGCTCAGCGAGCCGGGGCGCAGACCATCTCCCAGTGAGAAGGTCACGTCGTAGGCCTTCATGATCTCGCAGATTTCTTCAAAGTGCGTGAACAGGAAGTTCTCGCGGTGGTGGGCGATGCACCACTTCGCCAGGATCGATCCGCCCCGCGAGACGATACCCGTGCGCCGGCTGGCTGTCAGGTGGATGAAGGGCAGGCGCAGGCCTGCGTGGATGGTGAAATAGTCCACCCCCTGCTCGGCCTGCTCGACCAGCGTGTCGCGGAAGATGGCCCAGCTGAGGTCTTCGGCCACACCTCCCACCTTTTCCAGCGCCTGGTAGATGGGTACCGTACCGATCGGCACCGGGCTGTTGCGCACGATCCAGTCGCGCGTGGTGTGGATGTGCTTGCCGGTGGACAGGTCCATCACCGTGTCGGCGCCCCAGCGGATCGACCACACCAGCTTTTCCACTTCCTCTTCGATCGACGAGGTCACCGCCGAGTTGCCGATGTTGGCATTGACCTTCACCAGGAAGTTACGGCCAATGACCATCGGCTCCAGTTCGGTGTGGTTGATGTTGGCCGGGATCACGGCGCGGCCGCGTGCCACCTCGTCGCGCACGAACTCCGGTGTGATCTCGCGCGGGATCGTCGCGCCCATCGGGTTGCCGCGCAGACGGCTTTCGCGTTCGGCGTCCACGCCGTAGTGGCCTCGCCAGTCCTCCGCCTGGTCCAGGCGACGCTGGTTCTCACGCAGGGCGACGAACTCCATCTCGGGCGTCACGATGCCGCGGCGGGCGTAGTGCATCTGCGTGACGTTGGCACCCGCCTTCGCCCTGCGTGGCGTGCGTTGCAAGCCTGCCGTGGCCGCGCGCAAGGCGGCCATGTGTGCGTCGTGACGCTCGCCGGGTTGGAGGCCATCGTCTCGTGCCTGTACGTCGCGACCCGCATAAGTCTGCGTGTCGTCGCGGGCGACCACGGCGGCCTCACGCACGCGAGGCAAGCCACGGGTCACGTCGATGTCGACAGCCGGGTCGGTGTAGGGGCCGGAGCTGTCATACAGGCTCACGCATTCCCCGTTGCTCAGGCTGACCTCACGCATTGGCACGCGCACACCGGCATGGTGCCCGGTCACGTACACCTTGCGCGACGCGGGCAGGGGCGCACGCGTCAGGCGGGTCAATTCGGCCAGCGCCTGCTGGGCTACGATCGGATCGGGGGCATTCATGGGCATCTCTCCTGGGCAGCAAGTGGGCAACACAAGCTCCGAGGGACGCCGCAAGAGGCCGTCAACAGATGGGCGAGGGTGGGCAGCAGGGGCCTTGCCAGCGGCGGAATGCAGCGCGCTGGAAGGGCTGCATCCACCTTCGGCTCCGGGACGGGCTTCTGGCAGAGACGGCTCTTCTTTCGCCGGTATGAACCGGATCAAGTTCAGCGGGTTCGGCACGGTGCCGTCTCAGCGCCCACACACATCGCGTGTGCGGCGCACCCCGGAGCAGGTCGCAGTGTACGTCCTCGCGGCCGGCGCGCACAAGCCGGCGAAACCGATCGAGCGACCGTGGCGGGGTGAGGGACAGCAGCCCCACAAAGGCTGGCCGGCAGAACCTGTTCATGGGGGGTGTTTACCCCACGCGGAAGAGGGATGCTTCTCAAGCAGCACTTCCAGACCCATCCGCAGGTTGTTGATTCATAACGACTTTTTCTCGCCAAATTTGCGCTCAAATCACCTGTAAGTCTTTGATTTCATTGGAATTTTTTCGCTTCTGGACTGTTCGGAAGCTCCGGCATCGGGTAAAGTGGGATTTAGTGCAAATTCGTGGGGTTTTGTGTGAGTCTGGTCTTTCAGGGAGCATCAGCGCTGTCGCTGGACGCCAAGGGACGCTTGGCCGTCCCGGCGCGCCATCGCGACGCCCTGCAGGCCCTGTGCAATGGCCAGCTCACCCTCACCAAGCACCCCGAAGGCTGTCTGATGGTCTTTCCGCGCCCAGCGTGGGAGGTCTTTCGTGACAAGGTCGCTGCCTTGCCCATGTCTGCCTCGGGCTGGAAGCGCATCTTTCTGGGCAATGCCCAGGATGTGGACATCGATGGCGCCTCCCGTGTGCTGGTCGCCCCCGAACTGCGCACCGCTGCCGGCCTGAGCAAGGATGTGATGCTGCTGGGCATGGGCAGCCACTTCGAGTTGTGGGACGCGCAGCGCTATGCCGCGCACGAGGCCGAAGTCATGGCGCAAGCCATGCCCGACGTGCTGCAGGACTTCTCCTTCTGACGCGATGCAACAGGTCACTACACCTTGGCAGCATCGGACCGTTCTGCTGCACGAGGCAGTCGATGGTTTGTGGGATCCCGCCATCGGTCCGCACCCCCAGGGCGTCTACGTGGACGCCACCTTCGGGCGCGGCGGTCATTCGCGTCTGATCCTGTCGAAGCTGGGGTCTGAGGCTCGCTTGATCGCGCTCGACCGCGACCCCGAGGCCATTGCCCACGCCACGCAGGGGCCCGATGCCATCACCGACCCGCGCTTCCAGATCGTGCACGCGCCGTTCTCGTCGTGGGCCGAGGTCATCGCCGACCTGGGTCTGGGTCCGGTGCAGGGTTTGCTCATGGACATCGGCGTGTCGTCCCCCCAGATCGACAACCCTGAGCGTGGGTTCAGTTTCCGTTTCGATGCGCCGCTCGACATGCGCATGGACACCACTCAGGGCGAGAGCGCGGCCGATTTCCTGGCCCGGGCCTCGGTCGACGAACTGACGGAGGTGATTCGCACCTATGGAGAAGAACGGTTTGCTTGGCCCATTGCAAAGGCGCTTGTCGCTCGTCGCGATGAAGGCCAGCCTGTGCGCACCACAGGCGAGTTGTCCGCGGTCGTGGCTCGTACGGTCAAAACCCGTGAAGTCGGTCAAGACCCCGCCACCCGTACCTTCCAGGCTCTTCGGATTCACGTCAACCGCGAGCTCGGGGAGCTCGAAGACGCGCTGGCCTCTGCCCTGAAGATGCTGGCGCCGGGCGGACGTCTGTCCGTCATCAGCTTCCACTCTCTGGAAGACCGCATCGTCAAGACCTTCATTGCCAAGCACAGCAAGGACGAGGTCGATCGCCGCGTGCCGTTTGCGGCGCCCAAGCCCCTGATGCTGCGTGCCATCGGTCGCATCAAGCCCTCCGAGGCCGAGGTCAGTGGCAACCCGCGCTCGCGCTCGGCCGTGCTGCGTGTGGCCGAACGCACCGAGGTGCCTTGGTCGCCCGAGCCTGAAGTGGGCGGTGGGCGTGCGCCTCGCGGCAAGACCGGTGGAGCCAAGGGCGCGAAGGCCGGTGGACGAGGGGGGCGTCGATGACCCAGCGTCTCAACATCGCCCTCGTCGTGGCCTTGCTGCTGAGCAGTTTCTGGCTCATTGGCAGCAGCCATGAATCGCGTCGCCTGTTCGTGGCGCTGGAGAAGGCGCGTGCCCAGGCCAGCGAGTTGCAGATCGAATTCGAGCGCCTGCAGGTTGACAAGCGCGCTCAGGCCACCCCCTTGCGTGTCGAAAAGCTCGCGCGCGACAAGCTCAAGATGTTCGACAACTCACCGGCACGCACCCACTATGTGGCGCTGTCCGAGTCGGGCAAGGTCTTGTCGTCCTCGCCTGCCAAGGTGCAGGAGGTGGCCCCATGAGCCGCCTGTCCGAGCTCTGGCGTCGCCTGTTCCACCGCCCGCGCAAGCAGGGGCCGGCGGCCATGCCCACCATGCGCTACGCCACCAGCCCGCTGCTGGCCTCGCGCACCCCCGTGTGGCGCGTGAAGTTCCTCATTGGTGGCATTGGCCTGGGCTTCGCCGTGCTGATCGGGCGCGCCGCCTGGATCCAGATCATCCACAACGACTTCTTTCAGCAGCAGGGCGCCAACCGCTACGAGCGTCGCATCGAGCTGCAGGCCAACCGCGGGCGCATCCTCGACCGCAATGGCGAGCTGCTGGCGTCCAGTGTGCCCTCGCCCTCGCTGTGGGCCATCCCCAAGGACCTCAAGGCCACGCCCGAACAGGTTCGTGAGCTGGCCCGTCTGCTGAACATGCCGCAGGCTGACCTGCAAAAGCGCCTGAAGTCCAACCCCAACTTTGTCTGGCTGCGCCGCAAGGTGGACGACGAGGTCGCGCAGTCGGTGGCCGCGCTCAAGATCAAGGGCGTGTACGAGCTGCGCGAGTGGAAGCGCCAGTACCCTGAAGGCGAGGCCGCGGCCCATGTGGTCGGCTTCACCAACATCGAAGACGAGGGCCAGGAAGGCATCGAGCTGGCCTACCAGAACCAGCTGGCCGGCCGCGATGGCTCGCGCCACGTGATCAAGGACCGCCTGGGCCGTGCGGTGGAGTCGGTGGGCGAGCTGGTGCCGGCCGAAGACGGCCAGGCGGTGCAGCTCTCGCTGGACGCGAAGATCCAGTTTTACGCCTACCAGAGCATCCGCGATGCCGTGAAATTGCACAAGGCCAAGGCTGGCAGTGTGGTCGTGCTCGACGCCGTGCGTGGCGAGGTGCTGGCGCTGGCCAACGTGCCCAGCTACACCCCGGAAGACCGCCGCAACCTGACGGGGGCGCAGTTGCGCAACCGCGCGCTGACCGACACCTTCGAGCCCGGCTCGACCATGAAACCCATCACGGTCGCGCTGGCCCTGGAGACCCGGCGTGTGCGGCCGACCACCGTGCTGGAAACGGCCTCGGGGCGCTTCACCATCGACGGTTCGACCATCTCGGACACCCACCCGAAGGGCGATCTCACGGTGGCCCAGGTCATCCAGAAGTCCAGCAATGTCGGCACGGCCAAGATGGCCTTGATGATGCAGCCGCGGGAGATGTGGGAGATGTTCTCCGCCGTGGGCTTGGGCAAGAAGCCCCAACTGGGCTTCCCCGGCGCGGTCACCGGCCGCTTGCGTCCGTACAAATCGTGGCGGCGCATCGAGCAGGTCACGATGAGCTACGGGTACGGTCTCTCCTCCAGCCTGTTCCAGATTGCGCAGGCGTACACGATCTTTGCCTCCGATGGCGAGTTGATCCCCATGACCATGATCAAACGGGATCAAGGGGAGGGGGAGCGGCCGCCGCTCACTGCCGAGGGCGATGGCCCTCGTCCCACGCTTGCCTTCAAGACCGCTTTCCGACCGGAGGCGGTCGCGTCACATCCGGCCCCTGGCCACGACGCCGATCTCGTGCCCGTGCGGGGCACCCGCGTGATCTCGCCCGAAACGGCGCGTGCGGTGCGCGAGATGTTGCAGTTGTCCACCGGCCCTGGCGGCACGGCACCGAAAGCCCAGACCCTCGGTTACAGCGTGGGCGGCAAGACGGGCACAGCGCACAAGCAGGAAGGTCGCGGCTATGCCAGCAACAAGTATCGCTCGTGGTTCGTGGGCATTGCCCCCATCAGCCAGCCGCGCATTGTCGTGGCGGTGATGGTGGACGAGCCCAGCAATGGCATGTACTACGGTGGCCTGGTGGCCGCCCCGGTGTTCAGTCAGGTCGTTCAGCAGACGCTCAAGCGTCTGAACGTCTTGCCCGACATCGAGGTGCAGTCCCAGATCATCTCGAATGAGCCCGGCGAAGTGGAGAGTTTCTGATGAGCCAACCGCTTCTTCATTTGTCTGACACGGCCGAGGCTCTGGCCTGGTTGCGCGCCCAGGGTGTGAGCACCTTGACCGTCGACAGCCGTCAGATCGCCGCAGGCGCCGACGTCGGTGTGGGCTTCATCGCCTGGCCCGGTGCGGCCCGGGATGGCCGTGCATTTGTGGCGCAGGCCCTGAGCCAGGGGGCCCGCGCCTGCCTGGTCGAGGCCGAGGGTGTGGAGGCTTTCGGGTTTGACGACACCCGCGTGGCCGCCGTTTCTGGCCTCAAGGCCCGCAGCGCCGAGATCGCCCACGGCTTCTACGGTGAGCCCAGTGCAAGCCTGCAGGTGGTGGCCGTGACCGGTACCAATGGCAAGACCTCGACATCGTGGTGGACGGCCCAGGCGCTGTCGGCCGTGGGCCTGCCGTGCGGCGTGGTCGGTACGCTGGGCGTGGGCGAGGTGGGCGCCGTGGTGCACACCGGCCTGACCACCCCGGACCCGATCACCTTGCACGCCACCTTCCGCCGCTTTGTCGATCAGGGTCTCAAGGCTGCGGCCATCGAGGCTTCGTCGATCGGCATCGAGGAGTTGCGCCTCCATGCCACCCACATCGCGGTGGCCCAGTTCACCAACTTCACGCAAGACCACCTCGACTACCACGAGAGCATGGAAGCCTACTGGCTGGCCAAGCGCGCGCTGTTCGACTGGCCTGGCCTGAGGGCGGCGGTCATCAACCAGGATGACCCGATGGGGCAGGGCCTGGCCGATCACGCACGCGGCCGCCACCTCGATGTCTGGACCTATGGCTTGCAAGGGCCGGTGCGCCTGGAGGCTCAGGATCTGAGCTATGAGGTCCAAGGTGTGCGCTTCACCGTGGTCGAGCGTTCGCCCTCCTTGCATGACATCGTGGCCCGCGCTGTGGTGCACGCCCCCGTGATTGGCAGCTTCAATGTGTCCAATCTCTTGGCCGTGCTGGGTGCCTTGCGCGCCCAGGGTGTGTCCCTGGCTGATGCCGCTCAGGCCTGCAGCGGCCTGCAGCCCGTGCCAGGCCGCATGCAACTGGTGCCCGCGCAAGCTCGGCAGCCCTTGGTGCTGGTGGACTACGCCCACACGCCCGATGCCTTGCTGAAGGCCTTGAACGCCTTGCGGCCGGTGGCCGAAGCCCGCGGTGGCAAGCTGTGGTGCGTGTTCGGCTGCGGCGGCGACCGCGACCCGATCAAGCGTCCGATGATGGGGGCTGTGGCCGAGCAGTACGCCGACCAGGTCGTGCTGACCAGCGACAACCCGCGCAGCGAATCCCCGGCCTTCATCCTGTCTCAGATCCTGGCGGGGGTGGCCGGCCGTGACCGCGTGGACGTGATCGATGACCGCCGCGAGGCGATCCGCTACGCCCTGAGCGAAGCCGCCGCCGCTGACGTGGTGCTGCTGGCCGGCAAGGGCCATGAGGCCACGCAGGAAGTGGCCGGTGTCAAAACCCCTTTCAGTGATGTGGACGAGGCCGTGGCCGCCCTGATGCAGCGAGGTGCCGCATGAGCGCACCGATGATGAACCTGGGCCTGGCCCAAAGCTTGTTGCCCGATGCCGTGCTGACAGGCGATCCGGCCACGCCGATCATCCGCGTGCACACCGATACGCGCACCCTGCAAGCCGGCGACCTGTTCGTGGCCCTGCGTGGTGAGCGCTATGACGCGCATGACTTTCTGCCCCAGGTGGCGCAGTCCGGCGCGGCCGCGGTGATGGGCCAGCGCGGTGTGGCCGAGTGCGGTCTGCCCGGCCTGACCGTGAGCGACTCGCGCGCCGCCTTGGGCTGGCTGGCCGCTGGCTGGCGTGCCCGCTTCGAGATGCCGCTGATCGGGGTCACCGGCAGCAATGGCAAGACCACGGTCACGCAGATGATCGCGGCCGTTTTGCGCACCTGGATGGCCTCGCAAGGCGATGCCGACGCGGCCCTGGCCACGGCGGGCAATTTCAACAACGACATTGGCGTGCCCTTGACCCTGCTGCGCTTGCGCGAGGGCGTGCACCGATGTGCCGTGGTCGAGTTGGGCATGAACCACCCCGGTGAAATCGCACAGCTGGCCGCCTTGGCCGCACCGACGGTGGGTCTGGTCAACAACGCCCAGCGCGAGCACCAGGAGTTCATGCACACGGTCGAAGCCGTGGCGCGTGAGAACGGTGCCGTGCTGCAGTCCCTGTCGCGTGATGGCGTGGCGGTCTTTCCAGCCGACGACGCTTACACCCCAGTGTGGCGTGAACTGGCCCAAGGCCACCGTGTCATCGACTTCGCCACCGACGGCGAGGCCGCGGTCACGCTGGGCTCGGCCGAGTGGGTGGCCGAGCCCACGCCCCATTGGCAGCTGTGCGTGCACACCCCCATGGGTGAGGCCGCGTTCAGCCTGCACATGGCTGGTCAACACAATGTGCGCAACGCCCTGGCGGCCACCGCGGCTGCGCTGGGTGCGGGCGTGCCACTGGCACTGATTGCCCAAGGCCTGCAGGCCTTCGAGCCTGTCAAGGGCCGGTCGCAGCTGCGTTCGCTCAGCCTGCACGCCCGTGCGATCACGCTGGTGGACGACAGCTACAACGCCAACCCCGACTCCGTGCGCGCCGCCATCGACATGCTGGCTGGCCTGCCGGGCCCGCACTGGCTGGTGCTGGGTGACATGGGCGAAGTGGGCTCACAAGGCCCGGCTTTCCATGCCGAGGTGGGGCAGTACGCCCGCGAGCGCGGCATCGAACACGTCTGGACGGCCGGAGAGCTGTGCGCCCACGCGGCGCAGGCCTATGGACCGTCTGCCCGTCATTTCCGCAGTGGTGCCGACATCGTCGCCGCCCTGCCCACGCCAGACCAGGCTCCCGTGGTGGGCTCGGTGCTGGTCAAAGGTTCTCGATTCATGAAGATGGAACAAGTTGTCGCCGCCCTGACTGGAGGTGCCCATGCTGCTTAATTTGGCCATGTGGCTGCAGGGCCTCAATCCCGAGTGGGGCTTCCTGCGTGTCTTCCAGTACCTGACCTTCCGCGCCACGATGGCCGCGGTCACGGCCCTGCTGATCGGGCTGGTGTTGGGGCCCTTCGTGATCCGCAAGCTCACCGAGCTCAAAGTCGGTCAGCCGATCCGTGAATACGGGATGCAGACCCACCTCGCCAAGCGAGGCACGCCCACCATGGGTGGGGCGCTGATCCTGCTGGCGATCGGCCTGTCGACGCTGCTGTGGTTCGACTGGGCCAACCGCTTCGTCTGGATCGTGATGATCGTGACGACCGGCTTTGGTGCCATCGGCTGGGTCGATGACTGGCGCAAGGTCGTGCTCAAGGACCCTGAGGGTATGCGCTCGCGCGAGAAGTACTTCTGGCAGTCGGTGATCGGCCTGTTTGCCGCCATCTACCTGGCCTTCAACGTGTCCGAGGTCAATGCACTGCGCGTGCTGGAACTGTTCGCCAACTGGGTGGCTTCGGGCTTCTCCAACGAGTTGCCCCCGAAGGCCGACCTGATCGTGCCCTTTTTCAAGACCATCAGCTACCCGCTGGGCGTGTGGGGCTTCATCGTGCTGACCTACATCGTCATCGTGGGCACCAGCAACGCCGTCAACCTGACCGATGGTCTCGACGGCCTGGCCATCATGCCGGTGGTCATGGTCTCGGGCGCGCTGGGCATCTTTGCCTACGTCACGGGCAACGCCGTGTTCGCCAAGTACCTGCAACTGCCACACATCCCTGGTGCGGGTGAGCTGCTGGTGTTCTGCGCGGCGCTGTCTGGCGCGGGGCTGGCCTTCTTGTGGTTCAACGCCTACCCGGCCCAGGTCTTCATGGGCGACGTCGGTGCGCTTGCCCTGGGCGGCGCCCTGGGCACCATCGCCGTCATCGTGCGTCAGGAAATCGTGCTGGCCTTCATGGGCGGCGTGTTCGTGGTCGAGGCCCTGTCCGTCATGGCCCAGGTCAGCTACTTCAAGTACACGAAGCGCAAGTACGGCGAAGGCCGCCGCATCCTGCTGATGGCGCCGCTGCACCACCACTTCGAAAAATCCGGCTGGAAAGAAACGCAGGTCGTGGTCCGCTTCTGGATCATCACGATGCTGCTGTGCCTGCTGGGCCTGTCCACCCTCAAGCTGCGCTAAGCGAACGCCATGCACTACCTTCGTGACCTCACCGTGCTGATCCTGGGTCTGGGTGACTCGGGCCTGGCCATGGCGCGCTGGTGCGCCCGGTGCGGCGCCCATGTGCGCGTGGCCGACACGCGTGCGACGCCCCCACAGGCGTCTACCCTGACCGCTGACGTGCCTGCTGCCACGCTGCACCATGGCCTGGATGTGGCCTTGCTGGACGGCGTGAACCTGGTGCTCAAGAGCCCGGGCCTGATGCCCAATGCGCCCGATGTGGCCGCCCTGACGGCGCGTGCCGATGCGCTGGGCATCCCGGTGCGCGGTGAACTGTCGTTGTTTGCCTCGGCGCTGGCCGACCTGAAGACCGACCTGGGCTATGCGCCCAAGGTGGTGGCCATCACCGGCACCAACGGCAAGACCACGACGACGTCCCTGACGGCACAACTCATTGAGCGTGCCGGGCTGCGCGTGGGCCTGGCTGGCAACATCGGTCCGACCTTGCTGGACACGCTGCGCGTGGCGCTGGACGCCGAACCGCCTCGTGAACCGGTCGCTGAGCAGACTGAGTTGAATTTCGACGGGGCTCAAACTGCCCTGCCCGCCGAGGTGGACGCAGCGTCGGCCGAGGCGCTGGCCGAGCCCGATCTGGGTGAAGGTGAGGCGGTGTCGGAGGTTCCGGGGGCCGCCGAATCCGGCTCGTCCGAAGTTGCCGCATCAGGCGACGAGGACGCGAGCGTGTCGGCCCCCTTGAGCGAAGAGGCCGACGCGCCCCTGGTCGAGCTGACCCCACCGCCACCGGCTGCACCGACCTTCGAGGTCCTGCCCGAAGCCTGGGTGCTGGAGTTGTCGAGCTTCCAGTTGGACGGTGTGAGCAACTTCGAGCCTGACGCTGCCGTGGTGCTCAACATCACGCAGGATCACCTCGACTGGCACGGCTCGATGGCTGCATATGCCGGCGCCAAAGCCCGCATCTACGGCAAGCAGGCCGTGATGGTGATCAACCGCGACGACACCGAAGTGGCCGCCATGGTGCCACCGCCCGAGGTCATCAAGTCGGGGGTGCGTGGCCGCCCGGCCAAGCTGGTGCACCGTCAGGTGGTGCGCTTTGGCCTGGACATGCCCCAGCATCCGGGCGACTTTGGTCTGGTGACCGAGTCCGGCATGGCCTGGCTGGTGCGAGCCCGCGAGGCCGATCCCACGGTCAAGCTCAAGAAGGGCGAGCAGCACGAGATCATCCTGCAGCGCCTGATGCCCGCTGACGCCCTGCGCATCCGTGGTCGCCACAACGCGTCCAACGCCCTGGCCGCTTTGGCGCTGGCCACGGCCATCGGTTGCCCCTTGGCGCCGATGCTGCATGGTCTGCGCGAGTACCGGGGTGAGCCGCACCGTGTGGAGCACGTCACCACCGTCGGCGGGGTCGATGCCATCGACGATTCCAAGGGCACCAATGTGGGTGCCACGGTGGCGGCCTTGCTGGGCCTGGGCGCCGACCTGGCCCCCGGCAAGCTGGTGGTCATCCTGGGTGGCGATGGCAAGGGCCAGGACTTCGGTCCGCTGGCCGAGCCAGTGGGGCGCTTTGCCCGCGCTGTGGCCTTGATCGGTCAGGATGCACCGGCCCTGCAGACCGTGCTGGCTGACGTGCGCACGCCCGCGGGCGAGCCCCTGCCGATGGTGCGTCACGACAGCCTGGAAGACGCCACCCGCTGGGCTTTCGAACAGGCGCTGACCGGTGACGCCGTGCTGCTGAGCCCGGCTTGCGCGAGCCTGGACATGTTCCGCAACTACGCCCACCGCGCCGAAGTGTTCGTCAACACCGTGCGCGAACTGGCCATTGAGCGGGGAGACATGGCATGAGCCAGTCCAACGTCCGCCGCATGCCCTGGACGGCCCTGATGGAGGCCGTGCGCGCCCGTCTCGGCCGGGGCTCGGCCGACGTCGTCGGCAGCTTGCCCGTGCGTGACTATGTGAATGTCAATGCCGGTCAGCCGACACGGATGATGGGTTTTGACCAGGCCTTGGTCTGGGTCACCTTGGCGTTGATGTTGCTGGGTTTGGTGATGGTGTACTCCGCCACGATTGCCTTGCCGGACAGCCCGCGCTTTGCGAACTACACGCCAACCTTCTTCCTGCAGCGCCATCTGATCTCGCTGGTCATGGCCATTGCCCTGGCGGCGGTCGTCACGCAGATCCCGATGTCCAGCTGGGAACGCCTGGCGCGGCCTTTGTTTGTCGTGTCCCTGGTCCTGTTGGTGTTGGTGCTGATCCCGGGCATTGGCAAGGTGGTCTATGGCGCGCGGCGCTGGTTGCCGCTGGGCATCATGAACTTTCAGCCGTCCGAGTTGGCCAAGCTGGCCATCGTGCTGTATGCGTCCGACTACATGGTGCGCAAGATGGACGTGAAGGAAAACTTCGTGCAGGCTGTCTATCCCATGGCCTTGGCTGTGGGGCTGGTGGGCGTGCTGCTGCTCGCCGAGCCTGACATGGGCGCCTTCATGGTGATCGCAACGATCGCCATGGCCATCCTCTTCCTCGGTGGAGTCAACGGCCGCATGTTCGCCTTGATCACCGCGGTGCTGCTGGGTGCCTTTGGACTGATGATTTCGCTGAGCCCGTGGCGGCGCGAGCGCATTTTTGCCTACCTCGACCCTTGGTCCGAAGAGAACGCTCTGGGCAAGGCCTACCAGCTCACCCATTCGCTGATCGCATTCGGCCGGGGCGAGATCTTTGGCGAGGGCCTGGGCTCCAGCCTGGAGAAGCTCCACTACCTGCCCGAGGCTCACACCGACTTTCTGCTCGCGGTGATCGGTGAAGAGCTCGGCTTCATCGGTGTCTCGGCCGTGATTCTGACCTTCTTCTGGCTGGTGGTGCGGCTGTTCAACATCGGTCGCCAAGCCATCGCGCTGGACCGCGTGTTCTCGGGCCTGGTCTCGCAGGGCGTGGCGGTGTGGATGGGTGGCCAGGGCTTCATCAACATGGGCGTGAACCTGGGCGTGTTGCCCACCAAGGGGCTGACGCTGCCGCTGATGAGCTTCGGCGGTTCGGGCCTGCTGCTCAACGCCATTGCGCTGGCCATTTGCTTGAGGGTAGACATGGAGAATCGCCAACTCATGCGAGGAGGGCGCGCATGAGCACGACCGCTCGTCACCTCGTCATCATGGCGGCCGGCACCGGCGGCCACATCATGCCCGGCCTGGCCGTGGCCGATGAGATGAAGCGCCGCGGCTGGACCGTGAGCTGGCTGGGCACCGAAGGCGGCATGGAAAACCGGCTGGTGCCGCCCACAGGCATCCCGCTGGACACCATCTCCTTCAATGGCCTGCGCGGCAAGGGCGCCAAGGGCGCGCTGCTGGGCGGCTTCAAGCTGCTCAAGGGCTTCGCCGAGTGCGCCCGCATCCTCAAAGCCCGTCAGGCCTCGGCGGTGCTGGGCATGGGCGGCTATGTGTGCTTCCCCGGTGGCCTGATGGCCAAGGCCCGTGGCTTGCCGCTGGTGATGGTCAACGCGGATGCGGCCCTGCTGCTGAGCAACCAGGCGCTCCTGCCTCTGACGAACGTGCTGGCCTGTGGCTTCGACGGCCCGGCCGCGCAGCACAAGGTGGCCCGTGTCACCGGCAATCCCGTGCGTGCCGAGATCGAGGCCATCGCGCCGCCGGCCGAGCGCTTTGCCGGCCGCACCGGTCCGCTGCGTGTGCTGGTTGTCGGTGGCAGCCTCGGAGCCCGTGCGCTCAACGAGGTCGTGCCCCAGGCCCTGGCCCTGATCCCGGCCGAGCAGCGTCCCCGCATCACCCACCAGACCGGCATGGCCAATCTGGAAGCGGTGAAGGCCAGCTACGTGCAAGCCGGCCTCAACCCGGCCACCGATGCCGAGGTGCTGCCCTTCATCAACAACATGGCACAGCGTCTGGCCGACTGTGACGTCATCGTCTGTCGGGCCGGTGCCATCACGGTGAGCGAGCTGTGTGCCGCAGGCGTGCCCAGCGTGCTGATCCCGCTGGTGGTCTCGACCACCGCGCACCAGCGTGACAACGCCGAGTACATGGCAGGGCATGGCGCGGCCGTGCACCTGCCGCAGGCCGACATGTCGGCGGCGTCCCTGGCGCAGCGCTTGCAGGGTCTGCAGCGCTCTGAATTGCTGGCCATGGCCGACAAGGCGCGTGGTCTGGCCCGTCTCCAATCGGCTGCTGCAGTGGCCGATGCCATCGAAGAAAACGTGAAACCCTCTATTGCAAAGGCGGCCCCATGAAGCATGCCGTCAAGAACATCCATTTCGTGGGCATTGGTGGCGCCGGCATGAGCGGCATCGCCGAGATCCTGCACAACCTCGGCTATGTGGTCTCGGGCTCCGACCAGGCCGACAGCGCCACCTCGCGTCGCCTGGCCTCGCTGGGCATCCGCGTCCATGTGGGCCATGACGCCGCGCACATCGAAGGCGCCGAGGCGGTGGTCACCTCCACGGCGGTGAAGGGCGACAACCCCGAGGTGATCGCCGCACGCGCCAAGCGCATCCCCGTGGTGCCGCGCGCCGTGATGCTGGCCGAGCTGATGCGCTTGCGCAAAGGCATCGCGATCGCTGGCACGCACGGCAAGACCACGACCACCTCGCTGGTCACCGACATCCTGACCGAAGCCGGTGTGGACCCGACCTTCGTGATCGGAGGCAAGCTGCACAGCGCCGGCGCCAACTCGGCGCTGGGCAAGGGTGAGTTCATCGTGGTCGAGGCCGACGAGTCGGACGCCTCCTTCTTGAACCTGATGCCGGTGCTGTCGGTGGTGACGAACATCGACGCCGACCACATGGAGACCTACGGCCACGATTTCGCGCGGCTCAAGCAGGCCTTCGTGGACTTCCTGCACCGCATGCCCTTCTACGGTTCCGCCATCCTGTGTGGCGACGACCCCGGCGTGCGCTCCATCATCCCGATGGTCTCGCGCCCGGTCATCACCTACGGCTTCAGCGAAGACGCCCAGGTGCGCGCGGTCGATGTCGAGGCCCTGCCTGGCGGCCAGATGCGCTTCACCGTGCAGCGTCGCAATGGCACCGTCATGCCCGACATGCAGGTCACCCTGAACCTGCCGGGCGTGCACAACGTGCTCAACGCGCTGGCCGCCATTGCCGTGGCCACCGAAATTGAAGTCGCCGACGAGCCCATCATCCGCGCGCTGGGCGCCTTCACCGGTGTGGGTCGTCGCTTCCAGCGTTATGGCGAGCACCGCGCGGCCGATGGCGGTCGCTTCACCCTGATCGACGACTACGGCCATCACCCGGTCGAGATGGCGGCGGTCATCAGTGCGGCACGCGGTGCCTTTCCCGGCCAGCGCCTCGTGCTGGCCTTCCAGCCGCACCGCTACACCCGCACGCGCGACTGCTTTGAAGACTTCGTCAAGGTCCTGGGCACCGCCGACGCCGTGCTGCTGACCGAGGTGTACGCCGCTGGTGAAACCCCCATCGTCGCGGCCGATGCCCGTGCCCTGACCCGAGCCGTGCGCGTGGCCGGCAAGGTCGAGCCCGTCTTCGTCGACGACGTGAACGAATTGCCCGCTGCGATTGCCGCCAACACCCGAGACGGGGATGTGGTGATCTGCATGGGCGCCGGCTCCATCGGCGCCGTGGCCGGCAAGACCGCTGAATTGTTGAAGGAATCCCACTGATCATGAGCACCATTCACCTCACAGCCCCGACGGTGAACCCTGCGGACCTGGGCAAGGTCGCCGTGCTGTTCGGCGGCACCTCGGCCGAACGCGACGTGTCGCTGATGTCGGGTGCCGGTGTGCTGCAAGCTCTGCAATCGCAAGGCGTGAACGCCTTTGCCTTTGACCCTGCCGAGCGCCCGTTGCAAGAGCTGAAGGCCGAAGGCGTGGACCGCTGCTTCATCGCTCTGCATGGCCGCGGTGGCGAAGACGGTACCGTGCAAGGCGCGCTCGAACTCTTGAAGATTCCCTACACCGGCTCCGGCGTGATGGCCTCGTCCATCGCCATGGACAAGGTGATGACCAAGCGCATCTGGCGTTTCGAGGGCTTGCCTACGCCGGAGTGGCGCATGGTGGCCAATGCCCACGAGTGCGAGCAGGCCCTGATCGCCCTGGGTGCTCCCATGATCGTCAAGCCGGCCCGTGAAGGCTCGTCGATTGGTCTGACCAAGGTCACCGACGCATCGCAATGCGCCGCCGCCTACGCCGCAGCGGCCCAGCACGACCCCGAGGTGCTGTGCGAGCAGTTCATCGAAGGCGAGGAAACCACCTGCCCGGTGCTGATCGTCGACGGTCAGGCGCAGGCGCTGCCCGTGATCCGCATCGTCGCGCCCGGTGGCAACTACGACTACCAGAACAAGTACTTCACCGATGACGTGAAGTACCTGTGCCCCAGCCAGCTTGACGCCGACGAAGAGGCGGAGATCCAGCGCGAAGTGGTGCGTGCCTTCAAGACCCTGGGTTGCCGGGGCTGGGCCCGTGCCGACGTGATGATCCGCAAGTCCGACCGTCAGCCCTTCCTGCTGGAGATCAACACTTCGCCGGGCATGACCGGCCACTCCCTGGTGCCCATGTCGGCCAAGGTGGTGGGTCTGAGCTACGAACAACTGTGCTTGCACCTGCTGGCATCGGCCAGCCTGGACACCACCCGCTGACCTTTGGACTGAACGAACCCCACCATGCTGGCCGCCGCTGCCCTCAACCGCTACAGCTCGCCCGACGAGACGCCGCAAGACGTCCGTTGGATGAACGCGGCCGCCGCAGCGCTGGTGGTCGTGGCGGTGCTGATGGTGCTGGCGGCTGGTCTGCTCAAGCTGGGGCGTCTGCCTTACTTCGACCTGCAGCGTGTGCAGATCGAAGGCGACCTCACGCGCAACAACCTGGCCACCGTGCGCGCCAACACCGTGCCGCGCCTGTACGGCAGCTTCTTCCAGGCTGACCTGGTGCGCAGCCGCGCCATCTTCGAGTCGGTGCCCTGGGTGCGCAAAGCCGTGGTGCGTCGCGTGTGGCCCAACGAACTGCGTGTCACCTTGGAGGAGCACCGGCCCGCGGCCTACTGGCGTCAGGCCCACAGCGAGGACCAGTTGGTGAACACCTTCGGTGAGGTGTTCGACGCCAACCTGGGGGACGTCGAGGACGAGCGTCTGCCGACGCTCGAGGCCCCTGCCAACACCGACGCAGGCCAGGCCGCCCACATGTTGCAGATGCTGCACCGCTTGCAGACCGTGTTCAAGCCCTTGGGCGATGTCGTCACCCTCAAGCTCAGCGACCGGGGCTCCTGGTCGCTGCAACTCGATGACGAGGCCCAGGTTGTGCTGGGGCGTGGCAGCGATGACGACATCGTCGCGCGTGCCGAACGCTTTGTCGCCACCTTGCCTGAATTGCGCCGTTATTACCCGGCGCCTCTGTCTCAAGCCGATCTGCGCTATCCCCAAGGCTATGCCGTCAAGCTCCGTGGCCTGACGACCCTGCCCGATGGCGTGGCCCCTCCCAAGAAACCTCTGTCTTCAACCCGTTAACGCAAACACACCATGGCCAAGGAATACAAGGATCTGGTTGTCGGACTCGACATCGGCACTGCCAAGGTGATGGCGGTCGTGGCCGAAGTCATGCCCGGTGGTGACCTGCGCCTGGCTGGCCTGGGCATGGCGCCCAGCCACGGCCTCAAGCGCGGCGTGGTCGTCAACATCGACGCCACCGTGCAGTCCATCCAGCAGGCGCTCAAAGAGGCCGAGCTGATGGCCGACTGCAAGATCGGTCGTGTCTGGACCGGCATCACCGGCAGCCACATCCGCGGTCAGAACAGCACCGGCATGGTCATCGTGCGTGACAAGGAAGTCGCGCCCATCGACGTGCAGCGCGTGGTCGAGACCGCCAAGGCCATCAACATCCCCAATGACCAGCGCCTGCTGCTGGTCGAACCGCAAGAGTTCATCATCGACGGACACGAGGTCAAAGAGCCCATCGGCATGAGCGGTGGCCGCCTGGAGGTCAAGGTCCACATCGTGACCGGTGCGCAAAGCGCCGCGGAGAACATCGTCAAGTGCGTGCGTCGCTGTGGTCTGGAAGCCGAGCAACTGGTGCTCAACCCCAGCGCATCGAGCTCGGCCGTGCTGACCGAAGACGAGAAATCGCTGGGCGTGGCCATGGTCGACATCGGCGCTGGCACCACCGACGTGTCCATCTTCACCGATGGCTCGGTGCGCCACACCGCCGTCATCCCCATCGCCGGTGACCTGATCACCAGCGACATCGCGATGGCGCTGCGCACGCCGACCAAGGACGCCGAAGACATCAAGGTCGACTACGGCGTAGCCAAGCAGCTGCTGGCCGACCCGAACGAACACGTTGAGGTTCCTGGCCTGGGTGACCGCGCCCCGCGCATGCTCTCGCGTCAGGCCCTGGCCGGCGTGATCGAGCCGCGCGTCGAAGAGATTTTCTCGCTGGTTCACCAGGTGATCCGCGATTCTGGTTACGAGGAACTGTTGTCGTCGGGCATTGTCCTGACGGGCGGCTCAGCGGTCATGCCCGGCATGGTCGAACTGGCCGAAGACATCTTCCTCAAGCCTGTGCGCAAGGGGACGCCCTTGTACGCAGGCCCCCTCCACGACATGGTGGCCAGTCCCCGCTCGGCCACCGTCATGGGCTTGCTCGAAGAGGCAAGACTCGCGCGCACGCGCGGGATGAAGGCGGCGCAGCAGGTCGGGTCGGTTCAGACCCTGTTCGGCCGCGTGCGCGACTGGTTCGTAGGCAGTTTCTAAAAAATAGTTTTTCTCACGATTTCAACCGGCAACCGTTAGACAAGAGAGAGGTACGACATGGCCATCGAGATGATCGACAACTTTGACATGGGCACACAGATCAAGGTGATCGGCGTGGGCGGCGGCGGCGGTAACGCTGTCGAGCACATGATCAGCGAGAGCGTGCAGGGCGTGCAGTTCATCTGCGCCAACACCGACTCGCAGGCACTCAACCGCTCCAGCGCCGAAGTGCTGCTGCAACTGGGCAATTCGGGCCTGGGCGCTGGCGCCAAGCCTGAAGCCGGCAAGGCCGCGGCCGAAGAGGCCGTGGACCAGATCCGCAACGCGCTGGACGGCGCCCACATGGTCTTCATCACTGCCGGCATGGGCGGCGGCACCGGCACCGGCGCCGCACCCGTGATCGCCCGTGTGGCCAAGGAAATGGGCATCCTGACCGTCGGCGTGGTAACCAAGCCTTTCGACTTCGAAGGCAACCGCCGTCTGAAGCAGGCCGATGCCGGTCTGGCCGAACTCGAGGCCAATGTCGACTCGCTGATCGTCGTCCTCAACGAGAAGCTGCTGGAAGTCATGGGTGACGACGTCACCCAGGAAGAAGCCTTCGGCAAGGCCAACGACGTGCTCAAGAACGCCGTGGGCGGCATCTCCGACATCATCCACATCCCTGGCTTGGTGAACGTCGACTTCGAAGACGTCAAGACCGTGATGAGCGAGCCGGGCAAGGCCATGATGGGCACCGCCACCGCGGGTGGTCCGGACCGCGCCACCAAGGCGGCTGAAGCCGCTGTGGCCTGCCCGCTGCTGGAAGGCATCGACCTGTCGGGCGCCCGTGGCGTGCTGGTGCTGATCGCCGCCTCGAAGGCCACTTTCAAGCTGAGCGAGTCGCGCAACGCGATGAACACCATTCGTCGCTACGCCGCTGAAGACGCGCACGTGATTTACGGCACGGCCTACGACGAAAGCCTGGGCGACCAGCTGCGCGTGACCGTGATCGCCACGGGCCTGAGCTCGGCCAAGCGGGCCGCCGCACCGATGACCGTCGTGCACAGCACCCTGCGCACCGGCACCGACAACATCCCCGTGTTGACCGACCCGGTCGCCCCGCACCCGAGCGGTCTGGGCATGGGTCGTGCCAGCGTGGGTGGCGATTTCAGCAACCTGAACACCCCGAGCGTGTGGCGCAGTGGCCGCACCCAGGCGGCTGCCAAGGTGGACGCGCTGGCCAGCAACGGCATGGACGAGATCGAGATCCCCGCCTTCCTGCGTCGTCAGGCCGACTGATCTCGCGCTCTCTCTCGTTGTTGCCATTTTCCCCCTGCGCCTTGCCGGTCGCAGGGGGTTTTTGGCCGTTGTTGTTTGAACCTTGTTCCGAATTCGATCTGGGACTGAACCGGGCGATCCAGCGGATGCGCTGAGATGCCAAGCGTCAGTCGAACCGGTGTGTGCCGGCCGACAAGGCCTGCCAGATCTCGCCTGTCATGGGCATGTAACCGCCGGGTGTGAGCACATACAAGGCATCGTGGACCACGGTCGGGTCATAGCCTTCTCGCTTGAGCACCACCTTGCTGTACTTGAACGTGGCGGTCACCGCATGGTCGTCGCGCAGCCGCAGGAACAGCGGCACCGCATAGCGCGGCAGTTGGGTGTACAGCGCACGCGCCAGCGCCATCCCGTCCAGCGGCTGATCTGGTGAGCGCAAGGTCAAGGCCGCCATGCCCGCCCGCCCGTCGGTGCCCGGCACCGTCACCCCGTACACCACCGCTTCCGCCACCTCCGGCTGATGCGCGAGCACGCCTTCCACCTCGGTGGTCGCCACATTCTCGCCCTTCCAGCGGAAGGTGTCGCCCAGGCGATCCACGAACTGCATGTGATGCAGACCTTGGTGCCGCACCAGGTCGCCGGTGTTGAACCAGGCGTCGCCTTTCTTGAAGACGTTGCGCAGCACCTTGGCTTCGGTCGCCTTGGCATCGGTGTAGCCGTCCAGCGGCGCGCGGGTGGTGATCTCGGTGATGAGCAGCCCGACCTCACCGCGCTGGACCCGGCTCATGTGCTGCCTGCGGCCGCTGCGCACCGGCTGTTCGGTGTCCAGGTCCATGCGCACGATGGCATAAGACAGCGGGCACAGCCCCGTGGTGCGCGGCAGGCCCAGGGCGTTGATGAAGGCCAGGTTGCATTCGCTGGCCGTGTAGAACTCGGCGATGTGATCGATGCCGAAGCGCTGCTGGAAGGCGTCCCAGATTTCTGGTCGCAGGCCATTGCCGATCATGGCGCGCACGCGGTGCGCCCGGTCGTCCGGGCGCGCCGGCTGGTTGAGCAGGTAGCGGCACAGCTCCCCGATGTAGCAAAACGACGTGGCCTGGTAGCGCCGCACGTCATCCCAGAAGCGCGAGGCGCTGAACTTGGGCACGAGCACCAAGCTGGCCCCTGCACCGACCACGGCGCCCCAGGAGACCGTCAGCGCGTTGTTGTGGTACAGCGGCAGGGGGCAGTAGAGCACGTCCTCAGGCCGCAGGCGCAAGCCCATGATGCCCATGCCGGACATGCAGCGGTGCCAGCGGTAGTGCGACATCACCGAGGCCTTGGGCAGGCCGGTGGTGCCCGAGGTGTAGATGTGAAACGCCGGCTGGTGCAGGCGGAGGGTGTCCGTTTCGGGCGGGTTGTGGCTGGGGGCCACGGCCAGGCGCTCCTGCGCCCAGACCAGGTCATCGGGTGGGGGCGTCTCGCCCTCCCACCACCAGCGTTCGCACAAGGTGGCGCGCTCGGCGGGGGGCAGGCTGTGCAGGGCTTCCGCGCAGGCCTCACCCACCACCACCAGAGCCGGGGTGCTCAGGCGCAGACTGTGCGCCAGCACCTCGCCGCGCTGCTGGTTGTTCAGCAGGGTGGCAATGGCGCCCAGCTTGACCGTGCCCAGCACCCAGGCGAGCACCTCGGCGCGGTTGTCGAACAGCACGCCCACACTGTCACCTTGACGCACACCGGCCGCCTGCAGGGCATGGGCACAGCGGTTGGCCCAAGCATTGAACTCGGCATAGGTCCAGCGTCGGTCGCCACAGACCACGGCTTGGCGCTCAGGGTGGCGGGCCGCCTGTTGGGCAAAGGTCTGGCCGATGGAGCCCAGGCGGGTCGGGCGCAGGCGCAGCAGGCCGACCAGGCCCTTGAGCAGCAGGCGCAGGTCGGTGCGGACGGTGCGCCAGGCCGCCGGAATCCAGTCGGTGAGTCGGACGAGTTGGGGCGCGGCGGTCGCGCGGTCGGAAGCGGGCGTGGTCATCAGACCAGTCTAGGCGGGCCCCCGGCCTGTCGCCGGGCCGCTGGGTTCCGATCCCCGCGGGCGGGGATGAAAGGGCGACAGTTGGCTTTCGTCGGGGGCGCACGCGTGCCGGCGTCGATGCCAGCGTTCGCTCACACGCCCGGTGGCGCGCTGTGGTCTGGCTGCGCCGTGTCCAACCCGGCACTCAGGGCTGCTTCCCGGGCCTCGTCAATGGCCTGTCCGATGGCAGGTCCTTTCAGGCCTCGGGCCAGGGCCTCGGCCGAGACGCGGGCGGTGTCCACGGCTTGCCCCAGGGCCAGGGCTCGGTGCAGCCGTTCACCCTGCGGATAAGGGTGGTCGGCATAGCCCAGTCGACCGCGGGCATCGCACTCGCAGGCCAGCAGCACCTCGATGAAGCGCTGTGGCTTGCGCCAGGCGTCGCAGCGTCCCAGCAGGCGCAACACCGCGGCGGCGCCAAAGTTCCCGCTGCCGTGGATGTTGCCGTGTTCGCGCGCCACCACCTCGGCCAGCTCGCAGCAGTCGTTGGGCACGCGCAGCCGTTCATTGACGTCGCGCAGCAGTTGGACGCTGCGACCTTCGTGGCCCAGGTGACGCGGCAGGATGTCAGGCGGGGTGGTGCCTTTGCCCAGATCGTGACCCAGGCAGGCGTAACGCACGCTCAAGGGGGCTTGCAGCCTCGCCGCCATGTCCAGCACCATCATCACGTGCACGCCCGTGTCGATCTCCGGGTGGTAATCGGCACGCTGGGGCACGCCCCACAGGCGGTCCAGTTCGGGCAGCAAGCGGGCCAGCGCACCGCAATCGCGCAGCACCTCGAACATGCGAGAGGGGCGCTCCTCCATCAGGCCGCGGGCCAACTCCTGCCACACGCGCTCGGCCACCAGATGGTCCACCTCGCCGTCAGCCACCATCTGGCGCATCAGCGCCATCGTTTCGTCGGCCACGGTGAAATCGGCGAAGCGGGCGGCAAAACGCGCCAGGCGCAGGATGCGCACCGGATCCTCGGCGAACGCGGGCGACACATGGCGCAGCACGCGCGCGGTCAGGTCACGCTGACCACCGTGCGGGTCGGTGACACGGCCATCGGCGTCTTGCGCCATCGCGTTGATGGTCAGGTCGCGGCGGACGAGGTCGTCTTCGAGCGTGACGTCGGGCGAGGCATAGACCTGGAAGCCGTGGTAGCCGTGGCCATGCTTGCGCTCGGTGCGCGCCAGGGCGTATTCCTCGTGGGTGTCGGGGTGCAGAAAGACGGGGAAGTCCTTGCCCACCGGCCGATAGCCGGCTGCGGTCATGGCCTCGGGCGTGCTGCCCACCACCACCCAGTCACGGTCGCCCCCAGGGCGGCCCAGCAAGCGGTCGCGCACGGCGCCGCCAACGAGATAGATCTGCATGGGTGGCAGTGTAGCGAGGCCGCGCACCCGAGGCGGGATGGCCTGATCAGAGACCTTGCACGAGGCTGGTGCGTTCAGCCTGGCACGGTTGATGCTGCAACGTGCTCAGGCCTCGGCGCTTTTCGCTTTCTTCAACGCCGCCAGGGCGAGGTAGTCGGTCACCGGCACCTCCTCTGCGCGACGTTGCAGATCGAAATCGGTCTCGATGCCGTGCTCGCTGATCCACGCGCCCAGCGTGTGGCGCAGGATCTTGCGGCGCTGCGAGAAGGCCACGGCCACCATCTTGGTGAATTCGGGCAGGTCCACCTCGGGTGGGTTCGCCAGCGGGATCATGCGCACCACGGCCGAGTCCACCTTGGGCGGCGGGTCGAACGACCCGGGCGGCACGTCGACCACGCACTCCATCTGGTAACGCCACTGCAGCATCACGCTCAGGCGGCTGTAGTCCTTGTTCCCGGGCGTGGCCACCATGCGGTCGACCACTTCCTTTTGCAGCATGAAGTGCTGGTCCACGACCTGATCGGCCCAGGGCAGCAGGTGAAACAGGATGGGGCTGGAGATGTTGTAGGGCAGGTTGCCGATCAGGCGCAGCTTCTGGCCGGCGGCCTGGGCCAGGGCGCCGAAATCCACCTTCAGCACATCGGATTCGATGACGTTCAGCTCGGGGCGCTTGCGCAGGCGCGCGGCCAGGTCGCGGTCAAGCTCGACCACGGTGAGCTGGCCGCTGCGTTCGACCACGGGGTTGGTCAGGGCGCCCAGGCCGGGACCGATTTCGACCAGGGCCTGGCCGGGTTGCGGCGCGATGGCGCGCACGATCTCGTCGATCACGCCATGGTCGACGAGGAAGTTCTGGCCAAAGCGCTTGCGGGCGATGTGACCGCCCCCACCCTGCACAGCACGTTGGCCGCCGCCCGGACGGGCGGACTTGGAGCGGGTGTCAGGGCGCATCGCGCATTTCCACCCAGGCGGCCGCACGCAACTCGCGGGCCCAGTCTTCGTAGGCCGACTCGAAACGGCGTTCGCGCAGCACCGAGCGGGCGGCTTCGCGCTTTTGTTCTTCGGTCAGCTTGACCTCGCGGCGCTCGATCAGCTGAATCAGGTGCACCCCGAAGCGGCTGACCACGGGTTGTGAGATCTCACCGGCCTGCAGCGAGGTGAGGGCGCGCTCGAACTCGGGCACGAACTGGCCAGGCGAGGCCCAACCCAGTTCGCCCCCATTGGGTGCGCTGCCGTCTTGCGAGTACTGGCGTGCCATCTGCGCAAAGCTGGCACTGCCTCCGACGATGTCCTTGCGGATGGCGGCCAGGCGGGCCACCTGTTCTTGCGTGGACTCCTTGGGATTGGCGCGCAACAGGATGTGGCGGCTGCGCTGTTGCGTGTAGCTGGCCTCGGCGCTGTTCTCACGCTCGATCAGCTTGATGATGTGAAAGCCCGCGTTGGAGCGCACCACCGGGGCCACTTCCCCCACCTTCAGATTGCGCACAGCTGCCACGAAGATGTCCGGCAGTCGGCTGACCGGCATCATGCCGAAAGCGCCACCTTGCTCCTTGGTGTAGGTGTCGGCCGAGTGCGTGCGCACCAACTGGTTGAAGTTGGCGCCACTGCGGGCTTGCTCCTGAACCTGACGGGCCTTGGCCTGCTGCGCTTCAATCTGAGCGGGCGTGGCCTGCTCGGGTACCGGGATCAGGATATGGGCCAGATTGAGGCCCGTTTCTGCCTGCGCAGCCGGGTCGGTGGCCAGGAAGGCGTCAATGTCGCTGTCGCTGATCTGGATGCGTGCGTTGACCTCGCGGTCGCGCAGGCGTTGCAGCAGGATCTGTTCACGCAGGCTGGCGCGGTAGCGGGCGTAGTCCAGACCGTCGGCTTCCATGCGGCGCTGCATTTCGCGCAGGGTCAACTTGTTCTGCGCTGCGATGTTCTCGATGGCCGCGTCCACCTCCGCATCGGCCACGCTCAGGCCCACGTTGCGAGCGTGCGAGACCTGCACCTTTTCATCGATGAGGGCATCGAGCACCTGGCGGCGCAGCTCGTCGGGAGGCGGCAGGCGGCTGCCGGCCGGGGCGGTTTCCTGGATGCGGGCCACGCGCTTGTCGACGTCGACGTGGGTGATGGGCTCCTGATCCACCACCGCCACGATGTAGTCGGCCGTGGAAGGCTTGCCGGCCAGCAGCAGGTCGGTGCTCAACTGGCGGGCACCCGGGATGCGAGGCGCCACCGAGGGAGCGTCCGGGTTGCGCAGTTGGGCCTGGACCGGGGTCAGGCTGCCAAGCAGCAGGCTGCTCACGCACAGACCCAGAACCAGGGGGCGCAGACGGGGCTTACGGGAAGGATGTGTCATCGTCGAGGAAAATCTGGGGGGCAAGGGCCGGTGGCTGCTGCGCATCGTCGCGCAACAGGCGGTAGCCTGGGATATTGTCCTGCAATGTGCGCAGCGGGTTGGAGCCCAGTGCCAGGCGGGACAGGCCGATCAACTCCAGCTGGAACATCAGGCGGGTGGTGGCCTCGCTCTGGCCGATGGCCACGCGCTCCATCACGAAGCGGCCAATCCAGCAGCCAGCGTCGTATTCGATGCCGGCAAGGGTGTTGGTGAAGCGCTTGTCGCGCTTGTCGTACACCACGCGGCCCACGGTGTACCAGGCGCCGCCGCACTGGCCGCCGCCGCTGAGCAACTGGCCAGGCTTGGGCACATCGGTGGAGCTGGCCTGAGCCATGACATCCTGAAGCGGGGGCTTGCGGCCTCCGAGCGGCCATTGCCAGCCCACTTCGATTTGCTCGCTCTTGTCACGGTTGTAGCGGTAGGTGGCCCCGATGGTGCGCCAGGCGCCCGGCGAGTAGCGCACGCCCAGCGTGGCCTGTTGCATGGCCTGGTTGTCTGCGCCCAGTTGGGTGGTGCCGTCCAGGTACCAGTTCGGGATCACCGAGGTCGAGCCCAACAGCAGGGTGTCGGAGAGGCCGGCCTTGACGGGCTCGCTGTCGTAGGGGTTCAGGCGCTGGTCCGACAAGAGGTACTTCTGCACGATGCCCAGGCGCAGTGTCTCTGCCCCACGCTCGTCGAGCAGGCGTGAGGTCGCCCCCATGGTGATCTCGTTGGCGTCGGAAATGCGGTCCACGCCGGTGAAGGCGTTGTCGTTGTAGATGGCGTACTGGTTGAAGTCGCGCGGGGCGCTGTCAAACAGTGGCAGCATGCTCTGGTCGCGATAGGGCGTGCGCACATAGCGCACACGTGGTTCCAGGGTTTGCGTGAGCTGGCGCCCGAACAACTCGACCGGGCGCTCCAGCTCGGTGCGAGCGTCGACGCTGAAGGTGGGGATCGTGCGAGTGATGCTGCGTGGTGAGCCGCCTGCAGGCTGATCCAGATCGTAGCTGGTGCTGTGCAGGGCCAGGCGGGGCGTGAGCGTCAGGGGGCCCATGTCGAAGGATTGCTCCACCTGCCCGACCGCATGCAGGCGGTTGCCCGACACTTTGTTCTCGTCAGGGTGGGTGAAACGGTTGAATTCGCCTTGCAGCTGCCAGCTGAAGCCCTGATCCACGCCACTGCGGCTGCGGATACCCACCTGAGGGGTGCGCCGGTAGGGCGCCTCAATGGCGCTGAGTGTCGGGTCGGAGTCGGGGTCCAGGTCCTGGAGGGTCTGCCAGCTCTGCACGCCGGCATACAGCGTGGTCTGGCTGTCGCCCAATCCCCAGTTGCGCTGGTTGAGCACCCGTTCGACGGTCAGGTGGCTGTCGTACAGGCGTGGGGTTTTGGCCGGCAGGGTGTGCGCGAAGTCACGCCAGTAATCATCGTCAGAGACGCGCAGCAACTGGATGTCGTAAATGGTCTGCGAGGGGGACTCCCCCATGCGCAGGCTGCCCTGGTGCTTGAAGTCAACCATACCGCGAGAGCGGCCCGCCACGCGGTCGTCCGGCAGCCCGAACAGATTGAGCGTGCCCCGGTCACGCGGGTTCAGGTAGCGGTACTCCAAGTCCAGCCCCAGCCCCCGGCGCGTGGACACCAGCGGCGCGATGGTGGCGTCTTGATCGGGGGCGATGTTCCAGTAGTAGGGCAGCGACAGTTCGAAACCGCTCTTGCTGTCGAAGTAAAAGCTCGGGGGCAAGAGCCCAGACTTGCGGGCGTCGCTCAGCGGGAAGCTCAGGTAGGGGGTGGCCAGGATGGGCACCCCCTTGAACCAGATCACCGCGTTGCGGGCGGTGCCCTCGTTGGCCTCCATGTCCATGTAAACGCTGCTGGTCTGGAGCGACCAGTCGGGTTCTCCCGGCTGGCCTTCGGCGGTGTTGGCCGGTGTGCAGCTGCTGTAGGTGGTGCGGGTGGCGCGCAGACGCTTTTCGCCCAGGAACTCGACCAGCTCGGCACTGCCACCCGCCTGGGGGCGGGCGAACCAGAAGCGCGGACTCACGAATTCGCCTTCCAGACGGTCCAGCTGCAGCGACAGTTCGGGGCCGATGAAAATGTTGCCCTGACGCACCACGCGCACCTTGCCCACGGCTCGGGCGGTGTTGTCACTCTGGGTGTGGGTCAGTTCGTCGGCCTGCAGGGACAGGTCCCCCTGTCGCAGGCGCACCTTGCCGGTGGCGCGGGTGCGCTCGCCAGCCTGGCCTTCCAGGTGGTCGGCCTCGAAGTACATCGGCTGCTTGCCCTGTTTGCCTCCGGTGACGATGCTGGGCAGCGAGAACGTCAGGCCGCTGGGGGCGCCACCGGTCGGTGCCGACGCAGCCTCTGTGGCCGCTGCAGCCTGTGCCAGCAGGTTGGGGGGCGTGGCGTCGACTCCCTGTGCGTGGGCCGGGGCCAGCAGGGCAAGGTGCACCAGAGCCAGTCCGGCCGCCACAGCGGTCGGGGTCCAGCGGGAGGGCAGGGCGCGGAGGCGCCGAGGGGGGCAGGCCAGGGAAGGGTTCACGGTCACGATGGCGC
The DNA here is from genome assembly GCF_037482285.1 of Aquabacterium sp. G14. NCBI lineage: Bacteria > Pseudomonadati > Pseudomonadota > Betaproteobacteria > Burkholderiales > Sphaerotilaceae > Aquabacterium > Aquabacterium sp. G14. The sequence continues at coordinate 462,955 of NZ_JBBEYB010000001.1, forward strand.
GTCGCTAAAAGGGCGGCGGCGGGGCCTGCGCGGTCGCGTGCTGGCCTTGCCTAAAATCGGTGCATTATTTCATGTCCCTTTGTTTTCTGACCGTTCTCTGAGTCCTCCATGACATCTGCGTCGTCCACCCCGGCTTCGGCCCCGTCTGCTTCCGACATCCACTGGGCCGATCCGGCCCGTCAGCAGGCCTTCGGAGCCTGGCTGGCCGCACAGGCCAGCCGCCACGGCGTGCTGCCCGACAGCCTGCGTTCGGCCAGTGCCGACGCGAGCTTCCGGCGCTACTTCCGCGTGGACGCGCCCACCGCCCCACGCGGCACGCTCATCATCATGGACGCCCCGCCCGAGAAGGAAGACTGCCACCCCTTCGTCGCCGTGGCCCGCTTGCTGGAAGCCGGCGGCGTGGGCGTGCCCCACATCCTGGAATGGGACGAGGCCCAGGGCTTCATGCTGCTGTCTGACCTGGGGCAGCACACCTTCCTGGCCACGCTGGAGGCCACCGACTACGACCACGGCCCCGCCTCCCACAATCGCGCCCTGTACCTGAACGCGATCGACGAGCTGGTGCGCCTGCAGGCCGTGCCCGCCGACAGCCTGCCCCCGTATGACGACGCCCTGCTGCAGCGCGAAATGGACCTGCTGCCCGACTGGTACCTGACCCAGTTGCGTGGCCTGACGATGGACGAGGCCACGCGCGCCATGCTGGCCAAGACCTTCGCCCTCATCAAGGCCGAGGTGTTGGCCCAGCCCACCGGCTTCGTGCACCGCGACTTCCACAGCCGCAACCTGATGGCCGACCCGGCCGACCCGAAGGCGCGCTTGGGCGTGATCGACTTTCAGGATGCCGTGCGCGGCCCCTTGACCTACGACCTGGTGTCCCTGCTGCGCGACGCCTATGTCATCTGGGACGAAGACATCCAACTGGACTACGCCGTGCGCTTCTGGGAAAAGGCCCGCAAGGCTGGCCTGCCCGTGGCAGAGGACTTTGCCGATTTCTGGCGCCAGTTCGAGTGGATGGGGCTGCAGCGCCACCTCAAGGTGCTGGGCATCTTCGCCCGCCTGGCCCTGCGCGACGGCAAGCGCCAGTACCTGGACGACATCCCCCGCGTGTGGACCTATGCCCACCGGGTGGCCTCGCGCTACCAGGGGCTGGGCCCGCTCGCCCGCCTGCTGGAGCAGGCCGAAGCGGCCCACGGCGGCGTCCAGACGCAGGTCGGCTACACCTTCTGAGGGGTTCTGAGGGGCGTTCGCAAGAAAACTGCGCAAAAAAGCAGCAAGAAGCGGATAATCCGGCCTCGATGAATGAAAACCTCTCCCAAGACGCGGCCGTGACGGCCGAGGTGACCGCCGCCCCCCAGGCCGCGCCCGAAGCCCCCGCCCGGTTCGACACGCTGCCCCTGGATCCCAAGATCCTCAGCGCCATCACCTACCCCACGATGACGCCGATCCAGGCCAAGGCCATCCCCTTGGTCCTGGCCGGGCGCGACGTGATGGGTGCCGCCCAGACCGGCACCGGCAAGACTGCTGCCTTCTCGATCCCGCTGCTTCAGAAGATGATGAAGCACGAGAACGCCAGCATGTCGCCGGCACGCCACCCGGTGCGCGCCATCGTGCTGGCGCCCACGCGCGAGCTGGCCATCCAGGTGGCCGACAACGTCAAGACTTACGCCAGCAAGTGCAACCTGCGCTCGGCCGTGGTGTTTGGCGGCATGAACATGAAAGAGCAGACGGTCGAATTGAAGGCCGGCGTCGAGGTGCTGATCGCCACCCCGGGCCGCCTGATCGACCACATCGAGGCCAAGAACTGCAACCTCTCACAGGTGGAGTACGTGGTCCTCGACGAAGCCGACCGCATGCTCGACATCGGCTTCCTGCCCGACCTGCAGCGCATCCTGAGCTATCTGCCCAAGACGCGTCAGACCCTGCTGTTCTCGGCCACCTTCTCGCCCGAGATCAAGAAGCTGGCGCAGAGCTATCTGCAAGACCCGGTGCTGGTCGAAGTGGCTCGTCCCAACCAGACCGCCACCAACGTCGAGCAGCGCTTTTACCGCGTCGAGGACGACGATAAGCGTCACGTGATCCGCCAGATCCTGCGCGACCGCGACATCAAGCAGTCCATCGTCTTCGTCAACTCCAAGCTGGGCGCCGCCCGCCTGGCCCGCACCTTCGAGCGTGACGGCCTGCGCACGGCCGCCCTGCACGGTGACAAGTCGCAGGACGAGCGCATCAAGGCGCTGGACGCGTTCAAGCGCGGCGAGGTGGACCTGCTGGTGGCCACCGACGTGGCCGCGCGCGGCATCGACATCGCGGCCCTACCGGCGGTGTTCAACTACGACATACCCTTCAACGCCGAAGACTACGTGCACCGCATTGGCCGCACGGGTCGTGCGGGCGCGAGCGGCTTGGCCGTGTCGCTGGTGACGGGCTCGGATGCGCGCCTGATGGGCGACATCGAGAAGCTGATCAAGAAAAAGCCCGAGGTCGAGACGTTCGAGCTGGAGCGCCGCCAGCGCAGCGACCGGGGTGAGCGTGGTGAACGCGGCGAGCGCGAGAGCTATCGCCGGGAAGCCCGTGATTTCGGTGGCCGTGAAGACCGAGAGGAACGCCCGGTGCGCGCCGCGCCGGTGCGTCGCCCGTCCTCCGACCCCTTCTTCGACAAGCCTTACGAGCCCGATCCCTCTGCTGATCCGGCGTGGGAGAGCAAGAGCGCGGCCACGGCGCCCACGCCGTCCGCCGGCGGCTCGGGTCTGTCGCGCTTCATCAAGCCCAAGCGCAAGGTGGCGACCTTGCTGGGTGGTTCGGGGACACACCGGCGTTGATGTGGGGTGCGCTGAGTCGGCCGTGTCGTCTCATGTGCGCCTGACGTTGCGACGTGCAGTCCACATGGAACGTGGTGCACGCATCTGTTTCAGGCAGGTGGCGTAAGCGGTCGCGCTTGCTCACCCGGGTTGTCGACCCTTCGGCAGCTGGGCAAGTGTCCCGGTGGTCGGCCGCGGTGTCATCAGGTGACCCAGGTCAGCCAAGCATCCAGGACTGCTGCATGGAAGCTCAAGCCATCACGCAAGATCCGCTCAACGCCAAAACGTCCACAGATCTTGCGCGAGAGGGCGTCATCAAGCGTAACTGTCGCTCATCAAGGTGTTGAACCAAGTGTTCATGTCCCTGAAGTTCTCTGTGTCAATGGCTCCGGCTTCTGTCGCCGTGGCGCCAGTGGTCACCCCGCCATTTGCCGCCAGTGCCATCTTCTTGTTGACGGCATCATATTGATAGACCGCTGTCAGCCAGGATGCCGTGGTCGCCGTGATCGGTGAGTAGCAAGCAGAATTGGCCACCGGCGCGCTGTCGGGCTGTTGCCCACCCAAGGTGCGAATGATGGCATCGGCGCAGATCTTGGCCTCTTGGTTCGCCACATGCCCCGCCTTGGGCAAACCGCAGCTGGCGGCATCCCCAATCACGTGCACGTCCTTCACGGCAGTGGATTCGTAGCTGAGCACGTCCACCACGCACCAGCGACCATCCGGAACGCCATTTGAAACACTGTTGTTCAAGCCGGTCTGCGCCAGCCAGCCGCCATCGCTGCCAGCTGCCCGTTGCGGTGGAATCGGGTTGACCACGTTGGCAAGGATGGTGACAGGCAAACCCTGCGCGTCCTTGAAGCTGACAGCTTTCGTGTCAGGATCAATCTGGATGTTGGTGACACCTGGACGGTAGTCAATCACGCCGTTGTGGATGTGGGTGAAGGCCTCCGTGAAGCTGTGCACTTCAGCCTGGATCGAGGCGTTCTCATCCAGGACGACCACCTTGGACGCAGCCCCTTTATGGGTCTTCAGGAAATCAGCGACCAGGCACGCGCGCTCGTAGGGCCCAGGGGGGCATCGGTAGGGGGCCTTGGGAATCGTCATCACGAAGGTGCCGTCAAGCGGAATCGCTGCCAATTGCTGACGCAGCAACTCCGTTTGAGGGCCTGCCCGCCAAGCATGCGGCGTCTTCGATTCGTAGTCCGACTGGGTCAAGCCAAAGGCGTTCATGAACTCAATGCCCGGTGCAACGATCAGTCGGTCGTAGGGCAAGGTGCTTCCGTTCGACAAGGTCACCGATTTGGCTGCGGTGTCAATGCTTTGAACCCAAGCCTGCTTGACCACGACGCCATATTTGGCGGCGACACTGGTGTATCCGTAGGCCAGGCTGTTGATCGTGCGGCTGCCGTTGAGCACCAGATTGCTCATGATGTTGGACGTGTACATCGCACTGGGCTCGACCAAGGTCACGTTGATGTCCACGCCCCCCCACAGTCTCAGGTACTTGGCGGCGGTCACACCGGCCATGCCGCCGCCAATCACGACGATGTTGGCCTTCAATCCAGTATTGGCGAGCGCCAACGTGGTGTTGTTGCTCGAAAGGTCATCGTCCCCGGTTTCGTAGTCATTATCTGAATCGTCGCTTGCCCGACCCATCATGGGGATGATGCCAACGGACAGGGCTGCGGCGGCAAGCTGCAACAGTTTGCGACGAGAGGGTGTGGCGTGCGTTTTCATGGACAGTTCCTCTGTGATCACTGTTGCAGATAGGAAATGATGGCGTTGAGTTGGGCGTCGGTGTAGCCCTGCGCATGAGCAGCCATGATGGAACTGCTGGCGGTTTTCCTCAGATACTCTTTGATCTCGGCGGCCTCTTTGCCTCGGATCTTGTCAAAGCCTCCGACGCCACCTGTGCCATGACATTGAAAGCAGTTTGATGCCAGCAAGCGACCCGTGGTGTTGACGGGTTGCGTCAGGGTGGTGATCGTTCCGCCTGGAATACCCTGGATAGAACCATTCAGAACCAGGTAGTAATAAGGGCGAGTTTTGTTTTTCCCGCGCTCTTCGTCTATTTTGACGGCCGCATCTGTGAGGTTGAGTGTGTGGTCGGACTCCATGCGGGCGCGAATCTCGTCCATGGCTCGCAAAGCCGCTTTCGCACCGTCACGGTCCTTGGATTCAAGCCGGCCTCCGACCGAATTGGTGATCGCCAAAGCCAGTTTTTTGGCCTCTGCTGAACTGCTCAGGGGCAAACTGGCCACCAGATCGCTCACGTTCACCGGACTGGATTGGGACTGGATGGCTGTTGCCAGCGCCTTGATCACCCGCTCCTGCGACGCATGCGATGTCTCACCCGAGGCGGCATTCGCACTGGCCAGCAGTTGAATGGACCGCTGCAGGGCCACCGTCGTCGTATAGATACCCGGATTGTTGGCAATCTGCGCCACAGGGTCCGTGGAAAGCTGTTCAACGGTCAGGCCCAACGCTGTGGCCACCTTCTGCTTGGCTGAGGCGACATCAGGTGCCAATCCTTGGGCCACCATGGCATCGACCAGCGTGGTCAGCGGTGTCACCACCTGAGCTTGGCGCGCGGCCTCGACCGGCGCTGACAATTGGCCCACAAAGGCGAAGCCCGTGTCTGAATCCACTCCGCCTGTTACCACCACAGGCAGGCCAGTGATGGGCGTGGTGATGCCGCTGTCATCCAGCACGTAGCGACCATTGAGGTCGGTGGTGGTGACCGGTTCGCTGGCATCCTGAGTGCCGTTTCGGTTCACATCCAGAAAGACGGTCGCACCCTGGAGATAGCCGTCCACAGCAACACCGGTCAGGGCATTGGCGGGAGCTTGTGTTCCGCTCGTTCCTCCGCCTCCTCCCCCACAAGCCGATAAAAGCGTCGCAATGGATAGGGCGGCGAGCATGGCGGTCTTTTGATTGCGATGGATGCGTGACATACGTTTCCTTGAGTGGCATTTCGCCTTCGGTGCCAATTTCCTGGGTGCGTCAGTGCACATTTGTCATGGCTGATTGGGTTTGTCACCAACTGATCGCTGCCTCAGATACTGAGGAGATCATTCGCCCACGTGAAGGTTTTCCATGTCGTCACGATGGCGGTCGAATGGCGTGCCATGCCACACACGCAATCGTGATTTCATGACGGCACTTGATGGCAGCAAATCGGTTTGACTGGCGGTCAGTCTAGAAACCGAACCTGAGGCGAAGCTGAGGACCAGGAAAATCGGTCAAGACGTGAGCAACTTACGCGTCGCTCGCTCCTGTCTGCTGCCGCCACCCCGACGGCGACACCCCATGTGCCCGCTTGAACGCCTGGCTGAACGCCGCCTCGGAAGCGTAGCCCACCAGTTCCGCCACCTTGCCCACGGTCAGGGCGGTGCTGCCCAGGTGGCGCGCGGCCAGGCGCATCCGGTGACGTGTCAGGTAGGTCAGCGGCGGCTCGCCCACTACCTGGCTGAAGCGCTCGGCAAAGGCCGAGCGTGACAGGCAGGCATGTGCGGCCAACTCCGGCACGGTCCACGCGCGGCGTGGGTCGCGGTGGATCTGGGCCAGGGCGCTGGACAGGGCGCGGTCTTTGAGTGCCGCCAGCCAGTTGCCAGACCCCTCGGGCACGGATTCCACGTGGTCGCGGATGCATTCCATGAACAGGATGTCGCCCAGGCGGTTGATGATGGCCTGCTGTGCGGGGCGGGGGGTTGCCACCTCTTGCGCCAGAAATTGCAGACCGATCGCCAGCCACAGCGGGGGCGCCTCGCCCAGTCCACGCACATGCATCTCTGCGGGCAGGGCGGCGATCAAGGGTGCGGCCATGCCCACGTCAAAGCGCGCGTGACCGCTGATGAGGGTGCAGGCCACACCGCCGCCGCCATGCAACCGAGGCGTGTCATGTGCGCCTTGCGCCATGATGGGCAGCAGGTCGGCGGGCACGGCCAGGGTCTGTGGCTTGTCCTGGATACGGTGGGCGCAGCCGGCCGGCAGCACGAACAGGTCGCCGGTCTGGATCAAGGTAGGGGGCAGACCCTCGCGCATCAACCAGGCTTGCCCGCTGGTGACGATGTGAAAACTCGCCAGCCCCGGCGTGGCCAGGGACCAAGCCCAAGGCGCGGTGTTGTGAGTGGAGGCGAAGACGACGCCCTCGAAGTGCATGTCGTCCAGAATCAGGCTGAGCGTGTCCATTGTCCCGCAGCATGCCACGGCACGCGGCGCGAGCGTCTTGGCGAAAACGCCGCATGGCGGATGCCACATACCGCTGATGCAGCGGCCATACGGGCTGCTGACGCAGGATCGGGTTTGCCCCGAGGCGCAGCCGGCGTCTGACAATGGTCGGGCGGAGGCGTGCGGATTCCTGCGGCAGATCAATTTTCAGACACTGAAGCCATTCCAAGGAGTGCCTCATGTCTCATGTTTCCTCTGCCCCCACCCCGGCGCCCGGTGCCGCCTGGTCGGACCCCAAACGTTACCTCTGGCTGCTCGGCCCGGCGGTGCCGCTGATCGGTCTGGCCATGCTGGCCACCTATGCCCAGACCCGCTCTGTGTGGGCCTTGTGGTTCGTCGTGATCCTGGTCCACGCCATCATCCCGGCGCTGGACTGGTTGTTTGGCGAAGACGCCGCCAACCCGCCGGAGGCCGCGCTGGCCGGGCTGGTGCAAGACCGCTATTACAGCTGGGTGCTGTATGCCTTCGTGCCGCTGCAACTGGCGGCCACCGTGGGCGGTGCCTGGCTGGCGGCCACGGGTGATCTGCCCTGGCATCACCTGCTGGGTCTGGCCATCAGCGTGGGCATGGTCAATGGCGTGGCCATCAACACGGCGCACGAACTCGGTCACAAGAAAGGCAAGCTCGACCGCTGGCTGGCGCGCATCTCGCTGGCGCCCACCTTCTACGGGCACTTCTACGTTGAGCACAACCGTGGGCACCACAAGAACGTGTCCACTCCGGTTGACCCGGCCAGCTCGCGCATGGGCGAAACCTTCTGGGCTTTTTGGCCGCGCACCGTGGTCGGCAGCCTGCGCTCAGCCTGGCACCTGGAAGCCGAGCGCCTGGCCCGCTCTGGCAAGGGCGTGTGGAGCCTGTCCAACGAGAACCTGCAGTCCTGGTCCATGTCGGTGGTCTTGTGGGGCGCGGTGCTGGCCGTGTTCGGCTGGGTGGCCTTGCCCTTCCTGCTGATCCAGGCGGTGTACGGCTTCTCGCTGCTGGAGGTGGTGAACTACCTGGAGCACTACGGCCTGCTGCGCCGCACCCTGCCCGATGGCCGCGTGGAGCGCTGCATGCCCGAGCACTCGTGGAACAGCAACCACATGGTGACCAATCTGTTCCTGTACCACCTGCAGCGCCACAGCGACCACCACGCCAACCCGACGCGCCATTACCAGGCTCTGCGCCATTTCGAAGAGAGCCCGCAGTTGCCCGCCGGTTATGCCGCGATGATCCTGCTGGCCTACATCCCGCCGCTGTGGTTTGCCGTGATGGACAAGCGCGTGATCCGCCACTACCAGGGTGACCTGAGCCGCATCAACTGGTACGGCCCGCGCCGCGAGGCCCTGATGGCCAAGTATGCCGACGAGGCGGCTGCGCAGGCGAAGCGCACGTCCACCCAGGGTGCTTGATCAGGGCAGTTCGGCGTCGCGCATGCGGGCGGCAATGGTGCCTGCGCGGCCCATGACATAGCCCGAACGCGGCTGCTTCTCAAAGCGCTTGGGGGCGGGCAGCATCACCGCCAGACGGGCGGCCTGGATGGGGGCCAGTTGGTCGGCATCGACCCGGAAGTAGTGGTGGGCAGCGGCCTCGGCGCCGAACACGCCTTCCCCCCATTCCACGTTGTTGAGGTAGAGCGTGAGGATGCGCTCCTTGCTGAGCAGGCCTTCGAGCATGAAGGTGATCAGCACCTCCTGGCCTTTGCGCAGGAAGTTGCGCTCCTTGCTCAGGAAGAGGTTCTTGGCCAGTTGCTGGGTGATGGTGGAGCCGCCGATCACCTTGGGCACCGCTTGTGCCGCAGCCGGCGGCGGTGGCGGGGTGCGGCCGCGCTTCAAGGCGCGCTGCACTGCCCGCTCATGGCGTGCCAGCGCGGCCTGACGCGCCCGCTCGGCCCGCTCTTCGGCACGGCTGTTCTTCTTCCAGGCGTTTTGCAGCGCCTCGAATTCGATGCCGGCGTGGTCCACGAAGTTGGCATCCTCCGAGGCGATCACGGCCCGCTTGAGGTGGTCCGAAATCTGGTCGGCGTCACGCCAACTCTGGCTCCATAGCAGCGTGCCGGTGTCGGCCACGATGCGGCGCATCTCGCTGCGCTGGAAGGTGGTGGACTCGGGGTTGAGCACGGCCATCAGCGCCACGCGGCCCAGAAAGTAGAGCTGCAGGCTCAGGCCGGCCAGCACGATGAGGGCAGAGATGCGCCAGACGGCGCGCATCGGGGTGCGCATGTCGTTCAAACGCTTTCAGTGTGCAGCGGTGCCATCGACCAACGCGCGCATGGCCGCCAGCACGGGGGCGGTGTCCGGGCGCACGCCGCGCCACAGGGCAAACGATTCGGCCGCTTGTTCCACCAGCATACCCAGACCATCGCGGGCCACGGCACCGTGGGCGCGGGCCCAGTCCAGGAAGGCTTGGGCGGCGGGGCCGTACATCATGTCCAGCGCCAGGCCGCCCGGCTTGAGCACCTCGGGGCCGACCGGGATGCCCCCTCCTGACAAGCTGGCAGCCGTGCCATTGATGAACACGTCGTAGGCTTGACCGGGCTCCTGCAATGAGCGTGCGCTCAGGTGCACGCCATGTTCGCGCGCCCAGTCGGCATGGCGATCGACCAGCGTCTGGGCCTTGTCGGCGGTGCGGTTGGCCACCACAATTTCGGCGGGGCGGGCTTCGATCAGCGGGCCCAGCACGCCAGCACTGGCGCCGCCAGCGCCCAGCAGCAGCACGCGCGCACCGGCCAGCGTCATCCCGGCGTTCACCGTGATGTCGCGGACCAGGCCCACGCCATCGGTGTTGTCGGCCAGCCAGCCGCCGTCGGCCGCGGCATCAAAGCGCAGGGTGTTGGCCGCCTGAGCCAGCTCGGCGCGCGGGGTGCGGCGCGCGGCCATCTCGAAGGCCTCGAACTTGAAGGGCACGGTCACGTTGCAGCCCTTGGCGCCTGCTTGCGCGAAGCGGGTCAGCGTGGCGGAGAAGTCGTCCAGCGGGCACAGCAGGCGCTCGTACACCATGGCCTGGCCGGTCTGCTGAGCAAACTGCGTGTGGATCAGCGGGGAGCGGCTGTGGGCGATCGGGTTGCCCGCGACGGCGTAGCGGTCAGGGTCGGTGGCGGTCATCTTGACAAGAACAGGACATCAGGGCGCCTCGTTCGAGGCGGCTTTGGTGGTGGTCGCTTCCATGCCGGCATCGCGGGTGAAGCGGAAGCGCGAGGAGATCAGCAGCAGGTCGTTGCCCGCGCTGACTTCGGCCGGGACCGCGCCGAAGGGGCCGGCCTGCATGACGATGGCGCGGGCCCGCTTGTCGAGCACCGCATTGCCCGAGCTTTGCAGCACGATGGCGTCCACGACCTTGCCCTGCCGGTTGAGCCACACCTCCATCACCAGCTCGCCGTAGAGCTTTTGCCCCTTTTCCATGGGGAAGTAGGTGGTGCCGGCGCGTTCCACCTGCGTGCGGAAGGCGCTGTAGTACAGGGCATCGACCGAGCGCAGGGTGGCTGGGCTGAGGTAGCGCTTTTTAGGGCGAGCGTTTTCGTCGTGGATGCGCTTTTCGATCTCGGCCAGCAGCTTGGTCAGTTGGCGGCGGCGCTCTTCCTCGGCGCGGCTCTGGTTGGTTTCGGCACGGTCGCGAGGCTGGGGGGGGGGCAGGGCCGCCAACTCCTGGCGGACCTGGGTGAGCAGGTTTTGCTGCTCGCGCTGCATCTGCTGGATCATGCGCGTGCTGTCTTCCATCGCATCGCCCAGGGTGGCGTCTTGCGAGGGGGGCAGGGGCGAGGTGGCGCGTCCCTTGTCGGCTTCGCCGCCGCCCGCCAGGTTCTGCTGGGCCAGTGCCTGGGCCTTCTCCGGGGCTTCGTCGCTGGCCGCGTTCACGAGGATCACCTCCAGCGGCGTGTCCTTGAAGGTGCGGTTGAAGCCTTCCGGATCGACAAAGCGAAAACCCAGCAGGGCCACGTGCACTGCCACCGAGATCCCCAGGCAGATTTGCAGCAGGGTCAGGCGGCTCCACAGAGATCGAAGGCGGTCCAGCATCCGGTGCACGTCCAGTCGTCAGCGTTCAGTTCAAGAGACCTCAGGCCGGTGCGGCATCGCCCGTCGGGGCGTCGGCATCGCTCACGTCGATGGCCAGGGTCAGCGGTCCTGCATTGTCGAGCACCTCTTCGTCGCCGTCGCCCTCGGTGTCACCCTCATCCGTGGTGCCGGGCTCGTCCAGTCGGGCGATCACGCTGGCGTGCACGTCCAGGGTCAGCAAATCGACACCCGTGACGCGCACGCGCACGCGGGCATGGCGCGGCAGGCTGTCGGCACCGATGGCCTTGAAGACCAGGGGCAGGCTGTCGGCGCGCACCAGACCGTTGACCATCACGGCGCAGTCCAGTTCGGTGATGTCTTGCTGGCCCAGGTAGGTCAGGGTCCAGTAACGCTCCATGCTCGACTGGAAGCCGTTGTAAGTGCTGTAGGCCGTGTCGAAGTTGGAGATGACGGCAAACAGCTCGGCGTCCTTGGGTTTGAAGGGCGCGGCCAGCGCGGCGGTGCGGCCGTTCTTGGCGCAGGCGACGATCTGCCACTGGTTGACCAGGTCCACATAGCGGCGCAGCGGCGAGGTGGCCCAGGTGTACTGCGCCACGCCCATGCCGGCGTGCGGCAGGGCCTTGGTGCTCATGCGCACCTTGATGCCCGGTTGCAGGCTGGCCTGGCTGCGGTAGATGCCGGGCACACCCACCTCGGCCAACATGCCACCCCAGGTGCTGTTGGCCAGGATCATCGCTTCGGCCACGATCAGGTCCAGCGGGGCGCCACGTTGGCGCGTGCCGATCAGCACCTGTTCGACGCCGGTCGGCTCGATGCCGTCGCTCATCGTGTTGGTGCCCGCCTCGCTCACCAGCTTGAAGGTGTAGTCGGGACGGTTGAAGTTCTCAGGCTTGCCGCGCACGACTTCGCGCTGGGCCTTGAGGTGCTTGGCCAGGCGGAAGGCAAAGGCCAGTTCGGCCGCGTGCGCATAGGTCGCCGGGGCTTCGCCGGTCAGCGTGGGCTCGGTGATGACACCGTCGAGCTGGTCGTGGCGCAGGTTCGAGACGATGGGCACGCGCTCCAGCTTGGTCTCGGTGGCCTGCACGGCCAGCGTGGCCTCGTCAAAGGTGACGTACAGCGACACGGCCGGGCAGTCGCGCCCTTCCTGCAGCGTGTAGGTCTGCACCACCTCGTCGGGCAGCATCGTGATCTTGTGGCCGGGCATGTAGACGGTGGACATGCGGCTGCGCGCCACGCCGTCGATCGGGCTGCCGGGTAGGATGGCCAGGCTGGGCGCCGCGATGTGGATGCCGAACACCACGGTGCCGCTGCCCAGGCCCTGCACGGACAAGGCGTCGTCGATCTCGGTGGTCATCGAGTCGTCGATGGAGAAAGCCCGCGCGGCCGACACCGGCAGTTCGTCCTTGATCGGCGGCGCCTCCAGGGTCGGGAAACCGGTGCCCTTGGGGAAGTTCTCGAACAGGAAGCGCTTCCAGTGGAACTGGTAGGGGCTGTCGATGGCGCCGGCGTCTTTGAGCAGGTCCAGCGGCGCACGCTGCGCCTGCTTGGCGGCCTCGACCACGGCCTTGTACTCGGCGCCGTTCTTGTCGGGCTTGAACAGGATCTTGTAGAGCTGTTCCTTGATCGGGGCGGGGCATTGGCCGGCGGCCAGCTCCTGCGCCCACTGCGCGATCTGCAAGGCGATCTGCTTCTTGCGCTCAATGGCCAGCAGGGCCTGCTTGAGGATGTCTTCCGGGGCCTTCTTGAAGCGGCCCTTGCCGCGGCGGTGGAAGTAGTGCGGGGTTTCGAACAGGCGCATCAGCATGGCGGCCTGCTGCACGGCATCGGCGCTGTCGCTGAAGTACTCGCGGGCCAGTTCGTCAAAGCCGAAGTCTTCTTCCGGGGCCACTTCCCACACCAGGTCCACGTCGATGTCGGCGGCTTGTGCGGCAGCCTGAGCGATCAGCTCGGCGGGCGCAGGCTTGGCGAACTTGAGCAGCACGTTGGCGGCTTTCACCTTCACGCGCTTGCCCGAATCCAGCTCGATCTGCATCGAACTGTCGGCTTCGGACATCACACGACCGGCCAGGAACTTGCCGGCGTCATCAAAAAGGGCAAACATCGAAATGGAATCTCGCGAGGGTGGAAGCGTGATTGTCCCATCCCGAGGGCCCTGGCGTGTGTCCGGCTGAATCCAGCGCCTCGGGTGGACGCTGAGGCGTCAACGGGGCAGGACGGTTCAGGCCTTGGGCGTGGGCAGGTTCAGGCATCCCAGGACGGTGGGCAGGCGGGTGGCGAAGTCGCTGATGGCGTGGTCGTTGCCGGGCAGTACGGTCAGCTGGGTGCCCAGGTAATGCGCGACCATCTCGCGCCAGTCCAGCACCTCGTCGCCCTCGGCCACCAGCACGTGGTAGCGCTCCGGCCGGGTGATGGGGTAGGGGGCCATCGCCTCGAACTCGGCGATGAATTCAGGGCGGAAGAAGAAGCGATCGGCCGGGTTGTGGAAGCTCGTTTGCTCGCCGATGTAACGGGCCAGGTCGCGCGCAGGCGCCACCGCCGGGTTGATGAGCAGGGCGCGGCAATCCAGTTCTTCGGCCAGCACGGTGGCATAAAAGCCACCCAGCGAGGAGCCGATCACCACCATGTCCTCGCGCGGCCAGTCCAGTGTCAGCGCCTTCAGTTCGGCCAGGGTGTCGGCCGGTGAGGGGGGCAGTTGCGGGCACACCCACGTCAGGTTGTGGCCCTGGCGTTGCAGTTGCGCGATCGCACCGCCCAGCAGCTGCGCCTTGGCCGACTGCGGGGAGGAGCGGAAGCCGTGCAGGTACAGCAGGTGGGTGGGGGTGTTCATGGTGGGATACTCTAGAGCAAGTTTCGAAGAGGGGTCACCATCATGTCCATCACGTTCAAATCCCAGGCCACGGGTGATCTGTTCATGCTGCAGGTGCACGCCGAGGCCCTGCTCAAACTCCTGGGCAAGACGCCCGCCCCGCAAGGCATCCTCGAAGTCAAGGACATGCCCGCGGCCTTGGCCACCTTGCGCGCTTTGACCGACGAGGTGCCTCAGGCGCCGGAGGTGGAGGACGAGGAGACCGGTGAGCGCCTGCCCCAGCCCGAACCCAAATTCGCCGATGAGCCGGTCAGCCTGCGCAAGCGCGCCTGGCCTCTGATCCAGATGATCGAGCGCGCGCAGGCGGCCGACAAGCCCATCGTCTGGGGCGTGTGAACCGAGAGGGGATTGTGCGGCGCAGCATGAATGAGGCATCATCGCCCCATGTCAGCCGCACACGCCACCCGCATCCTGGCCATTCGCCACGGTGAAACCGCCTGGAACACCGAAAGCCGCATCCAGGGCCACACCGACATTCCTTTGAACGACACCGGCCTGTGGCAGGCCGCCCGCGTGGCGCAGGCGCTGCACGGCGAGCCCTTGCACGCGGTTTACAGCAGCGACCTGCTACGCGCCCGCGCCACGGCCGAGGCCATCGCCCAGGCGCAGCAACTGACCTTGCGTCTCGAGACCGGTTTGCGTGAGCGGCATTTCGGCCATCTGGAGGGCTTGACGCGCGACGAGATCGCGCAACGCTGGCCCGAGCAGACCCGTCGCTGGCTGGCGCGTGATCCGGCCTTCGGTCCGGACGGCGGCGAAACCCTGCAGGCCTTTTACGACCGTTGCGTGGGGACCCTGGCCCACCTGGCCCGACGCCACCCGGGTGAGTGCATTGCCGTGGTGGCCCATGGGGGCGTGCTCGATTGTTTCTACCGTGCGGCCAACCGCATTGCGCTGGACGCACCGCGTGCCTGGAAGGTGGGCAACGCCACCATCAACCGCCTGCTGTACAGCGCGGAGGGCTTCACGCTCGTGGGCTGGGCCGATGACCAGCACCTGGGCACGTCGCTCGACGAGAGCAGTGACGGGGCCGTGCGCGCGGCCTGATCCAGCGTGTGACGCGGCGCGTCAGTCTGTCGCTGGCGCCACGGGCAACTGCTTGAGGCCGCCCATGAACAGGTCCAGGCTTTGCTCGCCGCAGGTCACAAGGTCAAAGGCGTCGGGGTCGAGCATCCAGTGGTTGATCAGGCCGTTGAGCATGGCCTGGTAGCTCATGGCAATCACCTGAGGGTCGAGATGCGCCGAGACATGGCCCAGCGCCTGGGCGCGCTCCACGGCTGTCCGCACGCACTGCTGGCAGGTCTGATGGATTTCCAGATGCCGTTCCCGCACGCCCATCAGGTCGTCCACATATTCCACCTTCTGGGTGGCGATGCCGAACACCCGCCGAGTGCGCGGGTCGTGGGCGATGCGTGTCAGTGCATCCATGGCCGTGCGCTTGAGTTCGGCCAGCGGGGGCAAAGGGGTGTCCACCAGGGTCTGGGCGGCCTCTTCCATGGGGGAGGCGGTCCGTGCCATCATGGCGTTGAACAGTTCCGCCTTGTCCTTGAAATGCCAGTACACCGCCCCCCGGGTCAGACCGGCAGCTTTGGCAATCTCCTGCAAGGACGTGCGTGACACCCCGCGTTGCGCGAACACCAACTCCGCGGCGTCCAGCAGGGCCTCGCGGGTGTGTTGTGCATCTTCTTTGGTTCGGCGCATGGCGATGACATAAAACCAGTGAACAGTACAGGGGATTATCGTCCATTCGGACACATACATACAAGAATGTATGTATATTTCAGTCTTGTATTGTCGACCCGACTTGTGTTCCACGAGGTGCCCCATGGCCAGTCAAGATGTGACCGCGTTTTCTCCCCTGCAACCCACTGCTGCGATGCGCCGACGTCGTGGGCGGTCGATGGGGGGGCTGGCGCTGGGCGCCGTGACGCTGGCCTTGTTGGCGGGCTGTGGTGACAAGCAGGCTGCTGCACCCGGCGGCGCGCCAGCCGGCGGCATGCCGCCCGCCCAGGTGGGGGTGATCACGGTGCAGCCGCAAAGCGTGCCGGTGATGAGCGAGTTGCCGGGGCGCCTGGAGGCGGTGCGCACCGCGCAGGTCCGCGCCCGGGTGCCCGGCATCCTGCAAAAGCGCCTGTTCACCGAAGGCGCGGATGTGAAGGCCGGCCAGCCCCTGTTCCAGATCGACCCGGCCACCTACCAGGCCGCGCTCGACAGCGCCCAGGCCACCCAGGCCAAGGCCGAAGCCAATCTGGCCCAGGCCAGCGCCCTGCTCAAGCGCTATGAGCCGCTGCAGGCTGCCAAGGCCATCAGCCCGCAAGAATTCCTGAACGCCCAGGTGGCGCAGCGCCAGGCCCAGGCCGATGTGGCCGCCGCCAAGGCCGCCGTGCAGACGGCCCGCATCAACCTCGGCTATGCCGCCGTGACGGCGCCCATCTCGGGCCGCATCGGCCGGGCCATGGTCACCGAGGGGGCCTTGGTGGGGCAGGGCGAGGCCACCCAGTTGGCCTTGATCCAGCAGGTCAACCCGCTCTACGTCAACTTCACGCAACCGGCCACCGAGGTGCTCAAGCTGCGCGAGGCGCTGAAGGCCGGCTCGCTCAAGCGCGCCGGGGCTGATGCCGCCGAGATCCGCATCGTGCTGGACGATGGTCGCGAATATCCCCTGCCTGGCAAGCTGCTGTTTTCGGACCTGAGTGTGGACGCCACCTCGGGTCAGGTGGCGCTGCGTGCGGAGTTGCCCAACCCTGAAGGCCTCTTGCTGCCCGGCATGTACGTGCGTGTGCGTCTGGCTCAGGCCGAGGTGGAGGGGGGCATCCTGCTGCCGCAGCAGGCGGTCACGCGTGGGCCTCAGGCCGACACCGTCATGGTGGTCGATGACAAGGGCATGGTCTCGCCCCGTCCGGTCAAGCTGGGCGGCGCCAAGGGCACGAACTGGGTCGTGCTGGGCGGCCTCAAGACTGGCGAGCAGGTCATGGTCGATGGCTTTCAGAAAATGATGAACCCCAAGGCACCCGTCAAGGCCGTGCCCTGGCAGCAGCCAAGCGCGCAAGCCGGCATGGGGGCAGCACCCGCCTCGGCCGCATCGGCTGCCGCATCGAAGTAAGGGAGCGCGCGCATGTCACGTTTCTTCATTGATCGGCCCATCTTTGCGTGGGTGATCGCCCTCTTCATCCTGGTGTTCGGCGCGGTGGCGGTGACGCAACTGCCCGTGGCCCAGTACCCGACCGTGGCGCCGCCCTCGGTCGTCATCAGTGCGGTCTATCCTGGTGCCTCAGCCAAGACGCTAGACGAGGCCGTGGTCAACGTCATCGAGCAGGAGCTCAATGGCGCGCCGGGTCTGGCCTACATGGAGTCGGTCAGCCAGGCCAACGGCACCGCGGCCATCACGGTCACCTTTGAGTCCGGCACCAACATCGACCTGGCTCAGGTGGAGGTGCAAAACCGCCTCTCGCGCGCCACGCCGCGCCTGCCCAGTGCGGTGACGCAGCAGGGCGTGAAGGTCGAAAAGACCCGCAGCAACATCCTGATGTTCGTGATGCTGTCGTCCAGCAACCCGGCCTATGACCCGGTGGCGCTGGGCGACTACGCCTCGCGCAACATCGTGCCCGAAATGCAGCGCGTGCCCGGCGTCGGTCAGGTCACCATGTTCGGCACCGAGCGTGCCATGCGCATCTGGGTCGACCCGGCCAAGCTGGTGTCCTACGGTCTGAGTGTGGCCGAGGTCAATGCGGCCATCCGTGCGCAGAACGCCCTGGTGCCCGCCGGGGGCCTGGGTGAGTTGCCCAACTTGAGCGAGCAGACCGTGTCGGCCACCGTGGTGGTGGCCGGTCAACTCACCAACGTGGAGCAGTTCGGCAACATCGTGCTGCGCGCCAAGGCCGACGGTTCGACCGTGCGTCTGAAAGACGTCGCACGGGTGGAGTTGGGGGCGCAAACGTACAGCGCCTATGCGCGCCTCAATGGCAAGCCTGCGCTGGGCATGGCCATCCAGCTCTCGCCCACGGGCAATGCGCTGGCCACCGCGAAGGCGGCCAAGGCGCGTCTGGAAGAGTTGCGCAAGTACTTCCCGTCGGGCGTGGACTACTCGGTGCCCTACGACACCTCGGGCTTCATCGAGTTGTCCATCACCCAGGTCGTGCAGACCCTGGTGGAAGCCGTGATCCTGGTGTTCCTGGTGATGTTCCTGTTCTTGCAGAACTGGCGCTACACCCTGATCCCGACCCTGGTCGTGCCGGTGGCCCTGCTGGGCACCTTCGGGGTGATGTCGGTGTTCGGCTTCTCCATCAACGTGCTGACCATGTTCGGCATGGTGCTGGCCATTGGTATCCTGGTGGACGACGCCATCGTGGTGGTCGAGAACGTCGAGCGCATCATGGTCGAAGAGGGGCTCTCGCCGCTGGCGGCCACCCGCAAGGCCATGGGCCAGATCAGTGGCGCCATCGTCGGCATCACCGTGGTGCTGGTGTCGGTGTTCATCCCGATGGCCTTCTTCTCCGGCTCGGTGGGCAACATCTACAAGCAGTTCTCGCTGTCGATGGTCGCCTCCATCCTGTTCTCGGCCTTCCTGGCCCTGACGCTGACCCCGGCCCTGTGCGCCACGCTGCTCAAGCCGGCCGCCGAGGATCACCATGAAAAGAAGGGTTTCTTTGGCTGGTTCAACCGCGCCTTCAGCTCGACCACGCATGGCTACGAAAGCTGGGCGGCCCGCCTGGTTCAGCGTGGCGGCCGCACCTTGATCATCTACGCCATCATCGTGGGGGCCGTGGGCTGGATGTACGTTCGCATGCCCACCTCCTTCCTGCCTGATGAAGATCAGGGCAGCCTGATCACCCTGGTGCAGTTGCCTGCCGGGGCCACGGCGCAGCGCACCGAGACCGTGATGAAGCAGGTGGAAGACTTCTACCTCAAGCAGTCCGAGGTCAAGTCGGTGGTGGGCGTGGTGGGCTTCAGCTTCTCGGGCTCCGGCCAGAACGCCGGTCTGGCTTTCGTGTCGCTGAAAGATCACCAGGAGCGCAAGGGCGACGCACACACGGCCCAGGCCCTGGCCAAGCGTGCCTTTGGGGCCTTGATGGGGGTGCGTGACGCCTTCATCTACCCCCTGGTGCCGCCGCCGATCATGGAGTTGGGCAACGCCACCGGCTTTGCCGTGCGTGTGCAAGACCGCGCCTCGCTGGGGCATGAAACCCTGCTGGCCGCTCGCAACCAGTTGCTGGGCATGGCGATGCAGAGCCCTATCCTGACGGGCCTGCGCCCCGAAGGTCTGGAAGACGCCCCGCAACTGCAGATCGACATCGACCGCGACAAGGCCAATGCCCTGGGCGTGGACTTTGGCTCGATCAGTGCCTCGTTGTCGTCCTCGCTGGGTTCGGCCTACATCAACGACTTCCCGAATGCCGGTCGCATGCAGCGCGTCATCGTTCAGGCCGACGCCAAGGACCGCATGCAGGCCGAAGACCTGCTGCGCATCAACGTGGTCAACAGCAGCGGCCAGAGTGTGCCCCTGTCGGCCTTTGCCACAACCCGCTGGGTGAGTGGACAGATGCAGGCCGTGCGCTACAACGGCTATCCGTCGATGCGCATCTCGGGCGCGGCGGCGCCGGGCTACAGCTCGGGCGACGCCATGGCCGAACTGCAGCGCCTGGCCGATCAGTTGCCAGCGGGCATCGGCATTGAGTGGACGGGCCTGTCGCGTGAAGAGCGCCTGTCGGGCTCGCAAGCCACCATCTTGCTGGTGTTCTCGCTGCTGGCGGTGTTCCTGTGTCTGGCGGCTTTGTACGAAAGCTGGTCCATCCCGGTGGCCGTGCTGCTGGTCGTGCCGCTGGGCATCCTGGGCTCGCTGCTGGGTGCCAACCTGCGTGACATGCCCAACGACGTTTACTTCAAGGTTGGCCTGATCACCATCATCGGCCTGTCCGCGAAGAACGCCATCCTGATCATCGAGTTCGCCAAAGAGCTGCAGGAAAAGGGCATGAGCCTGATCGACGCCACATTGCGCGCCTGCCACCTGCGCTTCCGCCCGATCATCATGACCTCGCTGGCCTTCATCCTGGGCGTGCTGCCCCTGGTGCTGGCCTCCGGCCCCGGCTCGGCCAGCCAGCGTGCCATCGGCACCGGCGTGATGGGTGGCATGATCGCCGCCACGGTCCTCGCCGTGTTCTTTGTGCCCGTGTTCTTCGTGGTGGTGCGGCGTTTCTTCCCAGGCAAGCCCGCCGCTGCCCCTGCTTCCGATGTGGAGACCGCTCATGAATAAGACCACCCGCCTGCTGCGCCCCGCCATCGCCATGGCGGCGCTGCTGAGCCTGGCTGCTTGCTCGCTCACGCCCGACTACCAGCGCCCGGCGCTGGCGGTGCCCGATCAGTTGCCGGTGCCCTCGGCGGCCGCCACGGCGTCGGCGCCTGCGTCCAAGTTGTCCGAACTGCCCTGGGCCACCTACTTCCCCGACGCCCGCCTGCAAGGCCTGATCCGCCAGGCTTTGGATCAGAACCGTGACCTGCGCGTGGCCGTGCTCAACATCGAGCAGCTGCGGGCGGCCTACCAGATCCAGAACGCCGACCGTTTCCCGACCCTCAATGGCGTCGTCAGCGGCAGCCGTGGACCGTCGAACACCCCGCCCAATGACCTGACCACCACCGTCACGGGTGGGGTGACGGTCTCCGCCTTCGAGCTCGACTTGTTCGGTCGTGTCAAGGCGCTCAGCGAGGCGGCAGCCGCCCAGGTGCTGGCCTCGGAAGAGGCGCGCAAGGCCGCCCACATCAGCCTGGTGGCCGCCGTGGCCAACAGCTACTACGCCCTGTGGGCCGACCGCTGGCAGCTTGCCTTGGCCGAGCAGACCCTGAAAACGCGGGAAGAGTCCTACAAGCTGCTCAAGCTCAAGTTCGACCACGGCGTGCTTAACGAGCTCGACCTGCGCTCCTCGCAGTCTCTGGTCGAGGCGGCGCGCGTGACCCGTGCCCAGGCGCAGCGCCAGTGGGCCCAGGACCTCAACGCCTTGAACCTGCTGCTGGGCTCGACCGCACCAGCCGATCTGCTGCCGCCCGTGCCGCAGATTGATGCCCAGGCCGTGGGCCGCAGCGCCGACACCCAGGCCGCCAGCCAGGCCGTGCTCGCCACCCTGTGGCCGGGTCTGAGCGAACTGCCTGTTGGCCTGTCGTCCGAGGTACTGCTGCAGCGCCCGGACATCGCGCAGGCCGAGCAACAGCTCATCGCCGCCAACGCCAACATCGGCGCGGCCCGTGCGGCACGCTTCCCGCGCATCAGTCTGACGGCCAGCGCCGGCGTGGTCAGCGACTCGCTCTCGGGCCTGTTCGACGACGGCCGCAACGCCTGGAGTTTTGCTCCCTCCCTGAGCGTGCCAATCTTTGACGCTGGCCGCGCCAAGGCCGGTGTGGCCGTGGCCGAGGTCAAGCGCGACATTGCCGTGGCCCAGTACGACAAGGCCGTGCAAACTGCCTTCAAGGAAGTCGCCGATGCCCTGGTGGCCCGCCGCAGCTACGCCGAACAGGCCGAAGCGCAGCTGGCCCAGGCCCAGGCCGAAGCGGCGCGCCTACGTCTGTCCACGCTGCGCTACGACACCGGTGTCGCCAGCCAACTCGACTTGCTCGATGCCCAGCGTGCCCTGTTCAACACCCAGCAGGCACTGATCGCGGCCCAGCTGGCGCGTCAGCAGGCCCACATTGGCGTCTACAAGGCCTTGGGTGGAGGCTGGGTGGCGCAGCAGCCAGGTGTGACGTCCGGTGCGACCACCGCGGCCGCTCAGCCCGTCACGCCATAATTCCGGTGTGAACACCGCCGCCACCCTGACCCTGCGCGACCGCTGGTCGCTCTACCTCGACCTGATCCGCTGGGACCGCCCTCAGGGCTGGCTGCTCTTGCTGTGGCCCACCCTGATGGCCTTGTGGATCGCTGCGCAAGGTTTTCCGGGCTGGCACCTGCTGGCGGTCTTCACGGCCGGCACCATCCTGATGCGCAGTGCTGGCTGCGCCGTCAACGACTTCGCCGACAAGGACTTTGACCGCCACGTCGAGCGCACCGCCCAGCGCCCGCTCACCAGTGGCCGCATCTCCGTCAAGGAGGTCGTCCTCATCGGTGTGGTGCTGGCGCTGATCTCGTTCGCGCTGGTGCTCACCACCAACGCTTACACGGTGACGCTGTCCTTCGGGGCGCTGGCCGTCACCATCGTCTACCCCTTCACCAAGCGCTTCTTCGCCATGCCGCAGGCGGTGCTGGGCGTGGCCTACGCCTTCGGCATCCCGATGGCCTTCACGGCCGTGCGCAACGAGGTCCCGCCGGTGATGTGGTGGCTGCTGGCCGGCAAGCTGGCCTGGGTCATTGCCTACGACACCGAGTACGCCATGGTCGACCGCAACGACGACCTCAAGATCGGCATCCGCACCTCGGCCATCACGCTGGGGCGCTTCGATGTGGCGGGGGTCATGACGCTGTACGCGCTCTGCATCGCCTCCTGGTGGCAAGCGGGGCAGTTGGCGGGCCTGGGCTGGGTCTACGACCTGTCCCTGGTGGTGGCCGCGGCTCAGGCGCTGTACCACTTCACGCTCATCAAAGGCCGTGAACGTCTGGCCTGTTTCAAGGCCTTCCGCCTCAACCACTGGCTGGGCTTCAGCGTGTGGGTGGGCGTGGCCGCCGATCTGGCGTTGCGCGGTTGATCACGGCCCACGGGCATCGGCACAGACTCATGCCTTGGTGAGCAGACCGTGGGCGTCATGTCACCCACGGAAGATGGCGCTCAGGCCACGCTCAAGGTCAGCGGCCGAACTCGTCGCCCAATTCGGCTGCACGCTGTTGCGCCGCCCGCATCGCGGCCACGAACGCGTCTTTCACGCCAGCCGACTCCAGATGGGTCAGCGCCGCATACGTGGTGCCGCCCTTGGAGGTCACGCGCTCACGCAACACCGACGGGCTCACGTCCGACTGCTGTGCCAAGGCGGTCGAGCCCGCAAACGTGGCCTGGGCCAGCAAGCGACCTTGCTCGGCGCTCAGGCCCATGTCCTGTGCGGCCTGCATCATGGCCTCGATGAAATAGAACACATAGGCCGGGCCCGAGCCCGACAAGGCGGTCACCGCGTCCAGATCGGCTTCTTGCGCCACCCACAGGTGCGCGCCGGTAGAGCGCACCATGTCTTCAATGGCCGCCCGTTCGTCGGCACTGACTTCGGCGCGGGCGAACAAGCCCGTCATGCCCTGGCCCACCAGCGCCGGTGTGTTCGGCATGGCGCGCACGATGCGCGGCGTGCCCAGCAGGCGGGCGATGTCGTCGGTGCGCAGGCCGGCCATCACGCTGTAGTGCAGGGCCTGTCCGGTCAACGGGGCATAGCTTTGCGCCGCGTCCTTGAACTGCTGAGGCTTGACGGCCCACACCACGGTGCGTGCCGTGCGCAGGGCCTCGTCCGGGCCGGCGGCCGTCTGCAAACCCAAGGTGTCGGTCAGGCGCTGACGCTGTTCGGCCACCGGATCGATGACCAGGATGCTGGCGGGGGCCGTGCCTTGGCGCAACAGGCCGCCGATGATGGCAGTGGCCATGTTGCCGCCGCCGATGAATGCGATGTCGATGGAGGTGCTCATGACCGTCATCATGCCGCAATCGTGACCCACTCCGGCGTGGCCCCGACGCAGGTCGACCTCAACGCTGACCAAACAACGCCGTGCCCACCCGCACCATGGTCGAGCCCTGCGCCACCGCGGCTTCCAGGTCGGCGCTCATGCCCATCGACAAGACGTCCAGCGGCAAGCCCGCCGTCCGCAGTTGCTCGAACACCACGCGCACCTGAGCCAGGGCTTCCGCCTGCACGGCTGGGTCGGGCGAGGGGGCGGGCAGGGCCATCACGCCTCGCAACTGCAGGCGGGGCAGGGCGGCGACAGCCTGCGCCAGGGCCAGCGCCTCACCCGGCGCCACCCCGCTCTTGCTTTCCTCGCCACTGGTGTTCACCTGAATGCACACCTGCAAGGGCGGCAGATGCGCCGGGCGCTGCTCACTCAGGCGCTGTGCAATCTTGAGCCGGTCCACGCTCTGCACCCAGTCAAAGTGCTCGGCCACCACGCGGGTCTTGTTGCTTTGCAGCGGGCCAATCAGGTGCCAGGTGATCTGCTCACGCAGGTCGGCCAGCTCGGCAATCTTGTCGAGCGCCTCTTGCACATAGTTCTCGCCAAACCAGCGTTGGCCGGCGTGAAATGCGTCGCGCACTGTTACGGCTGGAAACGTTTTGCTCACCGCGAGCAGCGTGACACTGTCGGCTGGACGCCCCGTTTGAGCACACGCTGCCTGAATCCGGTTTCGTACGAGTTGCAGGTTGTTCGCGATCGTCGCCATAATGGGTCTGTAACGAATGACAGGTCGACATCATCCATGGATATCACCCAACTGCTGGCCTTCTCGGTCAAAAACAAGGCATCTGACCTCCACTTGTCGGCAGGCCTGCCTCCCATGATCCGGGTGAACGGCGACGTGCGCCGCATCAACGTCGATGCGCTGGACCACAAGCAGGTCCACGAAATGATGTACGACATCATGAACGACGCCCAGCGCAAGCACTTCGAAGAGACGCTGGAGTGCGACTTCTCGTTCGAAATCCAGGGCTTGGCGCGTTTCCGCGTCAACGCCTTCAACCAGAACCGCGGCGCTGGCGCCGTGTTCCGGACCATTCCGTCCAAGATCCTGACGCTCGAGCAGCTCAACGCGCCCAAGATCTTCGGCGACCTCGCGCTCAAGCCGCGCGGCCTGGTTCTGGTCACCGGCCCGACCGGTTCGGGCAAGTCCACCACGCTGGCCGCCATGGTGAACCACCTCAACGAAACCGAATACGGTCACATCCTCACGGTGGAAGACCCGATCGAATTCGTGCACGAGGCCAAGAAGTGCCTGATCAACCAGCGCGAAGTCGGCCCGCACACCATGAGCTTCTCGAACGCCCTGCGTTCAGCCCTGCGTGAAGACCCGGACTGCATCCTGGTGGGCGAATTGCGTGACTTGGAGACCATCCGCCTGGCCCTGACCGCCGCCGAAACCGGCCACTTGGTGTTCGGCACCCTGCACACCTCCAGCGCCGCCAAGACCATCGACCGCGTGGTCGACGTCTTCCCCGCCGCCGAAAAGGAAATGGTGCGCGCCATGCTGTCGGAATCGCTGCAGGCCGTCATCTCGCAAACGCTGTGCAAGATCAAGGACGGCAGCGGCCGCGTCGCTGCCCACGAGATCATGATCGGCACCTCGGCCATCCGCAACCTGATCCGCGAAAACAAGATCGCCCAGATGTACTCAGCCATCCAGACCGGCAGTGGCCAGGGCATGCAGACCCTCGACCAGAACCTGGCCGACCTGGTGCGTCGCAACATCATCTCGCCGGCCGAGGCCCGTTCCAAGGCCAAGATCCCCGAGAACTTCCCGGGTTGATCCCCTGGCGAACCACACGCACGCGGCCTTTCACCGACCCCACAAAATCAGGACACCACCATGGAACGCGACCAGGCATCCAAATTCATCAACGACCTGCTCAAACTCCTGATTTCGCGGGGCGGCTCCGACCTCTTCCTGACGGCTGAATTCCCGCCCGCCATCAAGGTTGACGGCAAGATCAACAAGGTCTCGCCCCAGCCCTTGTCCGGCTCGCACACCATGGCCCTGGCGCGTTCGATCATGAACGACAAGCAGGCCGCCGAGTTCGAACGCACCAAGGAGTGCAACTTCGCGATCGCGCCCACGGGCATCGGCCGTTTCCGCGTCAACACCTACATCCAGCAAGGCCAGGTTGGCATCGTGCTGCGGGTCATCCCGGCGCACCTGCCCACCATTGACGGTCTGGGTCTGCCCCTGATCCTCAAGGACGTGGCCATGGCCAAGCGCGGCCTGGTCATCTTCGTGGGGGGCACCGGCTCCGGTAAGTCCACCTCGCTGGCGGCCATGGTGGACCACCGCAACGAGAACTCCTACGGTCACATCATCACCGTCGAAGACCCGATCGAATTCGTGCATCCGCACAAGAACTGCATCGTCTCGCAGCGCGAAATCGGCATCGACACCGAAGGCTGGGAACAGGCGCTCAAGAACACCCTGCGCCAGGCCCCGGACGTCATCCTGATGGGTGAAATCCGCGACCGCGAGACCATGGAACACGCCATCCAGTTCTCTGAAACCGGTCACCTGTGCATGGCCACCCTGCACGCCAACAGCGCCAACCAGGCACTCGACCGCATCATCAACTTCTTCCCCGAAGACCGCCGCGACCAGCTGCTGATGGACCTGTCGCTGAACCTGCGCGCCCTGGTTTCGCAGCGCCTGCTGCCGCGCGAAGCCGGCAAGGGCCGGATCGCCGCGGTGGAAGTGATGCTCAACTCGCCGCTGATCGCCGATCTGATCTTCAAGGGCTCGGTGGGCGAGATCAAGGAGATCATGAAGAAGTCGCGCGAGCTGGGCATGCAGACCTTCGACCAGGCGCTGTTCGACCTCTACGAGAGCAATTACGTCAGTTACGAAGATGCGCTGCGCAACGCCGACTCGCTCAACGACCTTCGCCTGCAGATCAAGTTGCACAGCCAGCGTGCCCGCAATCAAGACCTGTCGGCCGGCACCGAGCACTTCCAGATCGTCTGATCGGGCGCGGTCGGCCTGGGTGTGTCTGACACAATCGGCTCTCCAACTCGGAGAGCCCGATGAACGTCGCCGACAAGACCTACGAGCCCACCCCCGCCCGCCGCATCGCCTGCATCGGCCTGGGCACCATGGGCGCCCCCATGGCCGCCCACCTCCAGCGTGCCGGCCACACCGTCACCGTCTACAACCGCACCGCAGCCAAAGCCGTCGCCTGGGTGCAGGCCCATGGCGGACAGTCCGCTGCCACACCGCGTGAGGCCGCTCAGGGCGCCGACATCGTCGTCACCTGCGTCGGCAACGACGACGACCTGCGTGAGGTCTGCTCCGGCCCGCAAGGCGTCTTCCACAGCCTCGCGCCCGGTGCCGTCGTCGTCGACCACACCACCACGTCTGCTGAGGTCGCCCGCGAACTCGCGCAGGCCGCCCGCGAGCGTGGCCTGCATTTCATCGACGCCCCCGTGTCGGGTGGCAACCTGGGCGCGATCAATGGGCTGTTGACCGTCATGTGCGGTGGCGACGCCGGGGCCTATGCCCGCGTTCAGCCCGTCATCGCGGCTTATGCCCGCGCGGTCACCCTGCTAGGCGACAGCGGTGCCGGCCAGCTCGCCAAGATGGTCAACCAGATTGCCGTGGCAGGCTTGCTGCAAGGCCTGGCCGAGGCGCTGGCGTTCGGTCAGAAAGCCGGGCTAGACATGGGCCAGGTGCTGAACGTGATCTCGCAAGGGGCCGCCAGCAGCTGGCAGATGGTCAACCGCGGTCCCACCATGATCGCCGACCAGTTCGATTTCGGCTTCGCTGTCGATTGGATGCGCAAGGACCTGGGCTTGGTGCTCGACGAAGGTCGCCGCCTGGGCGCCCGACTGCCCGCCACCGCGCTGGTCGATCAGTTCTACGCCGACGTGCAAGCCATGGGCGGTGGCCGGCTGGACACCTCCAGCCTGATCAAGCGCCTGCGCTGAGCCGCCCGATCTGGCGCACGCCTCCCGCGTGCGACCCAGGTCAGTAGGCCCGGGGCGTCACACCATCGGCCGAGCGCCCATCAAGGCTGGGTGCTGCCGCTGGCAGCCGGGCTCACCGGCCTGGGCAGCTTGCGGGCCAGTTCTTCCTCGCTGATGATCTCGAACACCTTGACCACGCGACGCACCCCGCTGATGGTCGACACCAGCTCGGCGGCCCGGTTGGCTTCGCGCTCGGTCACCATGCCCATCAGGTAGACCTCGCCGCGCTCCACCACCACATCGAAGGCGTTGCTCATCAGATCGCGCGCGTCGACCAGCGTGGCGCGCACCTTGGTGGCCACCAGCACGTCATTCGAACGCGAGGACAGCGTGCTGTTGAAACCCACCACCAATTCGTTGACGACGCCTGCCACGTTCTCGGTCTGGCCCGCAGCAGCGGCTGCGGCAGCGCGATCGGCCTCGGTCGGCACCTCACCAGTCAACAGCACACGGCGGTTGTAGGCGTTCACGTTCACGTGGCCGCGGTCCTTCAGAGCGTCATTGATGCGGTTGCTGGCCTTGATCTTGATGCCCTGGTCTTCCAGTTGCATGCCCGAGGTTCGGCGGTCGGTCGCCACAAAGGCGCCGCCCACGGCGGTGCCCAGGACCAGCGGCGCGCAGGCCGACAGACTCAGGGCGGCGGCCAAGGCGGCGGTCCAGCGCAGCACGGTGGGGCTAAAAGTCAAACGGGTCATCAGGCATCCTCTCCAAGCAAGTGGGTGTCCACGGCCGCACACAGGCCTTCCAGGGCCAACCAGCCGATCGCAAACAAGGTGGACTCGCGCGTACCCGGCAAGGGCACCCACACATCCGTGTCACGCAATTGCGGCCCCAGCGTGCGGGCCGCCTCTCCTGTGAAGACCACCAAAGTCAGGTCCAGTTCCGCCGCCGCTTCCGTGGCTGCCAACAGGTCAGGGTCATCGCGCTCCAGCGAAAACGCCAGCCACACATCACCGGGATGACCCAGTGCGCGCACCTGCTGCGCCAAGGTGGGCTGCATCGGGCCCGCGGGCGGCACCAGGGCCATGGCCGACAGAGGAGGGCGCTCACGCCCCGTGCCTCGCACCAGCCAGGTGGCGGCCTGCTGGGCCAGCCAGGCGGCTTCACCCTCACCGGCGCACAGTACCTTGCCGCCCGAGGTGATGGTGTGCATCAGGGCCAAGGCCGCGTAATTCAACTGCTGGGCCAACCGCTCGGACGACTGATACAGCCAGTCGGCGGTTTCCAGCAAAGGCTGCTGCAGATAAGACTGCTGAAAGGAGGAATCCGGCATGGCGCGGATGATACCCAGGGTTTGCCAGTCCCTGTGTCAGGACGCATCAAAGGCCGCAGGCAGCCAGGTCACGTCCTCGCCATCGATGGCCACCACGTCAAACCGGCAGGGCGGCCACACTTTCAGACTCGACAGGTAAAACTGCGCGCCCAGAATGCAGCGCCGCTGCTTGCCTCGCGTCACCGTGGCCGCGGCACCGCCATGCGTGCGCGCACTGCGCTGTCGCACCTCCACGAACACCAGTGTCCCCTCCGCGTCCGGGGCGCGCATGATCAGGTCCACCTCCGCGCCGCGTGCACTCGGGCCGCGCGCCACCCGATAATTGCGCTCTACCAGCGTCAGGCCTTGCGCCAGCAAATGCCGCAGCGCGCGCTCCTCCGCCTCATCTCCCCGGGACTTTGTCGTGACCATCGATGCCAATCTGCTGCTCCAGGCGGCCCAACACGTGGCCGGCGGCCAGCAGTATCCCAAAGGTGCGCTCTATCTGGTCGCCACGCCCATCGGCAACCTGGCCGACATCACCCTGCGCGCTGTCCAGGCCCTCACACTGGCCGACGTCATCGCTTGCGAAGACACCCGTGTCACCGGCAGCTTTCTGCGCCACCTTGGCATCGACAAGCGCCTCGTGCCCCTGCACCAGCACAACGAAGTTGGCGGTGCCCATGCTCTGATCGCGCTCATGCAGGCCGGCCAGCGCGTGGCCTATGTCAGCGATGCCGGCACGCCTGCCGTCTCCGACCCCGGGGCCCACCTCGTGCAAGCGGCCCAGGCCGCCGGCCTCACCGTCGTGCCCCTGCCCGGGGCCAGCAGCGTCACCACCGCCATGAGCGTGGCCGGCGACACCGTCGCCCAGGGCTTCCGCTTCCTCGGCTTCCTGCCCGCCAAAGGCGCCGCCCGCCAGGCCCAGCTGCGCGAGGTGCTTGGCCAATCCTGCAGCGTGGTGCTCTTCGAGGCCCCGCACCGCATCGACGCCCTGGCCCGCGACCTCGTCGAGGTGCTGCCGCACGGCCGCCTCACGCTGTGCCGCGAACTCACCAAACAGTTCGAAGAGATCGCCACGCTGCCAGTGGCCGACTTCCCCGCCTGGCTCACCGCCGAAGCCCACCGCCAGCGCGGCGAATTCGTCATCGTCGTCCACGCCCAACCCGCCGAGGTGGACGAGACCCTGCTCACCCCCGCCCAGGCGACGCTCCTGCAAACCCTGGTCCAGCACATCCCGGTGAAGCAGGCTGCCGGTCTGTTGGCCGACGTCACCGGCCGGCCCCGCAAGGCCCTGTACGAGCAGGCCCTGACCTACCGTCAGTCCGACGACACCGACTGACGCGGCGGGGCCGCCTTGTTCCCGCGAGCAAGGGGCAGGGGCAACCCGAGAAATCAGGGTTCACCACTTGTGACTTTGTGCACGCCTCGCATGACAGTGGGGGTTGCCACGCGCCGAACCTGGCGCACTCACCGGGAGCCCTCCATGATCTTGCCTCTCCTCCGTCGTGCCCTGACGGCGCTGCTGTTGATCGCCACCCTCTCCGCCGCCCATGCCGGCACCGCGGCGCAGACCCGCTACCCCATCGTGCTCGTCCACGGCTTCATGGGCTTCAACACCGTCCTTGGCATCCCCTACTGGTACGAGATCCCCGAGGCGCTGCGCAAAGAAGGCGCCACCGTCTACATCGCCTCGGTCAACCCGTCTCAAACCACCGAATACCGCGGTGAAGAGGTGATCCGCCAGATGCAGCAATGGGCCGCCCGCGACGGCGTGTAGAAGTTCAACCTCATCGGCCACAGCCACGGCGGGCCCACCGTGCGTTACGCCGCGGGCGTCATGCCCTCCATGGTCGCCAGCGTCACCACCGTGGCCGGCGCCAACTTCGGCTCCCAGGTGGCCGACCAGCTCGAAGCCAACATGACCCCCGGCGCCTTGTTCGAGCAAACCGCCACCGCCCTGGCCAAGCTGATCTCCTTCCTCAACGGCACCCCCAGCACGTCCGACGTCAACCTGCGCACCGCGGTCGATTCGCTCAGCGCCACCGGTCTGGCCAAGTTCAACGCCCGCTTCCCCGCCGGCGCGCCGACCACCCCTTGCGGCAGCGGCCCCGAGGTCGCCGCCGTGGATGGGTATCCGATCCGCTGGTATTCCGTCTCCGGCACCTCGGTCAAAACCAATTTCTGGGACATCTCCGACACGCTGCTCGACACCTTCGCCTCGAAGTACTTCACCGAGGCGCACGACGGCCTGGTGGGCCGCTGCGCCAGCCACTGGGGCAAGGTCCTCAAGGACAACTACGACTGGAACCACCTCGACGAGATCAACCAGGTCTTCGGTCTGGTCGGCCGCAATGCGCCCAGCCCGCTGGCCTTCTATGTCCAGCACGCCAACCGCCTCAAGCTGGTCGGCCTGTAAGTCGTCTGCCCCCAGGGCCCGCTCACGGGCCTTCTTGTGCCGACCATGAGCGCCACCCACCCCCCACCGCAGACACGCCGACCAGCCCGGATCGCCCGGATGCTGGTGGCGTTGGGGGCCGTCGGCGTGGTGGCAGTGGGCTGGCTTCAGTTCCGAGATGTCCGTGAGGACGCCCCTGTCACAGCCGAGCACCCCACCCAGCGGGGCGACTGGTTTGGCGCCCCGCACCCCGTCCCGGCCAGCCCCGCCCCGGCCGTAGCCACGACCCAGCCCGGCCTCACCCCAGCACAAACGCGCGAACGCCTGTTCCGCCGCGGCTCCCTCGCCGTCTCCAGCCCCACGGGCGACTGGTGCGTGCGCGACGGGCGTCTCCAGCCCTGCGAGGCCTTGCGCCACCGCTTCGAGTACTACCTGCTGGCGCTGGGCGAGGTCACCGCGGCCGACCTCCGCGCCCTGGTCGCCGACGAAGTCGCACGGGCGCATGGCAGCGCCCCTGTTGCCGACATCCTGTCCCTATGGGACCGTCACCTCGCACTGCGTGCCCACCCCTACCGCACGGTCTTTGACCCTCACAACCTCGTCACCTGGCGCGCCCTGCTCGACGAGCAGCAGCGTGTCCGGCGCCAGATGCTGGGCGAAGCCTGGGCCCAGGCCCTCTTCGCCACCGAGGAAGCCGAGGCGCAGCGCGATCTGGCACGGCTCGAACGCGGCGAGCCCTGGCCTGCGGACCCCGGCCTGCCCGTGTCTCCCGCGCGCCAGGACAATATGAGCGCCCCGCCTCCGGCCACGCACAGCGAGCGCGTCGCCCGCTACGGCGCTGCCGCGGCAGATCGCCTCGCCCAGGCTGACGCCCGCTGGGCCGACTGGACCGGTCGCCTGCAAACGGCGCAAACCGAATGGTCACGTCTGCAAGCCGCCCCCGAGCTCTCACCGCCGCAGCGCCGCCAAGCCATCGACGCCCACATTCGGAGCCATTTCCGCCCCGACGAGCGTCGCCGCGTTGAAGCCCTGCTCGCCCTCTGAAACACACAACGGGCGGGGCTTCGCATCCTCCCCGCGCAGCCACACGCTGCCATGCCTACAATGCGCCCATGATCGCCGTTGACGCCACCATCGCCCGCCTCCAGACTGCCCGTGAGTTGCTGCTCGCCCCCTACCAGCTGGACGAGTCCACCCTGTTCAAGGCCCTGCAGGTCATCACCGCCCACCGCGTGGACGATGCCGACCTCTACTTTCAGTACACCCGCAGCGAAGGCTGGAGCCTGGAAGAGGGCATCGTCAAGTCCGGCAGCTTTGGCATTGACCAGGGCGTGGGCGTGCGCGCCATCTCTGGCGAGAAGACCGCCTTCGCCTACTCCGATGACATCTCCGAAGCGGCCCTGCTCGACGCAGCCCGCACCGTGCGCACCATCGCCGCCGCCGGCCAAAGCCGCAAGGTGAAAGTGGGCGAGCCCCGCGTCGCCCCCAGCCGCACCCTCTACCCGGCCTTTGACCCCATCGCCTCGCTCGACAGCGCCGCCAAGGTCGCCCTGCTGGAAGACGTCGAGCGCCGCGCCCGCGCCAAGGACCCCCGCATCGTCCAGGTCATGGCTGGTCTTGGCTGCGAATACGACGTTGTCATGGTCGCCCGCGCCGACGGCACCATGGCCGCCGACGTCCGCCCCCTGATCCGCCTCTCGCTCACCGTCATCGCCGAACAGCACGGCCGCCGCGAAGTCGGCTCGGCCGGCGGCGGTGGCCGCTACGACCTGGGCTACTTCAGCCAGGCCGTCACACAGACCTATGTGGACCAGGCCGTCCACGCCGCCCTCGTCAACCTCGAAGCCCGTCCCGCCCCCGCCGGCGAAATGACCGTGGTACTGGGCAACGGCTGGCCTGGCATCCTCCTGCACGAGGCCGTCGGCCACGGCCTGGAAGGTGATTTCAACCGCAAGGGCTCCAGCGTCTTCTCCGGCCGCATCGGCCAGCGCGTCGCCGCCAAGGGCGTCACCATCCTCGACGACGGCACCATTCCGGACCGCCGCGGTTCGCTCAACATCGACGACGAAGGCCACGCCACCCAGCGCACCGTCCTCATCGAAGACGGCATCCTGCGCAACTACATGCAGGACGCCACCAACGCCCGCCTGATGAAGACCGCGCCCACAGGCAACGGCCGTCGCGAAAGCTACGCCCACCTGCCCATGCCCCGCATGACCAACACCTACATGTTGGCTGGCGACAAGGACCCGCAGGAAATCGTCGCCTCCATCGACCGCGGCCTCTACGCCGTCAACTTTGGCGGCGGCCAGGTCGACATCACCAGCGGCAAGTTTGTCTTCTCCGCCTCCGAGGCCTACTGGGTCGAAAACGGCAAGATCCAGTATCCCGTCAAGGGCGCCACCCTGATCGGGAACGGCCCTGACGCCATGACCCGCGTCAGCATGATCGGCAACGACCTGGCGCTCGACCCCGGCGTGGGCACTTGCGGCAAGGAAGGCCAGAGCGTGCCGGTTGGTGTCGGCCAGCCCACGCTGCGCATCGAAGGCCTGACGGTCGGCGGCACCGCCTGATTTTTCACTGTCTCTGCACGCACGCGCAGGGACAATTCGCCCCTTGCGATTTTTTGCAGGAAGTGCTTGACCCCGTCTCAGCTCCTCATGCATAATGCAAGGCTTCGCTGTTCAAGCGATCAATTTCGGCCTGGTTACCCTCGCTGGCTTGTTGTAAGACTCAAATTGCAACCGGCACGCGCTGCGGCAGGATTCACGAGGTTGTGAGCTTGTTCAGATCCGCCCGTTCTACGGGCCCAAGACTGACCGTTCGTTGTTGCGTAAGTGGTTTGCGCAGCCGATCGGGCCAAGTTGGGGTACACCATGATCCAAATGCAATCGCGACTTGACGTCGCTGACAACACGGGTGCTAAGAGCGTCATGTGCATCAAGGTGCTCGGTGGCTCAAAGCGTCGTTACGCCGGTATTGGCGACATCATCAAGGTCAGCATCAAAGAAGCTGCACCGCGTGGTCGCGTCAAAAAGGGCGAGGTTTACAGCGCTGTGGTCGTCCGCACTGCCAAGGGTGTTCGTCGTCAAGACGGCTCTCTGGTGAAGTTTGATGGCAATGCCGCCGTGCTGCTGAACGCCAAGCTGGAGCCTATCGGCACCCGCATCTTCGGCCCCGTGACGCGTGAACTGCGTTCCGAGCGCTTCATGAAGATCGTGTCGCTGGCTCCCGAGGTTCTGTAATCCCTCGGCGCAACGCAAAGGACAGCTCTTATGAACAAGCTCAAGACAGGCGACCAGGTCATCGTTCTGACCGGCCGTGACAAAGGCAAGCGTGGCACTGTGTCCGCTCGCGTGGATGCCGACCATCTGTTGGTCGAAGGCGTGAACGTTGCCAAAAAGCACGTCAAGCCGAACCCTCTGAAGGGCACCACCGGCGGCATCGTTGACAAGACCATGCCCATCCACCAGTCCAACGTGGCAATTTTCAACCCTGCTTCCGGCAAGGCTGACCGCGTCGGTATCAAGCTCCTGGAAGACGGCAAGAAAGTGCGCGTCTACAAGTCCAGCGGCGAAGAAATCAAGGCTTGAGGTCAAAAATGGCTCAAACACAAGCTCGCCTGCAGCAGTTTTACCGCGAAAAGGTCGTTCCCGACCTGATGGCCAAGTTCGGCTACAAGTCGATCATGGAAGTGCCGCGTCTGACCAAGATCACCCTGAACATGGGTGTCTCGGAAGCCGTGTCGGACAAGAAGGTCATGGAACACGCCGTTGGCGACCTGACCAAGATCGCTGGTCAAAAGCCCGTGGTCACCATGTCCCGCAAGCCCATCGCCGGCTTCAAGATCCGCGAAAACATGCCCATCGGCTGCATGGTCACCCTGCGTGGTGCCACCATGTTCGAATTCCTGGACCGTTTCGTCACCATCTCGCTGCCTCGCGTTCGTGACTTCCGCGGTATCTCGGGTCGTTCTTTTGACGGTCGCGGCAACTACAACGTCGGCGTCAAGGAACAGATCATTTTCCCGGAAATCGAATACGACAAGATCGACGCCATCCGTGGTCTGAACATCAGCATCACGACGACGGCCAAGACCGACGACGAAGCGAAGGCTCTGCTGGCTGCTTTCAAGTTCCCGTTCAAGAACTGAGGTACATCGTGGCAAAAGTATCCTTGAAGCAACGCGAAGAAAAGCGCGAAAAGCTGGTTGCCAAGTACGCACAAAAGTACGCCGAACTGAAGGCCATCATCGATGACGCCAAGAAGTCGGAAGAAGAGCGTTACGCTGCCCGTCTTGAGCTGCAAAAGCTGCCCCGCAATGCCAACCCGACCCGTCTGCGCGCTCGCTGCAACCTGACTGGTCGCCCCCGTGGCACTTTCCGTCAGTTCGGTCTGGGTCGCACCAAGATCCGTGAATTGGCTTTCGCTGGCGACATC
The DNA here is from genome assembly GCF_037482285.1 of Aquabacterium sp. G14. Classification (NCBI taxonomy): domain Bacteria; kingdom Pseudomonadati; phylum Pseudomonadota; class Betaproteobacteria; order Burkholderiales; family Sphaerotilaceae; genus Aquabacterium; species Aquabacterium sp. G14. The sequence continues at coordinate 498,528 of NZ_JBBEYB010000001.1, forward strand.
CCCGGTGTCACCAAGGCGAGCTGGTAATCCCAGCAGGTCACGAACAGGAGTTATCCCATGAGCATGAGTGATCCCATCGCCGACATGCTGACACGCATCCGCAACGCCCAAATGGTCTCCAAGACCGGTGTTGCCATGCCGTCGTCCAAGCTGAAAGTCGCGATTGCCCAGGTCCTGAAGGACGAAGGCTACATTGACGGTTTCGCCGTCACCGGCGAGGCTGCAAAGCCCACGCTGGAAATCTCGTTGAAGTACTACGCTGGTCGCCCGGTCATCGAGCGCATCGAGCGTGTGTCCCGCCCCGGTCTGCGCATCTACAAGGGCCGTCACGACATCCCTCAGGTCATGAATGGCCTGGGTGTGGCAATCGTGACCACCCCGAAGGGTGTGATGACCGACCGCAAGGCTCGCGCCGCCGGCATCGGTGGTGAAGTGCTCTGCTACGTCGCCTAATCGAGGAGCAATCGCAATGTCCCGCGTTGGAAAAATGCCGATCGCCGTCCCTCAAGGTGTGGACGTCCAGATCACCCCAGCCGCCGTCACCGTCAAGGGCAGCCTCGGTACGCTGAGCCTGCCTGCCAACAGCCTGGTTGTCGTCTCGAACGAAGCCGGTCAGTTGAAGGTGGCTCCGGCTAACGACACCGCCGCCGCCAATGCCATGTCCGGCACCTTCCGTGCCCTGCTGAACAACACCGTCAACGGTGTCAGCAAGGGTTTCGAGAAGAAGCTGACCCTGGTGGGCGTGGGCTTCCGTGCCCAGGCACAAGGTCAAAAGCTGAACCTGCAGATCGGTTTCTCTCACCCCGTGGTGAAAGACATGCCTGCTGGTATCAAGGTTGAGACGCCGGCCCCGACCGAAATCCTGATCAAGGGTTCCGATCGCCAGGTCGTTGGTCAGATCGCCGCTGAAATTCGCGCCTTCCGTCCGCCAGAGCCTTACAAGGGCAAGGGCATTCGGTACGCCGACGAGCGCGTGGTCATCAAAGAGACCAAGAAGAAGTAAGGAGCTGATTCATCATGGCAACAAGCAAGAAGGAACAGCGCCTGCGTCGCGCACGCCAGACGCGTGCCCGCATCGCCCTGCAAGGCGCTGTGCGTCTGACGGTCTTCCGCACCAACCTGCACATCTACGCCAGCGTGATTTCTGGCGACGGCAGCAAGGTCCTGGCCTCCGCCTCGACCGCCGAGAAGGAAGTGCGCGAGCAACTCAAGGCTTCGGGTGGCAACAGCGCCGCCGCTGCCTTGATCGGCAAGCGCATCGCCGAGAAGGCCAAGGCTGCTGGCGTCGAGAAGGTCGCTTTCGACCGCGCTGGTTACCAGTATCACGGTCGTGTGAAGGCCTTGGCTGAAGCCGCGCGTGAAGCCGGTCTTCAGTTCTAAGCCGCGTCGGCAACCGGAAGGAATTTCATATGGCTAAGTTTCAACCCAAGGTAGCGGACGAAGGTCGCGACGACGGTCTGCGCGAGAAGATGATCCAGGTGAACCGCGTGACCAAAGTGGTCAAGGGCGGCCGGATCATGGGCTTCGCAGCTCTGACCGTGGTTGGCGACGGCGATGGCCGCGTTGGCATGGGCAAGGGTAAGGCGCGTGAAGTGCCGTTGGCTGTTCAAAAGGCCATGGACCAAGCTCGTCGCAACATGGTCAAGGTCTCGTTGAAGAACGGTTCCGTGCACCACAACATCCGTGGCGAACACGGTGCAGCCAAGGTGCTGTTGGCTCCGGCTCCTGCCGGTACCGGCATCATCGCTGGCGGCCCGATGCGCGCTGTGTTTGAAGTGATGGGCATCACCGACATCGTGGCCAAGAGCCTCGGTTCGAGCAACCCTTACAACATGGTTCGCGCCACTTTCGACGCCCTGAACAAGGCGACGACCCCGGCCGAAGTCGCTGCCAAGCGCGGTCTGAACGTTGAAGACATCTTCAACTGATCGCGGGAGAGCTGAGATGAGCGAAAAGAAAACTGTCACCGTCAAGCTGGTGCGCAGCCCGATCGGCACCCGTGCCGACCACCGCGCCACCGTGCGTGGTCTGGGTCTGCGCCGCATGAACAGCACGGCTGTCCTGGAAGACACGCCTGCTGTCCGCGGCATGATCAACAAGGTCAGCTACATGGTCGTGGTGCTGTAAGCACTTCGACTTGGGGAACACCATGGAACTCAATAGCATCAAGCCCTCCGCGGGCGCCAAGCATGCCAAGCGCCGTGTGGGCCGTGGCATCGGCTCCGGCCTGGGCAAGACCGCCGGTCGCGGTCACAAGGGTCAGAAGTCGCGTTCGGGCGGCTACCACAAGGTGGGCTTCGAAGGCGGTCAAATGCCTCTGCAGCGTCGCCTGCCCAAGCGTGGCTTCAAGTCGCACCTGCTGAAGTACAACGCCGAAATCACCCTGTCCGAGCTGCAAGCTCTGGGCGCGGCTGAAGTCGACGTCCTGTCGCTGAAGGCAGCCGGCCTGATCCCCCAGATCGCCAAGGTGGTCAAGGTGATCAAGTCGGGCGAACTGTCGGCCAAGGTTGTGCTCAAGGGCATCGGCGCTACCGCTGGCGCCAAGGCTGCCATCGAAGCCGCTGGTGGTTCGCTGGCTGAATAAGCCTGCGATTCAAGCACGAACGTAAGACAGAGAACGGACTCAGCGTGGCAACTTCTCCCACACAACTGGCTCAAAGCGGCAAGTACGGCGACCTGCAACGTCGCTTGGTCTTCCTGCTGCTCGCGTTGGTGGTCTACCGCATCGGGGCGCATATCCCCGTGCCCGGTATCGACCCGGCGCAGCTGCAACAGTTGTTCAAGGGCCAGCAAGGCGGCATCCTGAGTCTGTTCAACATGTTCTCGGGTGGGGCGTTGTCGCGCTTCACCGTGTTCGCGCTGGGCATCATGCCCTACATTTCTGCGTCCATCATCATGCAGATGATGGGCTATGTGGTGCCGACACTCGAAGCCTTGAAGAAGGAAGGCGAGGCCGGCCGCCGCAAGATCACTCAGTACACGCGTTTCGCGACGCTGGGCTTGGCCTTGTTCCAGTCCTTCGGTATCGCTGTGGCCCTGGAGGGTACGCCTGGCTTGGTGATCGATCCTGGTTTCGGTTTCCGCATGACTGCGGTGATCAGCCTGACTGCCGGCACCATGTTCCTCATGTGGCTGGGTGAGCAAATCACTGAACGTGGTCTGGGCAACGGTATTTCGATTCTTATTTTTGGCGGTATCGCTGCGGGCTTGCCTTCTGCTTTGGGTGGTCTGTTCGAGCTGATCCGCACCGGTGCCATGAGCATCCCGGCCGCCATCTTCATCGTGGCCCTGGTGGTTCTGGTCACCTACCTCGTCGTATTCGTTGAGCGCGGCCAGCGCAAGATTTTGGTGAACTACGCCAAGCGTCAGGTTGGCAACCGTGTGTACGGTGGTCAGTCGTCGCACCTGCCTTTGAAGATCAACATGGCCGGCGTGATCCCTCCGATTTTCGCTTCGTCCATCATTTTGCTGCCGACGACCGCTGTGAGCTGGTTCGCCACGGGTGACAGCATGCGCTGGTTGAAGGACATCGCTGGCATGCTGTCGCCTGGTCAGCCGATTTATGTGATTTTGTACTCGATCGCCATTGTCTTCTTCTGCTTCTTCTACACGGCGCTGGTGTTCAACAGCCGTGAGACCGCAGACAACCTGAAGAAGAGTGGTGCGTTCATTCCTGGTATCCGCCCAGGTGACCAGACTGCCCGATACATCGACAAGATTCTCGGCCGTCTGACCCTGGTGGGCGCGGTGTACATCACGGCCGTGTGCCTGTTGCCCGAGTTCCTCGTGCTCAAGTACAACGTTCCGTTCTATTTCGGTGGGACATCTCTGCTCATCATCGTGGTGGTCACGATGGATTTCTGGGCGCAGGTTCAGTCTTACGTCATGTCTCAGCAGTACGACTCGCTGTTGAAGAAGGCAAGTTTCAAGTCGAACTGAAACGCACCAGCCTGGCTGGTGGCAAAAGGGATCAGGCAGCTCCGCTGTTTGGTTGAGTCAGTTTGCCGACACACCCATCTGGGTGGGCATTCCCCTTCCGCACTGTTTTGATCGGCCAGCAGGCTGCATCGCTTCCATGCGCTCCGCATTTGTACTAGAATGGCGGGCTGCCCAGGCGAAGAGTGATGTTGATTGCTTGCCGTACGTTTTGAGTCGTGCTCGCATCGTGTTCCGGGCGAAGTGAGCTTGAAGTTAGTTGACCCCGGAAACGTGGGCGAATTTCCGCTGAGAAATCGGCGGTTCAGGAGAAGACCATGAAAGTCTCGGCATCCGTCAAGAAGATGTGCCGTAATTGCAAAATCATCCGCCGCAAGGGCGTGGTTCGCGTGATCTGCACCGACCCGCGTCACAAGCAGCGTCAAGGCTGATCGCCTGACCTGGCGACGACACACGCGTTCAGAGGACAGTTATGGCACGTATTGCTGGCATCAACATTCCGCCGCACAAGCATACCGAAATCGGTCTGACTTCGATCTACGGCATTGGTCGCACCACCGCGCAGAAAATCTGCACGGCGGCCGGCATTCCCTTCAACAAGAAGATCAAGGAATTGACCGACGGCGACTTGGAAAAGATTCGGGAAGAAGTGGGCAAGCTCACCATTGAAGGTGACCTGCGCCGCGAACTCTCGATGAACATCAAGCGACTGATGGATCTGGGCTGCTATCGCGGCTTCCGTCACCGTCGTGGTCTGCCCCTTCGTGGCCAACGCACTCGCACCAACGCTCGCACTCGCAAGGGTCCGCGTAAGGCGATCGCTGGCAAGAAGTGATCAGGCTAAGCGACTGAGTTCAAGAGAGATAAATCATGGCTAAAGCACCTGCGAACAGCGCTGCCCGTCGTGTTAGCAAGAAGGTCCGCAAGAACATTGCAGACGGTATTGCCCACGTGCACGCTTCCTTCAACAACACCATCATCACCATCACGGACCGTCAGGGCAATGCTCTGTCGTGGGCTTCGTCTGGTGGTCAAGGCTTCAAGGGCTCGCGTAAGTCCACGCCGTTCGCTGCCCAGGTGGCTGCTGAAGTGGCAGGTCGCGCTGCTCAAGAGCAAGGCATCAAGAACCTCGACGTCGAGATCAAGGGCCCCGGTCCTGGTCGTGAGTCGTCGGTGCGCGCCCTGGCTTCGCTGGGCATCCGCATCGCTTCGATCTCTGACGTGACGCCCGTTCCTCACAACGGCTGCCGTCCTCAGAAGCGTCGTCGCATCTGATGTCGTTTGCTTGACTCATCTGCGGATGGGTCTGCTTCCACCTCGCGAGCCATGGAAACAAGGCTGGCGAGGTTATTGCGTTGCATATTTCTGACGCGCATCAGCGCAGCAGTGTGTGTGACGACGTCTTGCTATAATGGCAAGCTATTCACGGTTGCGTATGGCTGTGGCACTGTAGTGGTGTCGCATGGCTGTGACCGATAAGCCCACCGTCTGTGCTGGTGTTCATCGCCGCCAGACTCGCGTCGGCATGTTGCTGACGTCAGACAGATCACAAGGACACGAAAGTGGCACGTTACCTCGGACCCAAGGCCAAGCTGGCCCGCCGCGAAGGCACCGACCTGTTTTTGAAGAGCGCCCGTCGCCCCATCAGCGACAAGGCCAAGTTTGACACGAAGCCTGGCCAGCACGGCCGCACCTCCGGCTCGCGCACCTCGGACTTCGGTCTGCAACTGCGTGAAAAGCAGAAGGTCAAGCGCATGTACGGTGTGCTGGAAAAGCAATTCCGTCGCTACTTTGCTGAAGCTGAGCGTCGCAAGGGCAACACCGGTGCGAACCTGCTGACCCTGCTGGAATCGCGTCTCGACAACGTTGTGTATCGCATGGGCTTTGCCTCCACCCGCGCTGAAGCTCGCCAGTTGGTGGGGCACAAGGGTGTGGTCGTGAACGGTCAAGTGGTGAACATCCCTTCGTTCCTGGTCAAGACCGGCGACGTCGTGGCTGTGCGTGAAAAGGCCAAAAAGCAAGTTCGCGTGCAAGAAGCTTACAAGCTGGCCGAGTCCATCGGTCTGCCGGGCTGGGTTCAAGTGGACGGCGCCAAGCTGGAAGGCGTGTTCAAGAAGAGCCCGGACCGTGACGAGTTCGGCTCCGACATCAACGAATCGCTGATCGTCGAACTGTATTCTCGTTAATGCACCTTACAGGCTGCACCGCACGGCATTGTGTCGTGTTGTGTGGCCTTGTGCATTTGTATTTCAGGGCCGGAGCAGGTGCTCCGGTTGGTCCAGCGGCCTTATCGGTGTAACGAGCCGAGGGTATTGACAGGAAGACCTCATGCAAACCAATTTGCTGAAACCCAAAGCCATCCAGGTGGAGCCGCTCGGCGGCAACCGCGCCAAGGTCACGCTCGAACCGTTCGAGCGTGGCTATGGTCACACCCTCGGCAACGCGCTGCGTCGCGTGCTGTTGTCGTCGATGGTTGGTTTCGCGCCCACGGAAGTCACGATCGCTGGCGTCCTGCACGAGTACTCCGCCATCGATGGCGTTCAGGAAGATGTGGTTCACATCATGCTGAACCTCAAGGGCGTGGTGTTCCGCCTGCACAACCGTGACGAAGTCACGCTGGTGCTGCGCAAGGACGGCGAAGGCCCCGTCACGGCCGCTGACATCCAGACCCCCCATGACGTCGAGATCATCAACCCGGGTCATGTGATTGCACACCTGTCGCAAGGCGGCAAGCTCGACATGCAGATCAAGGTCGAAAAGGGCCGTGGTTATGTGCCGGGTAACGTGCGTCGCTATGGCGAAGAGAGCAGCAAGGCCATCGGCCGCATCGTGCTGGACGCTTCGTTCTCGCCGGTTCGCCGCGTGAGCTACACGGTCGAAAGCGCCCGTGTGGAGCAACGCACCGACCTGGACAAGCTGGTCATGGAAATCGAAACCAACGGCGCCATCACGCCGGAAGAGTCGATCCGCGCTTCGGCCAAGATCCTGGTGGAACAGCTGGCTGCGTTCGCGCACTTGGAAGGCAACGATCTGCAGACGCTGATCGATGCGCCGAAGTCCAGCGCCGTGTTCGACCCGATCCTGCTGCGTCCGGTGGACGAGCTGGAGTTGACGGTGCGTTCGGCCAACTGTCTGAAGGCCGAGAACATCTACTACATCGGCGACCTGATTCAGCGTACCGAGACCGAGCTGCTCAAGACCCCGAACCTGGGTCGCAAGTCGCTCAACGAGATCAAGGAAGTTCTGGCTTCCCGTGGTCTGGCCCTGGGCTCGCGCCTGGAAGCCTGGCCGCCTCAAGGTCTGGACAAGCGCTGATCTGGCGTTGACACTGTTTTGAAAGTGGATGGCCGTCATGGCCATCCGGTGCACCCGGCGGTACCTTGAAACGGCCGTCGGTTTTTATAAGTAAGAAAGGACTAGCACCATGCGTCACGGACACGGACTCCGTAAACTGAACCGCACTTCGTCGCACCGTCTGGCGATGCTGCGCAACATGGCCAACTCGCTCATCGAGCACGAAGCCATCAAGACCACCGTTCCCAAGGCCAAGGAACTGCGCCGCGTTGTCGAGCCGCTGATCACCCTGGCCAAGGAGCCGACCGTTGCCAACAAGCGTCTGGCTTTCGACCGTCTGCGTAACCGCGACAACGTCGTCAAGCTGTTCAACGTGCTGGGCCCCCGCTTTGCCAAGCGTCCTGGCGGCTATACCCGCATCCTGAAGATGGGCTTCCGCGTGGGCGACAACGCTCCGATGGCCTACATGGAGCTGGTCGAGCGCACCGAAGAAGCTGCTGCCGAAGCTGCTGCTGAATAAGCATCTAGGCGTTCGCGCCTCTGAACCCGTCACGTGCAAGCGTGGCGGGTTTTTTCATGGGCGCTTGCTTTGGCTTCGGTCGACCCAGCGATCTTTTTTGTCGCAGGACTGGTCAAGGCAAGAAAGTTGTGCCATAATAGCTTTCTCTGTCGCGGGGTGGAGCAGTCTGGTAGCTCGTTGGGCTCATAACCCAAAGGTCGTTGGTTCAAATCCGGCCCCCGCAACCAAAATTTGGCGTATGCCTTGAAAGCCTGTCAGATTCGAGAGGCTTTTTTATTTCCAGTGCTTGCCGTGGAGTTTTCCTGCAAGTAGTCAGATTTCGGTCTGATACATCACTTCTGTCGCGGGGTGGAGCAGTCTGGTAGCTCGTTGGGCTCATAACCCAAAGGTCGTCGGTTCAAATCCGGCCCCCGCAACCAAGTTCAAAGGCCCTCGTAAGAGGGCCTCACACCGCTGACAAACCCCGTCTTTTCCGGCGGGGTTTATTTTTGTGGACATTGCCGAGCTTCATTGACCGCGGCGTCGTTGCCAACGCTGCAGCGCGCCACCCACCAGCATCGCAGGCACGAACAGCCAGGCCTCGCTGTTGCCCGACAACGCCGTGGCCAGGGCCGGACCAGGGCAGTAGCCGGCCAGACCCCAACCGATGCCGAACAGCGCGGCACCGACCAGCAGCTTGCGATCGACCTGCGTCAACGTGGGCAGGTGAAAGCGCTCCCCGTAAAACGGCACTGGCCGACGCAGGATGAAGCGGAAGGCCAGGGCGGTCACGGTGACAGCCCCCCCCATCACGAAGGCCAGGCTCGGGTCCCAGTCACCTGCCAGATCCAGAAAGGCCAGCACCTTCAAGGGGTTGGTCATCTCGGCGATGGCCAGACCCAGGCCGAACACCAGACCAGCCATCAGGCTCACCAAGGGTTGCATCATGTTGTGATCCTCCTGGGGTTCAGCCGCCGATGACGTGGCGGACGACAAAAACGGTGGCGATGCCGGTGGCCATGAAGACCCCGGTGGCCGCCAGCGAGCGCAGCGACAGGCGGCCCAGACCACAGACACCGTGGCCACTGGTGCAGCCATTGCCCAAGGAGGTGCCATAGCCGACCAGCAGGCCTGCGACAACCAGCAAGACCGGGTGCATGTCGGCACGTGGGTTGACTGTGCGGCCGGTGGCGGTGAACCAGATCCAGGTGCCAACGATCATGCCCAGCACGAACAGCAGGCGCCACAGCCAGACCTGACGGGCCTGGTGGGTGCGCCATGCGTCGATCAGGCCATGGGCGATGTTGCTGATGCCGGCGATGCGACCGGTGCCGGCCAGCAGCACCACGGCAGACAGGCCGATCAGCAGACCGCCGATCAAACCGGTGACGGGGGTGAAGTTGCTCATGTGAATGAATTCCAGAAAAGCAGGAAACCGGCAGGCTCATGTGGCAGCCTGCCGGTATCTCAGGGCACAAGGCTCAGGTTATGAGCCTCAGAACTTCCATCCATACGACACGCCGATGATGTCTTCCTTGAGGCGGATGTTGGCATCGCCTCCGCCGAAATTGGCAGGGATGGCGCCCGAGCCCTTCACGGTCTTCTCAAACGCGTGGCTGTAGTGGGCGCTCCATTCGCTGTTCGCGCTGGTCTTCCAGGTGAAGCCTGCAGTCAGGTGGTCTTGCACCACACCGGGGGCGAGGATGTTGAGGAAGGTCTCGCTCTTGGGGATGGGCTGGGTGGCGTGGCTATAGCCGGCGCGCAGGGTCCAGGCATCGTTCAGCTGATGGATCACGCCGAGCTTCACAACCTTGACGTCCTTCCAGCCGAAGCCGGGGCCGTTGGTGCTACCCAGAGGTTGACCTTGAACCGTCAACTGGCTCAGGGGAGTGCCCACCGACTTCACGTCGTTCAGTTCGATCACTTGGTAGTCCAGGCCCAGGGTCCAGTGTTGTGCCAGCTGCCAGGCCAGGCCCACGCCGTAGTTGGCGGGGATGTCAAAGCCACCTTGTTCGGCGAACAGGCCCTTGTACTTGTCGAAGCGCCCCTGGATCTTGGACGACCAGGTGGCCCCCAGACGCAGTTCAGGCGTGATCTGACCGATCCAGCCGAGGCGGATGCCCGCGCCGCTGGAGTTGTCGGTGCCGCGGTCCGAGACGTCAAGCGGTGAGGCCGAGGCGCCCGCAAACGGCTGGATGCCGCGCATCGAGAAACGCTGGTGAGCGAGGTTCAGTGCGGCGCCGAACACATGGTCAGGCGTCGCCTTCCAGGCCACCGAAGGGGAAATGAACAGCTGCTCCAGATTCATCTTGGTGGCTTGGGTCACACCGAAGCCCTGGAAGGGGCTGGTGTTGTAGCTGGTGTTCATGCCGCCGTTGCCGTACACAGCCAGGCCCACGCTCAGTTGCGAGTCGATCTGGCGCGTGTAGCCAAATTCAGGGATCAGGAACAGCTCGCGGCCGTCGGCGCTGTACTTGCCGTCAAGGCCTGCGCCGTTGCCTTGGATCTCAGAGCCCCGGCTCGGCTTGAACAGGTTCACCCCCACATCCAGTCGGTTGCCTGTGAAAGCCGTGCCAGCCGGGTTGGTGGCCGCGGTCAAGCCATCTTGCGGCAGCGCAATGCCCACGCCAGCGATGGCCTGGGATTTCACGCCGTAGCCGTGCGAGAAGTAGCCGTTGGTGGCCAGGGCCGATTGCGGCAGGGCGGCCACGCACAGCGCGGCCAAGGCGGCAGCGCGGAGAGGCGAGGCGGTGAAGAGCTGGGACATGGACGTCATCCTCTGAAGGCTTGTACGGGTACGGGTTAGGGTGTTTGGTGTGCGACTGTACCGACAAACCTTCATGCCGCAAACGATGAAATCGCAATGTCTTTATGCAATCAATGCATAAAGGGGTTTGATGCGCATCAAGAGGGCATCAGGGTGCTGGGGCGCGGGGCACATCCACGATCACCACCCAGCGACCTGACCACGGCGTCGGGGTGCGGTCGGGCAGCCAGAACCAGGGGCGCACCCCTGTCTCGGCTTGGGTGGCCTCGAAGCGTGCGTCGAGCACGCCGTACTGGTCGAGAAAGCGGTTCAAGCCCGCATCAATGCGCACACAGCCTTTGGAGGCGGGCGTGCCCAGGCGTTTTTCCAGCACCGGGTCGGTGGCGTGCACCTGCAGGCGAATGGGGATCACCCCCGGTGGCTCCCATCCCTTTTCGGCGGGGACCCAACCTAGGTCGAACACCCGCATGCCCTTGAGGCCGTAGCCCCGGATGCCGTTGTCGTTGAAGGTGCCTTCTGCGCGGAAGCTGTGATGATCGCCATGAGAAAACACGCCCAGCGGGGTCGTGAAATGATCGTAGCTGCCTGGCTTGCCGGTGCTGATCAGACTGGTGCCGATCACTTCCCACCCACCGGCCTCGGTCGCCAAGGCCACCAGGGCTTCTTGTGATTGCGGATGGCGGTCGATCAACAGGAACAGTTCTCCTGCGGGCCAGGGCTGCGCAGCGCTGGCGAAGGCCTGCTGTGCGGCGGCCTGCAGTTGCGCCAGTCGGGCGTCGTCAGGGTAGCTGCGCTTCGTGACCAGTTGGATGAAGGCCGTACGCAAAACGGGCACCGTGGTGGCCAGAGGCGCCGCCGGACCTTCGCCATCGGTGCCAGGCAGGGGCTCGGCCGTGTGCGCAGGCCAGGCCAGGCATCCGGCCACCAGCAGGGCGCCCAGCCGCGGCATCCAGCAGCTGGTGCGACGTGGCGTTGGGGGCAGGGCAGGCCACAGGCCGAACATGGTGACCTCGTCAGGGCTTGGCGGGGCGCTGCTCCTTGGCGAGCAGCTTGTCCACACGCGCTTGCGCCCGATTGCGCACCAGGAAGCGCTCCAGTCCGGACACCTCGGCCATCAACTGATCGGCCTGCTGGGTGCAGCGGTTCAGGCGGCTGGCCTGCTGTGCGGTGCTCAGCTGGCTCCAGCGCCCTTCGGCAGCTTTCAGCATCTGATCGGCCTCGGGATTGCGCAGCCCCTTCTTGTAGGCCACGCCGATGAACACAAAGCCGTGCTCGGTGTCCTTGAGGATGGCCTGATTGCGCGTTTCGGACGGCGCTTGCTTGAGGTGCTGCACCACGCGGGCCTTGAAGCCAGCGGTGCATTCCGAGGCTTCCTGAAAGAACACCGCATCAGCCGATGGCAGTGCAGCCCGCGCAGGGCCCACAACGACCAGGCCGACCATCAGCCCCAGCACGGCGAGGCCCACGCGACCTGACAGGCGTCCCTGCACGCGTCCCAAAGGTGATGCGCTGGCGGCGGGGTGGGGATGGGGGCGTGCAAGTCGCATGACAGGTCGATCGGCAAAGTGGCAGACAGGATCTTCAACGCGGATCATGGCCACCGGGTGGACAGCGTCCGCCGTTCAGCTGGCCTTGACGTGACATTCCCGACGCAACAGCGTCAGGGCGTTCTGGATGCCGTCGTCGACGTCGCGGGTCAGCGGCGCGCGGGCCTCGTCCACAAAACTGTGCCACAGCTTGAGGTAGTCCGCCTGGTAGGCCGCGGGCGCATGCGCCTGGATGTACTGCTCGGCCAGCTCCGGCTGCCAGCCGCTCTTGCGGATCTTGCGGATCAGCGTGCCCGCCATGCGCTCGGTCAGCAGTGTCTTGGGCGGGCTCTCGGCGGCCACGCACAGGAAGAGCGTGAGCAGCGAGGGCTCGTCGTCGTTGCCCGCGGTGATCTTCTTCCAGGTGGCCGAGGCGGTGCGCTCGTGGGCATCGACTTCAGCCAGGCCGCTGTCGAGCCAGAAGTAGCGGCCCATGAAGGCCGGCGTCTGCTGGAACAGCTTGCGAATCGGCGTGGCCGCGTCCAGCATCTTGGGCAGGTCGCGCATGACGCTGCGGCGCACGTTTTCCACCACCGGGTGCAGTTCAACGGGCAGCTCGGCGGGCACGGTGATGCGGATGCCGCTGGCGTCTTCACCATGGCGCTGGCGCAGCTTGAGCACGATGGCACCCAGAGCGCGCCAGTCGGGCATCTCGGTGTGGCCGGTGCTCAGCACCAGCAAGGCGGTGCGGATCACGGCTTCGGCCTCAGGGCCGGCGTCGCTCAGCTCGTCTTCGTCCAGGCCCAGGTCCTCGGCCAGCCATTCGGCGGCGGCCATCAGCTGCGCGGCGTGGGTGCGGCGGGCCAGCTCGGCGCGGTACTCGGCCAGGGGGCGCAGCGTCCACTTGGCGAGTTGCGGGATGTGAACGTCGGAGAACTCCTTGCGCTCGTTCATGCCGAAGTGGCTGGTCTGCGGCATCACGATCAGCCGCTTGAGCATGTCCGAACCGCCTTTGGAGCGCGACAGGAAGCTGTGGTCGCGCAGCGATTCGGCGGCGCGGCGCAGGTCGCCGTCGCAGCTGTCTTCCAGGTACAGGCTCACCAGGTTGACGATGCGGTCGCGGGCGCGCTCCAGCTCGGGGCGCAGGAACTCGCTGCCGAAGTAGGCGGCGATCTGCACCATGCCCTTGGGCGCGCTGCGGGCGATCTCGTCGAGCTTGGTCTGCGGGATCAGGCCGTGCTGGAGGCCGTACTGCAGGGCCTTCTCGAAGAAGGGCCGCGCGTCGTAGAGCGAGACGCCAGCAGAGGAGGGGGAGGCGGGCGTGTCCGACATCAGATGGCCGATTCTTCGTCCGAGTCCAGCACCACGGTGGTGACGCGGCCGAAATCGGTCTCGCTGGTTTCCACCTTGCTGCGGTCTTCGTCCTCGTCGTCCTCGAATTCGGGGCGACCGGCTTCGAAGGCGCGCACCTTGGCGCGCAGCACCAGCAGCATCTCGGTGAACAGGTCGGGGCACTCGTAGCGCATCAGCCAGGCCAGCTCCATCCAATCCTGGTCGGCAACCTCGTCGTGGTCGAGCACGGGGCGGGCGTAGGCCGAGGCCATCAGATCGCTCTCGCTGAGGATCTCGCCATCGTCATCGACGGCATCGAAGCGGCCGGTGCGGGCGAAGGCCTCGATGCGGCTCCACTTCTCGGAGAAGTAGTTGGCCAGGGCTTCGGCGCCGCCTTCAATGGCGGCCAGCGCGTTGAGGAACTCGATCGGGTCGGCGTCTTCCCGGAAGATCACCGAGTTGACCATGCCACGCAGGTGGGTGTGGCTGAGGTCCTTGTAGCGCTTTTCGATCACGACGGCGCGGGCGAACTGCTCCGGGGTGATGACGAGGTTGACCACCGATTCCTTCGAGGTGTCGAACTCGCGGATCACGGCCAGCACGTCTTTGGGCGGCAACTGGTCGAGCACGACGACCAGGGCGCCGTCGCCTTCGGTGTCGGCCAGTTCGGCCAGCGCCGATTCGGCACCGACGATGTCACCGGCGGCGATCAGGCTCTGAGTCTTGGTGATGAGGGCAAGGTGTTGGGTCATCGCAGGGCGCTCGGCTCGGGGTCAGTCTTTGCGGTCGAAGCCTTGGTCGGCCAGCCAGTCGGCACCGGCGGCATCGCGGTCGTGCGGATCGGCCTCGCCGTCATCGTCGTAGCGGTCGTCGTCATCGCGGTCTTCACGGTCGTCGCCGTCTTCACCGTCGGTGTCCTCGTCCTCCGCCGCGCGCGCGGCGGGGCCAGGGCGGCTGTGCATGTACTCAAGGGCCACGGCCAGGGTCATGAACCAGGGGCCGGCGGGCTCGGCCAGGATGGTGTCAACCAGGTCTTGCGCCCAAGGGGCCAACTCCACGGCGTCGGACACGGCGTCCCAGTCGGGCAGGTCGTCGGCATCGCAGCTGAGGAGGTGGTTGAGCACCGCCGGTTGCACGAAACGGAAAGCCTGGTGGAAGACCACGGCCACCATCTCGGGGCTGATCTCGATCATCTTGACGAGGAAGCCCAACTCCTTGCGCTTTTCGGCCAGGCGCTGGCGCAGCACGCCGCGGCCTTCCGAGTCGGAGGTCAGGTCATCAAGTTCGGCCTCATAGGCCGAGCGCAGTTGCTGGAAAAAAGGAGAAAGGCTCACGTCGGGATCAGATCAGGGGGCGGAAATAGGCTTGCCAGATGTCCTGCGCGGTTGCGAGCGGGTCATCGAGCAGGTTGCGACGGCGATTGTCGTCGTAGGCCTGACGCTTGTCCGGGTCGGACAGCACGTCGTAGGCCTGTTGCACCGCCCGGAAGCGGGCGGGTGCGTCGGGTGAGGGATTGCGGTCAGGGTGGTACAGCGCCGCCTGCTGGCGAAAGGCCTTCTTGATCTCGGCCAGCGGGGCGCTGGGTGCCACCCCGAGGGCGGCGTAGTGGTCGCTCATGCGTTGGGGGCGTCGTCCGCTTCCGGCACGGCCAGGGTGGCGTCACGACGGGGGGCGTGCTTGTCCAGGGCGGTGCCGACGGCGCGCTTGAGTTTGTCCATGGCGCCGTGGATGGCCTGGTGGGCGTTGGCCGCATGGTCCTTGACGACCACGGGCTGCAGGCCCTTGACGTGGGCTTCCAGCGTGCAGTGGATGTCGTCCTTGTTGGCCTTGGCGTGGCTGTTCGCGTCGGCCAGGTGGGCTTCCAGGCGGGTGATGTGTTCGCCGAAGCGGTGCAGTTCGTCCTTGGCCAGGGATTCGAGGTACTCGGCGGTGCGGACGCCGCCGTCGATGTTCTTGTCGGTGTGCAGCAAAACTTGCATGATCGGACTCACTGGTTCAAGAAAAAAGGAATCCCGGGCACGGCGGCCTGGGGTTGCGTGCGCCACGGCGCCTGCAACAGCTCAAGTATGGGCCAAATGCGGGGCTGCAAGCCCCAGGTCGGCCGCGGGGGGCGACTCAGCGCCAGGGTGCGCTGGCGTCCAGCAGAGACAGGAGCTCGCGCTCCAGCAGGCGCAGGGCCGGCTCCAGGCTGTCGTCGTCGGCCCCGATGGCGTCTTCCACATCGCCGGCGGCGTCCATCAGCGACAAGGCGCAGAGGAAACCGGCACTGCTGCGCATGGTGTGCATGCGCCGGGACGCCTGTGTACGGTCGCCCGCGGTCAGGTCGGCACGCGTGCGCGCGACCGCATCGGCGTACTCGGTCACGAACATCTTGAGCAGGTCGATGAACATCTCGCGGTCACCGCCCAGGCGTTGCGCGGCGCGTTTGCCGTCGATGCCGGCAATGTCAGGAAAATCGAGGTCCATGGCGGGGGCGGGCATGGTGTCGGTCGCTGCAGGGCTCATCGCCGACGGGAGGGGGGCAGGTGTCTCGGTCAGTGCGGTGGCTTTGTCAGGACGCACGATCCAGTTTGCCAGCACCACGGCCATTTGTTCCAGGTCCATGGGCTTGGGCAGCACGTCGTTGGCTCCGGCGGCGCGGGCGGCGGCCTGCTGGTCATCGCGCACACCGGCCGTGAAGGCAATGATGGGCAACTGGGCCAGGCCCAGCTCTTCCCGGACCACCCGCGTGGCGCTGAGCCCGTCCATTACGGGCATCTGCACGTCCATCAGCACGGCGTCAAAGCCCGTGGGGCGGGTGCGCAGGATCTGCACGGCCTGTTGACCATCGGCCGCCAGGGTGGCCGTGGCGCCTTCCAGACGTAAGGCGCGCTCCACCAGATCGCGGTTCATGGCGCTGTCGTCCACGACCAGCACCTGCGCGCCCACCAGGCGGGGACCCTGGGGGGCAGAGGGCGAAGCGTCTGACTGGGTGTCGGTGGCACCCATCGCATCGGCGCCGTTCAGCGCCTCTACAGGGACGTTCGACATCGGCAACTCGAACCAGAAGGTGCTGCCCTGACCCAGTTCACTGTGCACGCCGATCTCGCCGCCCATCAACTCGACCAGGCGCTTGCAGATGGACAGGCCCAGTCCGGTGCCCCCAAAGCGACGCCCGATGCCGCCATCGGCTTGGGTGAAGGGGGCAAACAGGCGGCCCAGGGCCTCAGGGGCGATGCCGATGCCGGTGTCGCTGACCTCGCAGCGCAGACGCAATGGCGCGTCCGGGGATTCGGCAGAGGGCGTGAGGCGCACGGTGACGACCACTTCGCCATGCTCGGTGAACTTGATGGCGTTGCCGGTGAGGTTGACGAGCACCTGTTCCAGCCGCAGGCCATCGCCCAGCAGCGGGGGCACGGGGGCGTCCGGGGTGAGCAGGCGCAAGGTGATGCCCTTGCTGCGCGCCATCTGTCCCATCAGGCTGTCCAGGTTGGCCAGCAGTTTCGCGAGCTGAAAGGGCCGTGGCTCCAGCCGCAACTGACCGGCTTCGATCTTGGAGAGGTCGAGCACATCGTTGAGCAGGGCCAGCAGGGACTGACCCGCCGTGCGGATGCGCGTGACCATGTCGCGCTGGTGCTCCGGCAGTGGTTCGCGCGCCAGCACCTGGGCCAGGCCCAGCACCGCATTCATGGGCGTGCGGATCTCGTGGCTCATGTGCGCCAGGAACTCGCTCTTGGCGGCGTTGGCCGCCTTGGCGGCCTCGGTGGCCTCGCGCAGTTCACGCTCGTGGCGCTTGCGTTCGCTGATGTCTTCGACGATGAACAGGTGGCGCGGCGCATCGTCGGCATCCACCTGGATGGGCGCGCCCGTCACGCTGGCCCAGACCACTGCGCCATCGGGGCGCACGTAGCGCTTGGTGAAGGTGTGACTGGCTTTGCCGCCAGCCTTCAGGGCGCCGATGTGCTGTTGCGACAGGGCCTGGTCTTCGGGATGGGTGTAGCGCAGCGGGTCAACGCCGATCAAAGCATCCGCCGGCACACCGATGATGTCGCACAGGCGACGGTTGGCCTCCAGGATGAAGCCAGTCCGTGAGTCCACCAGGGCCACGCCCAGCGGTGCCTGCTCGAAGATGACCCGAAAGCGCGACTCTGCCAGTTGCCGTGCCTGCAGGGTCTGCACCTCCTGGCGCTGACGGGCGCGTCGCCAGGCATGGAACACTGCGGAGTAGACCAGCAGCAAGCCCAGCCCCATCACGATGGCGGTGGCCCAGGCCATGCTGCGGATGCCGGCGTAGGCTTCGCGCTCGTCGATCTCGGCCAGCATCAGCCAGGGGGTGCCTTGCACGGCCGAGGCATAGGCCAGCACAGGCACATCGCGGTAATCGCGCCCACCCAGCAAGATGCCGCGCTCACCCTGGGCCGCCCGCCCGGCTGGCAGCGTCGGGGTGTTCAGCGGCTCGGTCAGGCTCAGCTCGGCATGGGGTCGGTGGCGCAGCGGCGTCACAAAGCGCACCTGAGCCGCGTCGCGCCGCACCAGGTAGGTTTCGGCCGTGCGGGTGGGGACGGGCCAGGTGCTCACCAGGGGGTAGAGGGTCTGTGCGGCGTTCCAGCTCAGGTAGGCCCAGCCGAGCGGGGCTTGTGGGTCCGGGCCGATGGGCGCCAGCACCCCGAACTGCACCTGGCCGTGTGCGGTCTGATGCAGGTCCACCAGCTCAATGCGGGGGCGCTTGAGCAGGTCGGCAATGAGGGCGGCGTGGGGACCCAGGTCTGCCGTGCCATGTCGGAACACCGGCTGCCCGTTCAGATCCAGCACCACCATGCCCTGCCAGCCCTTCACACGCATGCCCGCGCGAGCCGCCACCTGCATGTCGGCGAGCAGACGGCTGTCATGCCGGCCGCTGTCCAACCATTGCGTGAAGAGCGCGGTCACCCGGGAGCGGGCAGCAAAATTCACCCGCGCATCGGTGCGGATCTCGTCGAGCAGGTCCTCGATCTGCAGGGTTTTCTGTTCGGCAATGACCGTCAGCGTACGGTGGGTTTCGCGGCGAATTTCGTCCGCCAGAGACCGGTAGACGAAGGAGCCCACCGCCCCGATCAGGACCGACAGCAGCAGCAGCGGCAGTGCCAGGCGCAGGCGCTGGCGCAATGAGTCCGGGGCTGGAGCTATGGAAGACAGGCCGATCGGTGGCGCCAAACGGGTCACTGGCGTGTGGCCTGCACCAGGCATTCAGACAGCTTGTCGAAATGCGTCAGGGCCGCGGGGGTCAACTCCACCTGTTTGCGGCGTGCGTCTTCGGTGTCGGCCAGGGTGATCCAGCCCTTGGCGCGCATGGACTTCAGGCGCGAATGCAAGGTGGCGGGCGAACCCAGTTCGGCGGTGCCGATCAGGTCGCGCACGCACAGGCGTTGCTGCGCCTGGTTGGTGCGTGCCACCAACTCCAGAATGCGCTCCTCGAGAGGGTCGAGCGGCGGCAGGCTGGGCAAACCGCGCACGGCTTCGGCCAGTTTCAGGAAGCGCAGATAGATATCGGCGGGACGGGGCACAGATCAATCCTCAGGTGGGTGGGAGTACCATAGACAGCGCAGTACCCCTCACACTCTAAATTTTATGACATTCAGCGCGCGGCTCGGACTGCACATGTGGATGGTTCTGGCCACCTTTGTCGCCTTCTTGACGATGGTGGGGGTCAATGAGTTGCTGTTCCGTGCCAGTGAGCACGTGCCTGGCATCAACTGGGTCTACCTGCCAGCCGGTGTGCGCTTGTTGGCAACCTTGTTGTTCGGCTTTTCCGGGGCGGTGGGCCTCTTGTTGGCCGCGTGGTGCGTCAACTTCTGGTACTTCTTGGGGTCTCCTCGTTTTCAGTGCAATAAGTGACGGTACGAAAAGCTAGCACTGGCGCGGAGGTGGTGTTGGTAGATCGTTGATTTCATTGACTTTCCTGTTCACTTTCAAATCTGCGATTCGTGGCGTCAAACCGTGGTCGGTTTCATCCATTGGTGCCAGTTATCGATGCATTTGGCCGCGAAGGCAGGATTTGGTCAGCATAGCGGTCAACCGGGAAGCGAAACACACCCCGCAAGTTGATGCTCTCCAGCCTGGTGGGCGCAATCTTCCCGATCAGTTCCGGTGGAATGACCTGGCGGCGGTTCGACCAGCGATCCAGGACCGCCTGCATCTGTGAGGTATTCCACGCCATCACGATGTTGGCCATCAGGCTCAACGCATCGGCCACAGCCTGCATTTCATCGACACGTTTGGCCTGCGCCGGGCTGATCCGGCCGGTATAAATGGCGCGCTTGAGGGCGTTAACAGCCTCGCCCCGATTGAGCACCCGGCGCAACTCGTTCCTGAAAGCGTCCTTGACAAAGTAGTCAGCCAAAAACGCCGTACGCAGCAACCGCCCCAATTGCACGCCAGCCTCATAGATTGGATCGCCCTGGGCGGCAGAACCGAACCGCGCAAGAGCTGCCACCGCACTGGCATGTCCGCTCATGACCGAGGCTGCCAGGTGCACCAGACTATCCCAATGCTTTTCGATCAAAGCGACGTCGACATTGGCTTCGCACACCGCAGCGATTTCTGCGGGCACTTTGGTGCCGCGTGGCACAAAGAGGTGGCGCTGTTTGAGTTCCTTCAACCGCGGGCAAAGATCAAAACCAAGCAAACGGGCATGTGACATGGCAAAGTCGGTGTAGCCATGGGTATCCACAGCAAGCTGGCTGGTCTCCAGCTTTTCTTGGCGGATGACACCTTCAATGGCCACGCCCGCCTGGCGCTCATTGAGCACAAAGGGCTGCGCATGGAAGATGCCCCACCGGTCTTTTACATGGGAGTAGATTCCAATGGAAGGTGTGTTGCGCCGAGGATCAAGCCGGGCTTGCCACACCCGTTTGGTGGTCTCCATGCTCATCATGTCAGAAGATGCCAAATCGGACCGCCCCCAGGTGGCGGCAATCGGGTGTCGCTGCATGAATTCCAGCACAGCCTGGCAGGCCTGGCTCAGACGCCGTTCGTCCCGCGCCCAGCGCATGGCCTGGCGAATGCTGGTGGCAGACAATTGCGGAATCATGCGCGCGCATTCGACCGCAGTCAGACTGGTGCCGTGGGCCATGATGCCGGCATAGACCATCAGCAGCTCGTCGGTAGAGCGCGGCTCACGTCCGAGCATGATCCAGCTAAAGCGCACCTGGGCGTCAACGGCCAGAATCACTTCCGGCAATTGAACCTCACCGATGCGGTGATCCAAAGCCGCGCGCAGCTTGGTCACTTCTGGGTCTTCGTCCTCTGCGGGCAATGGCGACAAATGGAGTTCATCATCCACGCGCAGTACGCCACTGCGGGCTGCAGCGGCCACCGCATCGACACCGGCAGTTACTCTGGCCAGCAAAGGCTTCAAGAAAGTGGCAGCCTTGCTGGGTAACGATAGACGGGCATAGTGTTTCTTGGACTCTGCCTGCCAACGCTCGTCCGTGAAGAACAAGCGCGCACGACCCCGAAAGCTCAGGCTGTGCTCAATCCAGACCGAGCCATTGCGCACCGCGCGGCGCAGGGCAAACAGGGTGGCCACCTCCAACGCCTGAAACGCCCGTTCCCGGTCTGGGCTGGAGATCGAAACCTGCCAGATCATTCCCAGACTTGGTGCCACCACTTCAACTGGCAGCTTTCTGGATCCTTTGAGATATAAAGCTTGCAGCTTGGCAAGGTACTCGATGGCAGGATGCTCGCCGGTGGCCTGCCAGGGCAGCTTTGCAATGGCGACGAGCAACGACCGCACGGGGCGAATTCCATCAATCAATCCCTCGCGGACCAGGGAGGCCCTGCTCGGTGGTTTGCGTTTCTGGGTTTCGGTGATCAAGGCTTCAAGACGGGCACGCAACTCAGCATCTGGCACCGCACCTTGCGCGCTCAAGGCAACAAGTTCGCCGAGCAGCGTTTTGTACATTGCGGCCCAATTGACGGTAGCGGGGACATCGGCGGCAGCCTGACGCCACAGATCGGCGATCCGGCGCTGCACCATAAGGATCAACTGGTCTGTGGTGGTGAACAGGCAATACCGAAGAAAGCATGCGACCTCCACGGTGCGCGCTGGCTCTTTGATCTTGGCTCCGGCTGAGGGCGGCCTGGAGACAAGTCGGCGCGCGTAGCGGCGCAAGATGAGATCGGGGATGTCTGCCAGGTGCTTATGAACGTCCAGCGTGTAAAGCAGGTCGATGCGCTCCAGTACCTCGCTGATTTGGCGGGTTGAGTGTTTCGCCGGTGCAGCCCATAGCCAACTCTGCTGGGTTTGTCCATCTGGGCGCAGCTCTGAAACTGAGGCTCGCCAGCGATCAAGTGTTGCTGGATCAACGCTGGCGGCGATGGCGGTGCCTGTTTCAACTTCAAGCTGGGCAAGTGCCGCCGCAATCAGTGTCCGAATTGCCCGCTCGTG